>DATGGL010000069.1:0-6299 GCA_035308605.1 Bryobacteraceae bacterium
CGGTCTATACGTCAACGCGGTTTATTCCAGACCGGTTCCTTCCGGATAAGGCGATCGACCTGATCGACGAAGCCGGCGCAAGGGTGAAACTGCGTCAGACCACGCTTCCGGGTGAGGTTGCGGATATTCAGAAGCGCATCAAGTTCATCGTGCATCGCATGGAAAACGCCATCGCGAATCATGAGTTCGAGAAGGCGCGCTTCTACTCCGACGAAGAGCGGAAAGAGCGCGAGAACCTGCGCCAGTTGCGTGAGAAATACAATCTCGACGACACGTCGACCGGCGTCGTGACCAAGGACGATATTGAAGAAGTAGTTGCGCGATGGACCGGCGTACCGATGACGGCGATCCGGGAAGAGGAAGTCGCGAAGCTCCTGCGGATTGAAGATGAACTGCACCACCGGGTAATCAGCCAGGAGAAAGCGATTTCGGCGCTGGCTCGCGCGATCCGCCGTTCGCGCGCGGGACTGAAGTCGCCGAAGAGACCGGCGGGTTCTTTCCTGTTCCTGGGACCAACGGGAGTCGGTAAGACCGAAGTTGCTCGCGCGCTGGCGGAGTTCCTGTTCGGGAGCGAAAAATCGCTGATCCGGTTCGACATGTCCGAGTTCATGGAAAAGCACTCCGTGTCGAAGCTAATCGGCTCGCCTCCGGGATACGTTGGTTACGAAGAGGGCGGCCAGTTGACCGAGCGCGTGAAACGGGCCCCGTACTCGATCATTTTGTTGGACGAAATCGAGAAGGCGCACCCGGATATTTACAATATCCTTCTGCAGGTCTTCGAAGACGGCCAGTTGACCGATGGTCTGGGCAACACGGTGGATTTCAAGAACACCATCATCATCATGACCTCGAACCTGGGCGCGCGCTTCCTCGAAAAGCGCAGCCCGATGGGGTTCTCGGCTCCGGGAGCCGGGCTGCCGCAAAAGGTGGAAGACCAGGTGATGGCCGAAGTGAAGAAGGCCTTCAATCCGGAATTCCTGAATCGCCTGGACGAGACGATTCTGTTCACATCGCTCAACGACGACGACCTGTTGAAGATCATGGACCTGCTCACCGAGCACATCAACAAGAATCTGGTCGCGAAGCAGATCAAGATCAAGCTGAGCCAGGATGCCGCGAAATATATCCTGGAGAAGACTTGCACCGACCGCAGCTACGGGGCCCGCCCCTTGCGGCGCGCGCTGCAGAAGTATATCGAGGATCCGCTGAGCGAAGCGCTGATCCAGGGCACCCTGCCTCGGCCGGCTGAGTTGGAAGTGTACCTGGCCGACGGCGGGATTTACTGCCGCCAGCTACAAACGCAAGAGCAGCCCGTGGGCGCGCCGAGCGATGAGGCTCCGGCGGCGGGCACGCCTCTGTTCTTGTTTCAGTAATACTCACTGCGCCCAATAACCGGGGCGCGCGCGGACAACTGCATCCGGCCGCGACGGCACTGCGACATCCAGGCGATGGAAGCCGCGGTTGTCTGACGATTTCGGGACGAAGCTCAGCAGATACTGGCTGTGAATCTCTTCCCCGGCGCGTGTGATGGCTTCCTCCAGGCCCTTGAGGGTTTCGAAGGAAAGATGACGGCCTCCCGTGGCGCGGGCGAAGGCTTCGGCGGTGTTGGTTTTTCCGAGACGAAAGAGATCGGCGAGTCCGGCGATGTAATCGCCTCCTCCGGGCATGGGCGGATTGTCTTCCGGTTTCGCGGTCCAGGGCGTCGCATAGACGGAGTAGGTCGCCGGATACACCGCTACACTGGCGCGTTGGGCCAGTTCAATGGCGGGAGCGAGCTTGGTCTTGCTGCCGCGGTCTCGCGACTCGCTCAGAATCAGGAGAATGCGGCGCGAGCTTTCCGGCCTAGTCGAAAGCATGCGGACGCTTTCATCGATGGCGTCAAGCATTCTTCCGGCTCGGATGACGCGACCCTGAATTTTCGCGAAAGCGACTTTTATTTTCGTCGAATCGGAAGTGAAGTCCTGAAATACGCGGACCTCGTCGTCGAAAGCTATTACAGCGGTCCGGCCCCGTTCTCCGGAAATCAGCGGCTGGATCATGGCGCCGACCCTGTTGATTTTGGCGAGTACCGCCGCGGAAATGCCACTGCATTGCACGGCCACGACCAACGAGACAGGAGCCAGCACCGTATCGGACGTATCCAGCCTGATGTCCTGGCGAACGCCGTCGTCTCCGATCACGAAATCGTCGACCTTCAGGCCGTCGATCGAGTTTCCTTTCTTATCCGTAACCGTCACCGGCACTAATACCAGCGGAACGTTGGTGCGAATGGTCGGCTGGTCCTGTGCCGATAAGACCACAGCGAGCGCGCAGAGCACGGCTGTCGAGTTAAGGATGAATCGGATCACCTGAAGATGGGACGACATTGCCGGGATTCGCGTTACTCTAGTCTCTTATGTCCGATCGGCTTGAGGAGCTTCGCCGACGCCACGCGGTTGCCGAAGCAGGAGGTGGAGAAGAGCGTCGCGCGCGCCAGCATCAGGAAGGAAAGTTGTCTGCACGGGAGCGCATCGATCTGCTGCTCGATGAAGGGAGTTTCGAGGAGACCGACAAGCTGGTACGGCATCGCTGCGACGATTTCGGCATGCAGGATCAGGTCATCGACGGCGACGGATTCGTAACCGGATTCGGTCTGGTTCATGGGCGGCCTACTTACGTTTTCGCGCAGGATTTTACGGTATTTGGCGGATCGCTTTCGGAAATGAACGCGAAGAAGATCGTCAAGATCATGGATCTGGCGCTCAAGACCGGGGCGCCGGTAATTGGTCTGAACGATTCCGGCGGCGCGCGCATTCAGGAGGGTGTGCTTTCGCTCGGAGGATACGCCGATATTTTTCTGCGAAATACTCTTTCCAGCGGCGTAGTGCCGCAGATATCCGCGATTATGGGTCCGTGCGCCGGCGGAGCCGTTTACTCGCCCGCGTTGACCGATTTCATTTTCATGGTGGATCGGACCAGTTACATGTTCGTCACCGGGCCGGACGTGATCAAGACCGTGACCCATGAAGATGTGACCAAGGAAACTCTCGGCGGCGCGACTACGCACAACGCGACCAGCGGCGTGGCGCATTTCCTGGCTCATGACGATGGCGAGTGTCTGCGTATGATCCGCGAGCTATTGAGCTACCTGCCGCAGAACAATCGCGACGAAGCCCCTTATCGCAACGGCGGAGATTCGGCAGATCGAGAAGACGCTGCTCTCGATTCGATTGTGCCGGCGGCGTCGAATCAACCCTACGACATCAAGGACGTCATCTGCCGCGTGATCGACAACGGGCAATTTCTCGAAGTCCAGGAACACTGGGCGCGCAACATCGTCGTCGGATTCGCGCGCATGGACGGCCGCACGGTCGGCGTGGTCGCGAATCAGCCGGCCTTCCTGGCGGGGTGCCTGGATATTGATTCGTCGACGAAGGGCGGGCGTTTTGTACGCTTTTGCGATGCTTTCAACATCCCGATTCTGACCTTCGAGGACGTGCCTGGATTTCTCCCCGGCACCGCGCAGGAGTTCGGAGGCATTATCCGCCACGGAGCCAAGCTCCTGTACGCCTATGCCGAAGCGACGGTGCCGAAGATTACAGTGATCACGCGGAAGGCCTACGGAGGAGCGTATTGCGTGATGGGATCGAAGCACTTGCGGACTGATGTCAACCTCGCATGGCCCTCGGCGGAAATCGCGGTGATGGGCGCGGAGGGCGCGGTCAACATCGTCTACCGGCGCGAACTTGCGTCGGCGCCGGATCAGGACGCCGTCCGCCGAGCCAAGACAGAGGAATTTCGAGAACGCTTCGCCAATCCGTTCGTGGCCGCTGAACACGGGTTTCTGGACGATGTGATCGAGCCTCGGCAGACCCGGCCGCGCGTCATCCGGGCCTTGCGCATGCTCGAAACGAAGGTGGATACGATGCCGCGGAAAAAGCACGGCAACATACCCCTATAACTGAGAGAACACTCGTCTCCGGCGCACTAACTGGAAATGAGTGTGTTCTTCCAAAGGCTGTTTTCCTCCGATTTCTTGCCGTACGGCCAATGCTACTTATGGCAGCCGGCGCTGGTGTGGTTGCACGCCATCTCGGACGGATTGATCACGTTGGCGTACTACTCGATTCCGTTCACCTTAATTTGGTTCGTCCGAAAGCGCGCGCCACTGCGGTTGGGAGGCGTGACTATCATGTTTGCAGGCTTCGTTACCGCCTGCGGCACGACCCATTTGATGTCGCTGTGGAACCTGTGGCATTCGACCTACCGCCTGGAAGGTGCGATCAAGGCGGTTACAGCAGTCCTGTCGATGATGGCGGCTTTTGCCACCATCAAACTCGCTCCGGCGATGTTGAAACTCGCATCGCCGAACGAGCTCGAAAGGATCAATCGATGGTTGCGCGAGGAGGTCGCGGCCCGGGCCACCGCCGAGGGTAAGTTGCGGCTGCTATTGGAGCGGGAACGTTCCACCAGCGAAGCCCGCGTGAGGTCGTATTTCGAGGCCGCGTCGCAGGGGATCATCGTGGTGGAGCAAGATGGGCGAATTGTGCTGGTCAACCGGCGAACCGAGGAGATGTTCGGATACACCCGCGGCGAATTGGCCGGCTCGCAACTCGATAGGCTGCTCCCGCTCGGTCTCGCCCTGTCACACGCCGGCGTGCGAAAGGATGGCACTGAATTTCCCGTTGAGATCGGTCTCAGCTTTCTCGAAACAGAGGAAGGACGCCAGGCGCTCGGCCTGGTAAGCGACGTCACGGAACATCAGCGCGCCGCCGACCAGCTCGCGCAGGCTAACGCGGAGCTTCGGCGGTCCAATGCAGAACTTGAGCAGTTCGCCTACGTCGCCTCTCACGACTTGCAAGAGCCGCTGCGCATGATCATCAGCTACATGACGCTGCTCCAGCGCCGCTATTGCGGACGGCTGAACCGGGAGGCGGATGAATTTATTCACTATGCGGTCGACGGCGCCAGCCGGATGAAGCGCATGATCCAGGACTTCCTCAGCGTCTCGCGCATCGGGACGCAGGCAATCCGGATTGAATCCGTGCCGGCTCTCGCGATTGTGCAGAACGCGCTGAACAATCTGAAAGCGTCGATCGACGAGAGCGGAGCCGTCGTCACGGTAAGTGAGCTTCCCGCGATCGAGGCCGATGCCGGGCTGCTCGCGCAAGTCTTTCAAAACCTGATCGGCAATGCGATCAAGTTCCGCCGGGACGGACCGCCCCACGTCAACGTTTCGGCGGTGCGGGTTAGCGGCGATTGGGTCTTCTCCGTGAAAGATGACGGGATCGGCGTCGAACCCCAATACGCGGACCGCATTTTCCGGATTTTCGAGCGGCTGCACGATCCCCAGAAATATCAGGGCAGCGGGATCGGACTGGCAGTCTCCAAGAAAATCGTGGAGCGGCATGGCGGCCGCATGTGGCTGGATTCACAGCGCGGGGACGGCGCGGTCTTCTCGTTCTCGATCCCGTTCGAGCAAGCAGTGGGACTCACCGAAGCGGTGGGCGCCTGACTTCGGGCTTATCTGAACGGCTCCGGACGAGAACATTGAAGATCTGAACATACTAATCAGCGTTCGGAATCGAATCCCAATGCTGCATCTTTCTCCTGTTGAAATCCTGCTGGTCGAAGACAATCCGGGCGACATTCGCCTGTTGCAAGAAGCGTTTAAGGAAGGCGGTCTCACGTGCAGGCTGAATATCACTCGAGACGGTGAACAAGCGATGGCCTACCTCCACCAGGAGGGGCCGTACACTCAGAGTCCCCGGCCGGCTCTGATCTTGCTGGATCTGAACATGCCGCGAATGGATGGGCGGGAGCTTCTGGCGGAGATCAAGAGCGAGCGTGAGTTTTCGCGAATTCCGGTCATGATTCTATCGACGTCCACGGATCAAGAGGACATTCAGAAAGCTTATGAGCTTCACGCCAACTGTTATCTTCCGAAGCCGAGCGACCTGGACTCTTTAGTCCAACTGAGTAAGGTGATCGAAGGCTTTTGGCTGAACGCGGCGTTGCTTCCTGTATGAGTCGCCCTCCGGCCTCGTTTGAGTCCGCCCTCCGGAGTCGTCTGAATCGCCCTCCGGGGTCGCTTGAATCGCCCTCCGGGCTCGTCTGAGCCGCTAGACGCTTACCAGCTTTTCGAAGAATTTCTTGATCATCATCTTCGATGTGCCATCGATCAGTCGCTGCCCCACCGCGGCCATCGTTCCGCCTACCTGATCGTCGCCTTCATAGGTAACTTCCGTGCCGCCGTCCGCGGGCGATAGGTTCAATAACCCGTCGCCCTTCACGAATCCGATTTTTCCGGCGCCTTCGAC
>DATGGL010000070.1:0-2981 GCA_035308605.1 Bryobacteraceae bacterium
CCGATTTTTTTCATTTCAGCGTTTTATCCAAAAGACAAGTTTACGGCACCCGGGCATCCAAGTCGGAATTTGAGAGCAAGAACCGGAGTGTCACGGCCTGGAATCACTGTTAAATTCGTACTTGTCAGGACGAGTCAAAAAATGCAAATGAGCGCCACAGCGAAAAATGCACGGCTCGCAAAGATAACGGAAACGGATCCCCGCTGGGCTTCCCTTGTGGCTCGCGATCCACGGGCGAAGTTTGTTTATTCTGTAAAGACGACCGGCGTCTACTGCCGCCCCTCTTGTGCCGCGCGTCTCGCCAGGCCTGAGAATGTGCAGTTTCACGCCACCAGCCAGGCAGCGGAGAAGGCCGGATTCCGTCCCTGTAAACGCTGCAAGCCAAACCAGGCTTCGCAGCGTGAACTGCACGCCGAAAAGATCGCATACGCCTGCCGCCAGATAGAAAGCTCTGAGACGCCGCCCGGCCTCGAATCGCTGGCGCGGCACGCCGGATGGAGCACCTATTATTTTCATCGCGTATTCAAAGCCGAAACGGGGCTTACGCCTAAAGCATACGCCGCCGCGCATCGCGCCAATCTCGTGCGAAAGTCGCTCACCAAAAGCGCCACCGTGACAGGAGCAATTTACGACGCGGGCTACAACTCGAACAGTCGTTTTTACGAAACCTCGAATCAGGTATTGGGTATGACACCTTCAGGCTATCGCGCCGGGGGAGTTCGAACGGACATCCGCTTCGCTGTCGGCGAGTGCTCTCTGGGCTCGATCCTGGTGGCTCAAAGCAATCGCGGTATCTGCGCCATTCTTCTCGGAGACGATCCGGACTCGCTGGCGCGCGATCTGCAGGACCAGTTCCCGAAAGCCAACCTCATCGGTGGCGACGCCGGCTTTGAGACGCTGGTGGCGAAAGTGGTCGGGTTTGTCGAGATGCCGGCGCTCGGCCTCGATCTTCCTCTGGATGTGCGCGGAACCGCCTTTCAGCAGCGCGTCTGGCAGTCGCTGCGGAAAATTCCCCTGGGCTCAACTGCGAGCTACACCGACGTTGCGAAGCTCGCCGGTTCTCCGAATTCGGTTCGCGCCGTTGCCCGGGCCTGCGGCGCTAACCCGCTGGCCGTGGCCATCCCGTGCCATCGCGTAGTCCGGAACGATGGCTCATTATCGGGCTACCGCTGGGGCGTGGAACGCAAACGTGCGCTTCTCAAAAAGGAGGCCCGCACGTGATCCGCTCGTCGAATCATGACTCTTCTCTGCACCGAAGCGCTGCTCTGTGGTGAAATAGAAGTTACTCCCCTGATCTGGAGGCGACACCCGATTGAATCCCGCAGTCCTCGCCCTGGAAGACGGCACCGTCTTCGAGGGCCAGAGTTTTGGTGCGCCCGTCGAACGCACGGGTGAGGTGGTATTTAATACCTCCATTACCGGATATCAGGAGATTTTCACCGACCCGTCGTATTCCGGCCAGATCGTAGTCCTGACCAGCCCTCAGATCGGAAACTACGGCGCGAACTTCGACGATTGCGAATCGGCACGGCCTTATATTGAAGGCCTGGTGGTGCGCGAGTTTTCTCCGCTGGCCAGTAACTGGCGCTCGACTGAAACCGCGCAGGAATTTCTGACCGCGAGCGGCGTCCCGATCCTATCGGGTATCGATACGCGAGCTCTGGTATTGCATCTCCGCTCGCGCGGCGTGATGCGCGGCGTGCTGTCGGCGACCTCGACGGATCGTAAGGAACTGGTCGAGCGCGCAAAGCAATCGCCTTCGATGACCGGTCTCGATCTGGCGACGCGGGTTTCCACCGTCGAGCGCTACTCCTGGGACGGTCCCGCGATTGCGTGCTCTCCTTCGGAAGGCATCGGCGACCCGGCTCACCCGCGATTTCATGTGGTGGCTTACGATTTCGGAATCAAGCGCAACATTCTGCGGATGCTGGTGCAGGTCGGCTGCAGGCTGACGGTGGTTCCGGCGGGCACCTCCGCCGACGATGTCCTGGCCCTCAAACCTAGCGGGGTGTTTCTTTCGAACGGCCCCGGCGATCCCGAGCCGCTGACGCATCAAGCTACGCAGGTCGGCAAACTGGTGGGCCGCGTGCCCATCTTCGGCATCTGCCTCGGCCATCAGATTCTGGGGCTGGCGCTGGGCGGGAAAACCTTCAAGCTGAAGTTCGGCCACCGGGGCGGGAATCATCCGGTGCTGAATAAAGTGACCGGCAAGGTTGAGATCACTTCGCACAATCACGGCTTCGCGGTCGACCCGGATTCGCTGAATCTGAACGAGCTTGAGATCACCCACACCAACTTGAACGACGGGACGCTCGAAGGCTTCCGCCACCGCAGCCATCCTGTGTTCTGCGTGCAGTATCATCCCGAAGCCGCGCCCGGCCCCCACGATTCGCAATACCTGTTCGACGATTTCGTGAAACTGATGGAGACCGGCCAGTAATGCCTCGCCGTGACGATCTGCATCGCATCCTGATCGTCGGCTCTGGACCCATTATTATCGGGCAAGCCTGCGAGTTCGATTATTCGGGCGTCCAGGCCTGCAAGGCGCTGCGCGCCGACGGTTACGAAGTGATTCTGATCAATTCGAACCCGGCCACCATCATGACCGATCCGGATCTCGCCGACAAAACCTACGTGGAGCCGCTGAGCGTCGAGTTCGCCGAGGAAGTGATTCGCCGCGAGCGGCCCGATGCCTTGCTGTCCACCGTCGGCGGCCAGACCGGCTTGAATCTCTCGGTGGCGCTTGCCGAAGCGGGCGTCCTGGAAAAGTACGGCGTAGAACTGATCGGCGCCAAGCTCGATGCGATCAAGAAGGCCGAGGATCGGCTGCTGTTTAAAGATGCGATGCGCAAGATCGGCCTGGATCTTCCGCAGTCGCAACTGGTGACTTCGGTCGATCACGGATTAGAGTTCGCCGATCGCATCGGCTATCCGGTGATTCTGCGCGCCAGCTTCACGCTGGGCGGCACCGGCGGCGGCAT
>DATGGL010000071.1:0-18669 GCA_035308605.1 Bryobacteraceae bacterium
GAGCGTCACGTTAACTCCGTTGCAACCGTCCTTCATCTCGACTCCCCTGCCACTCGAGGGATCAGCCAGGACGGTCCGTTCGGTTCCTTGTATTCGCGAATCTCCTCCGCAAATCGAGATGATCGAAGCCGAGGCTGTGACCAGGCTCCTCGAAAAAAGTTCGACGACGGGGCGCAGCGGAGGGGCCAGCAGCAGCGCGAAGCTGACGAGGGCGGAGGCACAGAAGATGATCAAGAAGCGCAGCATTTATAGAATGGCGAAGCAGCGGGCGCGATTAGATAAAAGGCGGAAAACCGATTCCCGCCTCTCAACCATTCTATGCGAGCCGTTTCGTGTCCTGAAAAACTTCTAACTTTGTCGGACTCGAATTCGATCGCTCTCTACGATCCACAGTTTACCGAAGGGACTTGCGCCGGATTACCGCCGACGACGTCCGTACGTATCTGAAGACCACTGCCTTGTCCTGCGCTTCAGACGAAGAACCTAGGCAATCGCCGCATCGATGTCTTTCGGCTTCAAAGAGGGATAGCTGGTCAAAAGATTCGCTCGGTCGACGCCGGCCGCAATGTTGTCGAGAATCACGGAGACCATGATTCGGGTTCCTCGGATGCACGGCTTGCCGTGGCAAACGGCGGGATTCACGGTCACCTTCCAGTTATCGATGTTCTATTTCTAGACTCCGTGGTGTGTTACACGTGGTGTGTCACACGTGCGGGAAACGCGCTTGCGTCGCAGTATCAATCCAAGGACGATCGAACTCAGTAAAACTCCGGTCGCGGGTTCCGGAACCGCCTGAATTTCCAGGGAATTGAAATCGCCGCTAAAAAGCTCCCCATCGGCAAAGGATACCCCGACCTGTGTCGCTGCGATTCCGTAACCCACGGGATCAACTTTACTGAAATCGAAGCTTTCGGGCAGTCCATCGGCGGTCAGTAGCCCTGGAGGCCCGGCGATCTGGAAGCCGAGGAAAGTTGGCGTCAAGCCAGGGAGATTTGAGCTGATGCCTGTTTCGCTATAATCACCCGCAAAAAAGACGTCGGCTACCTCCCCATCGAACGTTTGTTGATACACGACCTGCAACTGGTTTTGAAATCCGTCGGGGCTATTGCCGGAAATTGAAAACGTGTAGGGACCGGTGGAGAGGGTGAGGGAGTCAGATGGTCCGAAAGAATAGACGGCAGATGTTGGCGAAATCGATAGAAGGACCGCATCGGTTGTGTCGTACCGTAAGCTACCGAAGTACGGTGTTCCGACGGGAACGGCAGATGTTGTTGAGTAATCGATGGTACCGCCAAACGTCAAGAGAAATGGCGACGCTGAAGCGCAAGTGGAGCCAAAACAGACCAGAATTACAAGAAAAATGCCAGCGCGCTTTAATCGATATTCGGAAGTAAAAGTATGGCAGCTTGAAAACATATAGTCACTTTGACAGATCGGAATTATTTGGCAAGGCGTATCGGCGTTCTAGTAGTTCCGGGCCAATGTCGGGAATTTGCCCCACCGAGACTTAGGATTGCGACTTACGAATAGATGCCTGGCGCTTCGTGCCCGGTCTTTTGCACGTACTCAACATAGGATCCCGGATAGACGTGCGGATTCTTGTCAGTCCCGGACTCGCCACCCAGTTCCAGTACTCGGGAGCTAAGGCCGCGCAAGAAAGTCCGATCGTGCGAGACGAAGATCATCGTGCCTTCGAAATTTTTCAGCGCGTCGACCAGCATTTCTTTAGTGGCCAGATCCAAGTGGTTCGTGGGTTCGTCGAGCACCAGAAAGTTAGGAGGGTTGTAGAGCATTCTCGCCATCGCCAGACGGGATTTTTCGCCGCCGGAAAGAGCTCGGATGCTTTTGTCGACGTCGTCGCCGGAGAATTGGAACGCGCCGGCTAGGGTTCGGAGCGATCCGATGCCGTCTTGCGGGAAGTCTTTTTGAAGCTGATCGATCACGGTCAATTCGGGATCGAGGACGTCCAAAGACTGCTGGGCGAAATAGCCCATGGTCAGGCTCGCGCCGAGACGGACGGAGCCGGCGTCGGGTTGCGTCGCGCCGGCGATCATTTTCAGGAGCGTGGACTTGCCCGCGCCGTTTCTTCCCATCACGGCCCAGCGTTCGCCGCGGCGTACGGTCAAGTTGAAACCTTCGTAGATCACGCGGGTGGCGAAACGCTTGTGGACGTCTTCGATGACCACCACCTGATCGCCGGAGCGGGGCGGGACGCGGAATTCGAATTTCACGACATGCCGTTGCTTGGGGAGCTCTACCTTTTCGATCTTGTCCAAAGCCTTGATGCGGCTCTGGACCTGCGCGGCTTTGGCGGCGTGGGTGCGGAAACGGTCGATGAAGCGTTGTTCCTTCGCTAGCATGGCCTGCTGGCGGGCAAAGGCGGCTTGCTGATTGGTCTCGCGGATGGCGCGCTCGCGTTCGTAGAATTCGTAATCGCCGGAGTAGGCGATGATTTCGCCGGAATCGATTTCCGCAATCTTCGAGACGATGCGGTTCATGAATTCACGGTCGTGCGAGGTCATCAGGAGCGCGCCCGGGTAAGATTTCAGAAACTGTTCGAGCCAGATGATCGATTCGATATCCAGGTGATTCGTCGGCTCGTCCATCAGCAGGACGTCGGGACGGCCGATGAGGACTCGCGCGAGGGCCACACGCATTTTCCAGCCGCCCGAAAGATTACCGACGTCGGAATCGATCTGGTCGTCCTGAAGGCCCAGGCCGTGAAGGACTTCACGAGCCTGTGCTTCGAGAGCGTAGCCGCCGAGGTGTTCGTACTCTTCTTGAACCTCGCCGAAGCGGGCCAGCGTCCGGTCCATTTCACCGGCGAGGGCGGGATCTTCCATCGCGCGCTGAAGGTGTTCGAGCTCGTGATGGAGATCGCCGGCGCGGCCGCTGCCCGCGATGGCTTCGTCGAGGACGGAGCGGCCTTGCATTTCCTCAACGTCCTGGCGGAAGTAGCCGAGCGTCAGTCGCTTTGGGACGCTGACTTCGCCTTCGTCAGGTTCTTCCTCACCGACGATCATGCGGAAGAGAGTGGTCTTACCGGCTCCGTTTGGCCCGACCAGGCCAACTTTTTCACCGGGGTTCAACTGGAACGACGCTTCGACGAAGATAAGCTGCTTGCCGTACTGTTTGTTGATGTTGGAGAAGGCGATCATCTATAGCCACGAATGCACACGAAGGAACGCGAAAGGGAGTGGGGAAATTTCAAGGTAGCAGATGTGGGCGGTCGGTGAAGAGTCCGTGGTAGATCAGATGTGTGGCGGAGTCGATCCATTGATTGAGCTCCGGCTTAGGCATGTGAACGGCGCGGGCGAGAAGGCTCCAGAAGAAGGCGTCCATCGAGCGGGCCAGGGCGCGGAGGTTTACGCCGGGACGGGTATGGGGCAACTTGTAGAGATATTCGAAGACGGCGAGGACTCGCAGCGTGGTCCAGGCGTGGATGGCGGCATTTTTTCGGGCAAGGTCGGCGTCGGAGAGCATGGCTTCCTGCCAGGCCCGGTAGGCGCCGACATAGTGGAGATCATGGGCGAAAGCGCGGGCCAGGAGATCGCGCAGCCCGGCGCGCGGATCCGCAAAAGTGCCCGGAGTGAGGTTGAGACTGGCGAGGCGTTCCAGAAATTCATCCATTAAGACCAGAAGCAGTTGACGCTTGGAACGGAAGTGCTGATAGAACCCTCCGACAGCGACTTGGGCGCGGCCGGCGATATCGTCGATGGAGGTTTGCTCATAGCCCTTTTCGCCAAACAGGGCCAGTGCGGCCGTCTTCAGAAGCTCACGCTTCTCGCGGCTGCGTTTTTGGACAGGCGCCGGAAGGAGATCCTCGCGGAAGAGAAGGTTGGGACGTCCTTTCATACTATTTCACGCCTTGGCTCGCGGGACGAATGGCGACGCCGACCAGGCCCCCGGCGCAGCACCACAGCATCCAGCCGCCGAAGACGCCGGACATTTCGGGAGCCATGTTGGGAAAAACCACGGGAAAGAAAACACTGGAAAACGGGTCGGGGAGGAGTGTAGGAAGCAGTACCGAGACCGCCGCGCCGAACTGCTCCTCGCGGCTTTGAAAACCGCGGCAAAGGCGGCGGATCAGAAGGGCCATCAGAGGAAAACTGAGCGCGAAGATGACCGCGATTTTCAGGTTGTGGTCCGGCGTCAGGAGGTCTTGGCCACGGAAGCGGAGGAACACGGTGGCGGCAAGCCACAGCACGAGGCCCGTCAGTGTGAGGCGGAGTTTCAGAAACAGAACCTGAATTCATATTCGCATATGACGCATTGAGACGCCACGGCACATTCTTTTCTTACAGTTCGGTTATAATTCGCTACGAGACAAGTTTCAGAGGGAGGCTTCGGCATGAAGTCTCGATTGCTAGCGTTTGGATTGCTGCTGCTGCCGGTCGCCGGGCAGGACCTGCAAGGCGTGTGGGTCAGCAATAGCGCGACCCCGCTGGAACGCCCCAAAGAACTCGCAGGGCGCGCTTTGCTGACCGATGCCGAGGTCGCAGAGCTGCGAGATCGCGCCGACAAGATCTTCAAAAATGGGACCAGCGACTACGCGGCGGGAGATAACGCGTTCCTGGCGGCATTGGCAAACTCATCGGAATACAAGAATCCCAACATCTCCACGGGCGGGCCGCTCGAAATGATCAAGCGGGAGTTCGATCGCCGGACCTCGCTGATTATCGATCCGCCGGATGGAAGAATACCGCCGCTTACGCCGGAGGGTCAGAAGCGGCTGAACCGCGAGCTGGAAAAGGCGGTCGCGCAGCCTCCCACGGACGGACCGGAGGATGTAAGCAACTTTCTGCGCTGCATCACCTTCGGCGTGCCGAGACTCGGCGGGAACTTCGGAGCCGGACCGTACAGCTATTACGAAATCACGCAGACGCCCGGGTATGTCGTCATCATGATGGAACTGATCCACGATGCCAGGATCATTCCCATGGATGGGCGTCCGCATCTTCCTTCGAACATTCGGACGTGGAACGGCGATTCGCGAGGGCGATGGGAGGGGAAGTCGCTGGTGATCGACACGACGAATTTCTCGGCGCAGAGCAGCTTCATGGGTGCGACGGAGAATCTGCATCTCATTGAAAAGTTCACGCGAGTGGCGCCGGACGAGATCGAATATCAGATCACGCTCGACGACCCGACCACGTGGACCAAGCCCTGGACGGCCATGCTGCGATTGCGGTCGAGCGGGGAGCGGATTCTCGAGTTCGCCTGCCATGAAGGGAATTCGATTTCGATGATCAGTATTCTCAGCGCGGCTCGGGCGCAGGAGAAGGCCGCCAAGAAGTAGTCACGCGCGCTTCAAAACGGGAAATCTTGCGTTTCCAACCCCGTTGAGGGCGGTCGCGTACCATCCTTTTTGAAAACACACGCAGCATGAACCAGCATGCTTGCTGTGTTTCGCTCATTACTTAGAGACCGGGGAGTGACAGGGTTGGCCGTCGTGTCGATGGCGGCGGGCATCGGGCTGGCGGCGGCGCTGGCGAGCCTCGCGGACGCAATCTTGTTCCGGCCGCTGCCAGTTCGCGATGCGAATCGGATCGTGCGGATCTTTACGGCCTCCGCGGACCAAACTTTCGGGCTGCTCTCCTATCCGGACTTTGACGATTTCCATAGGGCCTCGCGAACCGTTTCGGGGATGGTCGCGCAAAGCCAGATTCTCGTGGGCGTCGCGGCAGACGCACGGAGTGCGCCGCGAGTACGGATGGGGCTTGCCGTAACGGCGGACTACTTCGACGTGCTGGGAGCGCCGGCGGCGCTGGGACGGACGTTCGCGCACGATGAAACGCGCGCTCCCGTGACTGTGCTGGCGTATTCGTTTTGGGAATCTGAGTTTTCCGCGGATACCCGGATCGTCGGGAAGAACGTTCGGCTGAGCGGATCGGAGTTCACCGTAATCGGGGTCGCGAGGAAGGACTTCGGGCTTGACCGCTTTCTGCACGAGGATTTTTATGTGCCGATGGGCGTCTATGCGGCTGGACTACTGCCATCGAATGGAAAGCCTCTTGAAGAAAGGGATCGGCGTTACTTGAACATCTACGGCCGGCTATCGCGGGGCGCGACCATCCATCAGGCGCGCGCGGAATTTGCCACCATCGCCGCGAGGCTGGCGTCGGACTATCCACGAACAAATCGGGGGCGGCGGGCGCTGGTGGTAACGGAATTCGAGGCGCGCGTGGGATCGAATCGAACCATGCCGGCGCTGGCTGGATTCCTGGTCGCGCTGGCGATCCTGACGCTCGCGATCGTGTGCGCAAACGTCGCAGGGTTGCTGCTGGTGAGAGCCGAGGCGCGAGCGGCTGAGACTGCCGTTCGCGTGGCGTTGGGAGCGGGACGGGCGCGGTTGCTGGCGGATGGGTTACTGGAGAGCGCAGCGCTGGTGTTCGGAGGCGCGGTCTTTGGGATTCCGCTCGCCTGGGTCGCGATTCGTTTGGTGGCGCGCGCGGCGGTCTTGCCCACCGACGTGCGCCTGGCGATGACGCCGGCGCTGGGTGGACGTGTCGCGTTCACGATCGCGGGAGCAATGGCGCTGTTGATTCTGGTGTGCGGCGCCGCGCCGGTGCTGGGAACGCGGCGGGATCTGACAACGCTTCTGAAATCGGCTCGGATGGGAGCCGCGAGAAACGGCTGGCGCTCGGCGTTGGTGACCCTGGAGATCGCGCTGGCGGCGGCCTTGGTCGCCTGCGGCGGGCTGGGCTGGAGCGCGATCGCAAAGGCGAGCCGCCTTGACTTGGGATATCGCACCGACCACGTGTTGGTAATGACACTTGACCCAGCGCAAGCCAGTTACAAAGAAGCCCGCGCGCGTGAATTTTACGATCGCGTTCTCGAGGGCGTCCGACGCTCGCCTGGAGTGCGAGGGGCGGAGTTGGCACAGTCTATCCCGCTCGGATACTCATCGGCGCAACGGCTGATCACGATCGAGGGAGAGCAGGAGCCGCGCGCCGTTTGGATGAATATCGTGACGCCCGGATACTTCGGGCTGATGCATCTGCGGATGATCGCCGGGCGCACATTCGATGAACGCGACACGGGCGTGAGCGCGCCGGTGGTGATCGTAAATGAAGAGCTCGCGCGCAGATGTGGATTCGCCGGACGAATCTTGATGAATGGGCGCTGGCTGACGGTAGTGGGGATCGTCACTACGGCCGCGTACTTTCAAGCGGGCCAGTCGCCGCGGCCGTATTTCTATCTGCCGTTTTCGCAGAACTACGCGTCGCGGATGGTGCTGCACGTCGACGCGGGGACCGAGGCCGCGCCCGCCGTGCTCGATCTCATTCGTGAGGTGGACGCGAATCCGCTGGTGAGCGACGTGCGTCCACTGGCCGACTATCTGAACCGGGGAGCACTCTCGAATGCGCGCATTGCGATCACGGTCCTGGCAATGGCCGCGGCGTGCGGGCTGCTTCTTGCGCTGGCAGGCGTGTACGGAGTAGTAGCGCATGCGGTCGCGCTGCGGAGACGCGAGATCGGAGTAAGGATGGCGCTGGGCGCGGGCCGGCCGGTGGTAATGATCGTGATCATGCGGCATGGCGTGCGTGTCGTCGTCACCGGAACGGCGGGTGGCTTGGGAATGGCAGTGACGGCGGCCCGGTATCTTGCGGGCTTGATTACGGGCGCGGATCATCATGACTGGCTGGTGCTGGGCACCGCGGCGCTGTTGGTAGTCCTAGCCGGGCTGGCGGCCTGCCTGATTCCGGCATGGAAAGCAGCCCGGTTGGATCCCTCCTCCGCACTCCGTTAATTCTTGGTTTGTCGCAACCGGTGACCTATTGCGTACTAATGGTACTGGAGGAGGGGTGCTCGCGGAAGGTTGCGCCGCGAGGTCACACGCAATGTGAAGGACAAACGTAATCGATTATTGAAGAGGTTAGAGGCTCGAGCGGGCGGAAGAAATAATCGGGCGGTGTACCTATTGGGGCGGTAATCGAAAGATTACCGGAAAGGGGTACACAGATGGGAGAGCCGATCATCGTTTTTCCTCCAGGATCCTGAGTCGTTGAACTGGAGAGTGGTAAGGGCCGGGTTAGGGAGCGAGCCTCCCCCTCCCGGAGGGGCAGGTAGCGCGCCTGCCCTAATCCTTTAATAAGAATTCTGGCAATAAAAATTCTGGCTTCCCAAAACAATATCTGCTAGTATGTTCGGAGACTTTCACAGCCTGACTTGCAAATGGCAGCACTCCCCCGGTGCCTTTGCCTAGTTCTCACGCTGTTGATGATCGGCTGGCGTCCATCAGCCTTCGTCAAGATCGGGTCGAACGACACCGGTCACTGGTGGGACTCAAAGGAAGCATCAGCCCTCAAACACACAGCGCGACTCCATCGCGAAGCAGGTGATTTTGCGTCGGCGGCAAGAGTCGCGCTGTATGGGCAGCAGCTTGCAAAGCAGCATCGCGACGATCATGCGATCGTAGGATTCCTGATGATTGCCGGAGGCTGCCAGCTGGCGCAGCTTCATTACCGGGCCGCATTGGATTCGTTCCTGGATGCTCGCTCGCGGGCGAAGGCGATCGACGACCGGATGGATCTGGGCGCGATCGCAGTGAATCTTTCGAGCCTGTACTTGCAAATATGGGATTTCGACGCAGCGCTGCAAGCGGCGGAAGAGGGGCGCGCGGCGAGTGTCGGTCTAAAGCATCCTTACTTCGAAGCAGGATTGCTGCTGCAACTGGCGCGGTTGCACGAGGCCCTGCACGACGGACGAACCGACGCGCTGTATACGTCGGGAATCGAAGCAGCGCGCGCGCAAGGGGACGGCGCGCTTGAGGCGTCGGGGTGGGACCTGCTGGGCGCGGATCGTCTGGCGCGGGGAGATCTCGACGGCGCGGAGCGGGCCTTGAATGAAGCATTCCGGCTGCGGCTGATTTACTGGCGCGCGGACCTGCCATTCTCCTACGCGCGGCTGGGAGCTTTGCAACTGGCCAAAGGCGACGTCGCGACCGCAAGACGTTTCACCGATCTCGCCATTGCCAACGGGGCACGAGTCAGCGCGAGCCTGCCGCCTTACTTGCTAATGCACCAAAGAGGAAAGATCCGGCTGGCCAGCGGGGAGATTCCGGCAGCGCTCAGGGATTTCCGATCCGCGGTCGAGTTGGCATCGGAATGGCGGCGCGAGGTGCCTCCCGCGGCGGCTTCGCTGATCGCGGCTAACGTCGAATTAGCGCGGAGGGCGTTCGATTCCTTTATAGTCGCGGCTGCGCGGGAAGCATTACGGACGGGAAGCAGGAAATGGGTGGAGGAGTCGTTCGAGGCGGTCGAGTCGAACCGGGCGGCAAGTTTGCGCGAGAGTCTCGCAATGTCCGAGGTGTGGCGCAGAAAGCTTCCAGCCGAATACTGGGAGCGATTGGCGGAGCTGCGCGCGGAGCAGGGGCGGTCGGCCAGAAGCGGGGCGCCCGAGACCGCTTTCGCGCGGCGTCTCAAGTTGAAACTTTCCGAAATGGAAGCGAGAGTTGGCCTAGCCTACATCACTAATCAGGCGGAGAACTTTCACAACCGGAGTTCACTTATAGATTTCCAGAAAGGGCTAAGTGGGGCCGAGGTACTCCTCAGCTTTTATTTGGGGACGGAAGAATCTTACGTATGGGCGGTGACGCGACAGACGATCAGCGTACATCGGTTGCCAGCCGCGGGAAAGATTCGACGGTCGGTCGCCGAATTCAGGAATGCAGTTCGGAGAGGAACGAATCGAAGCGAGCTGGTAGCCGGAGGCGATGGTGCGTCAGAGGTAGGTGAACGGTTCTATCGTGACCTGTTCGGCGAATTAAGACCGGAGGAGACCGGGAAAGAAACCTGGCTCCTATCGGTCGACGATGCATTGTTTGAATTGCCATTCGCTGCGTTGGTTACGGAGCGGGGAGGCGGTCAGGTGCAATACCTTGTGCAGAAACATGCTTTGCAAGTGATCCCCGGGGCGCTCCTGTTAAGCGGCGCCACTGTGGGAAAGCCGGAGAATCGCGGCTTTTTTCTAGGAGTCGGAGATCCGATATACAACGCGGCCGATCCCCGCTGGAACGGCGGCTGGAACAGCGGTTGGAACGGCGGCTGGAATGGAGGTTGGCCGGGCACGGGATTACTGGATTGGTTCGGCCGGTGCCGTACGGATGGCGCTCCGGTCCAATTGAACCGGCTGGTGGGAAGCGCCAACGAAATCGAATCGAGCACGCGGAGCTGGAGCGCGGATTCGGTGCTGCTGGTAGGACCGGAAGCCCGCCGCGACCGCTTTCTGACGATGGAGGCGCGGGGTCCCTCGGTGATTCACCTGGCGACGCACGTACTCACGCCGCCGGGCCAGAAGGGGGAAAGCGTAATCGCGTTCGGACTCGGGAGCTCCCAGGAACCGGAGTATCTGACGACCTCGGAGATTGCGATGCTGCGAGTGCCCGGCACTCTGGTGACCATGTCAGGATGCGGAACGGCCATGGGTGAGTTCCGTGCCGGGGCGGGACTGTTAGGATTGGCACGGGCGTGGGAACTGGCGGGAGCAAGCGGCGTGGTGGCCACGAAATGGCCGGTCAGCGATTCGAGAGGCGAGATTCTGTCCAGCTTCTATCACAACCTTCGGACATTCAGGGAAGCGGAAATCTCGGGCGGCGGCAAGAGCGGGACCGCGGCTTTGGCGCTGCGGCGCGGACAAGTAGAAATGATCGAATCCGGCACCTGGCGGGCGTCGCCCGCTTATTGGGCGGCATATGAACTGACGGGAGGTGCCCATTGATTCGACTTTCCTCACCTCCATTAGCCATGCCGGTCACGGCCAGGACGGAAGCGCTCCCGAGCGAAATTGACGATCTGAGGGCTGGCGGCGATCTCGGTGATCCGGAAGCCGCCTCGGAAGACCCGGCGGACGATGCCGCGGCAAGCGCCACTTACGAGGCCTGGGGGATCCTGGTGGAACGGATCCGTACCGGCGAGACAGATGGCATGGAAGAGCTGTATCAACTGTTTTCCAAGGGAATCCGGTTTTATTTGTGTAGACAACTGGGGCCCCAGGAACTGGATGACAAAGTCCACGACACCTTCGTGGTTGTAGTGCAGGCCATCCGCCGGGGAGAATTGCGCGAACCGCAACGGCTGATGGGATTTGTGCGGACGGTGGTGCGGCGGCAGGTGGCGGCGCATATCGACCGGGCAGTGCACTCCCGGCGCGAGCAGATAGACTTCGATTCGAGCGTCCGTATCGCCGATCCCCACGGGAACCCGGAAGAAACGGCGATGTTCCGCCAACGGGCGGAGTTGATCCAGCGAGTACTCGGAGAGCTGTCGACCCGGGATCGGGAAATTCTGACCCGGTTCTACCTCCACGAGCAAGGCCAGGACCAGATTTGCGTGGAGATGGCACTGACGGAAACGCAATTTCGGTTGCTTAAGTCGCGCGCCAAGGCGCGGTTTGGCGAATTGGGTAAGAAAAAACTGGCACACCGTGCCTTGAGTGCAGTTTTCATGAGAACTTCGGCAGGTCTGTCCCACTAAGGAACGGGAAGATCCCAATCTGGAACTTGAGTCGCCGTATTTGAGAAACGACGGTGTACCGGGTCCACGACGTCAAAGGGAGACACATGCAGGCCAGGTTCACGGTTGATGTGCACGCAGACGCTGACACTCTCGAGGAGTATGTCGTAGGCCGGCTCCCGGAATCTGTCAACGAAGCTTTGGAGGAACATCTCCTGATTTGTCCCCGCTGCCAAGCCGCCGTGGCTGAAATCGACGAGTATGTCTTGTTGATGAAGCACGCGATGGCAAAGCTCGAGTCGAAGAACGGCGGCGCCAGGCAGCTCGAACTAAGGTGGGTCCTTTCACACTGGAGGAAAATCGGTATCGGAGTGACGGTCGCGGCCCTATTGCTGGGCTTATTACTCTTCCGACCCTCGCGACCGCCGACACAGACCGCCTCGGTTCAACTGATTGCGCTCCGTGGGGCTGAAATCGCATCGATCGCCCACGCCCAGGGTGGGCCGGTGGATCTGGTAATCGATGTATCGGATTTGCCTGGGTCATCGGTATTCCGGCTGGAAGTGGTGGATGCGGCGGGACGAGAGCAGTGGAGCGGCTCAGCGACGCCTTCTGGAGGGAAGCTGACTGTTCGCGTGACGCAAGCCCTCGGGCGCGGGATTCATTGGGTGCGGCTCTCGGCGGCGGGCGGCGAATTGTTACGGGAATTCGGGCTGCGGGCGGACTAGTCCGAAAGGCCGGCTACAGCGGGATTGAGCTTCGAATCGTGTTCTTCCGAGGCCTGGAGGATTTGGGGGAGGCACTCCCGGAACCAGGCGCGGAAGGCTTCGAGATGTCGGGTTTGGTCGGGGCCCAGCGGCGACGCGTTCGGGCCGGACTTGATCCCCCGGACAGCGGCCGCCTCCTTGACTCCGATTGGGAACGGGAAACTGAGGACGCGGTGGGCGAAATCGGCGAGGTAGGCGTCGAGTTGGACAGTATCCTGTCCCGCGCGCACGCGCCGGTCAATCGCGACCAGCAATTCGGGCAGAACAGTAGCGACGCCGGAGATGGTTCCAGCAATCCCGGCACGCCGCATCCGGCTGTACAGGACCTCGGCGCCCGTCAGAACTGAAAATCCGCGACTTACGGCGAGGGCCTGGAGGGCTTCGAAGTGCTCCCATTTGCCGCCGGAATCCTTGATGCCAGCGAACGCGCCCGTAGCGAGGAGATCCAAAGAGGTCTGGAGTTCCAGTTCGGTAGTCAAAAACGGAATGTTGTACAGATAGACCGGAATGTCGACCTGCTCGGCAAACTGTAGACAAAAAGCGCGAATCTCTTCCTGTCCGTAACGAAAATAATACGGCGGCATGATAAGCACGGCGGCCGCTCCAGCCCCGGCGGCTTCCTGACCTATCTGGACGGCGCCTTCAAGGGTCGAATGCGAGGCATTGACCAGCAAAGGAACTCGTACTCGCTTTGCGGCCATGCCCACCAGACGGGTCCGATCGTCGATCGAGAAGTGGGGAAATTCCCCCGTGGAACCAAAAAGGGCAATCCCATCAACACGATGTGCCTCCAGGAAATCGAGCAGATCCAGGCTGGCGGCAAAATCGACGGCAGTCGAGCCTTCGGCCCGGGGAGTGAGGGCGGCGGGGAAGACACCTTCAATTTTCACGGTTTTCCTTACTATAGCCGACAAAAAATGTGCCCGGCCGCTAATTTGAGGTGAGGCGCACCGCCCTTGGGAATCAGGAGGCGGTTATGAAAAAGACAATCCTGACGCTGGTTCTGGTTTTCACGGCTTTCACAGCCCTCGCGGCGGTTTCGACCCCCACGGGCCAAACGGGCAACGATGTAAAGTCCCGGATTTATTATTACGTCCACACCTACGGGTATCGGACGTATTACACGGCTCCGGTAGTTTACTATCCGCGCGTGTATGTGGCTCCGGTGTATCGGGTTTATCCCGTGTATCCGGTGTATACCTACTCTTACTGGTACAACAAGTACGCCGGCTGGAAGAAGTAGCTTTCCTGACCTGCCTCTGTCGTCTCTAACGGCCTCGATCCCCTAACAGACGCATCGGGGCCGTTTGGCCTTGGGGCCGAAAGTTCGGCGTCGCACGTGCTTTGGAGGGTCGAGACGACGAACGATGTTGACTTTTCGCGGTTTCTCCTGCTCCTTCCTCGTTGTTTTTTGCGACAGTCTTGTATGGTCGCAGACCATCTCCTTCTTGCCGCCGGTAACCGCATTTGTTCCACACAGTTCCAGGGCGGCGGCGATTTGTGATGCATGCCTGGCTATTGCTGATTTCAATGGCGACGGAAAACCGGACATCGCCTATGGGTACGAGGCGCAATTGCCTTTCGCGGGTGTGGTTCTTGGAAACGGGGATGGGACATTTCGCCCGGGCACGACTTTTGATGTGTCGGAGTTCCCCAGCGTCATCACGACAGGCGACTTTAACGGAGACGGTAAGGCCGATGTGCTCTACTCTGGGGCTCCGGGGGCCGTGCCATGGATTGCGTTTGGAAACGGGGACGGGACGTTTCAAGCTCATGTTCTCGTAAGCGGGTGCAGCGGCAGCATTGCGGCAGTCGTTGACGTGAATCGCGACGGCAAGGCCGATCTCATTTGTGGAACTTCAGGTCTGGTTAGTTCGGTCCTGGTGAGCAATGGCGACGGGACGTTCCGCGCCGGGAGCACTGTGAATGACTTGGTCCTGCTGACAGCCGATTTCAACCATGACGGCAATCCCGACCTTTTACTTCATCGAGTCTCGGGACAACTCGCCGTGGCGCTCGGTCTGGGCGACGGGACATTTGGTTCGGAGTTGCCGGGCCCCATTCTTTTCACGGGTCCAATCGCCGGGGATTTTAATGGTGATGGACGGGTCGATCTGGCTGGGGTATGCACGAGAGCGGGTCTTATCTGCGTGGCCCCTGGGCTTGGGGACGGCACTTTCGGAGCTTCGATCCAGACGCCCATCGCAAATAGCCTACCGGGTAATTTCACATCGGCGGCGGATTTCAATGGGGATGGAGAGCTCGACCTGGTTAGCGGCAATGCGGTATTTCCCGGCAATGGCGATGGAACGTTCGGAGCGCCAATTTTTCTCGGCCCGGAGTCATTGGCCTGCGTTGAGAACGCTCTCAGTACCATGCTCGATTCGTGTAGCGCACCGTTTCAACCTGTTACGGCGCTGGCAGTAGACCTTAACGGTGACGGCCTTGCGGACCTCGTCGTGGGATCCAATGTTAACGGCGGGACGGGCTTTATCGTTCCCCTGGTCGCGATTCTGCTGAACGACAGCCCGGGCGACGGCTTCCTCACGGCCGGCGTGTCTTCGGCGTCATACGCATGGCCTGTCGGTCCCGGATCGATTGTGTCGGCTTTCGGCGTGAATGTCGCAGGTACGGCCGCATCGGCCCCTCCCGGTACTCTCCCGACGACCTTGGGAGGAATTCGAGTACATGTTCGTGATAACGGTACGGGGGATCATCTGGCGCAGTTGTTATACGTGTCCTCGACGCAGATCAATTACGTGATGCCGTCGTCGGAGCCATTCCCATGGGTCGGCATCGAGCATGTCGGAGCGCCTTACGTGCCGAAGGGAATCGCGGTGCCGGTAAGTCCGGTCGGGGCGGGCCTTTATACGTTGGGCGACGGTTTTGCTGCGGGAAATGCGATCACGGTGGCTGCGGATCAGACGCAGACGATTGTTCCACTCGCATCGTGCAACGGAACGGCGTGCATTTCTCTGCCAATCGACCTTTCGGGCGCGGAGGTTTACTTGAGCCTCTACGGGACAGGATTCGCACGGGCGGCCACGGCCCTGTCGAATTGCACGATTGCGAGCCAGACGGTGCCGTTAAGCTATTCCGGCCCGCAGATGGAAGTGGTGGGACTCGATCAAGTGAATCTGTTGCTGCCGAAATCCCTGGCAGGTATGGGAGCTACGTCGGTAAGCTGTGTCTTCGCGACGGAGGCTCTGCCAGGAATAGACTCAGTGTTCAGCTTCACCAACGCGGTGAAACTCAGGATCCGCTAGTCTTTTTTCCGCGGGCCACGGTAATACGGTCGGCAGCGCACCGCCCTTAGGAATCAGGAGGCGGTTATGAAAAAGACAATCCTGACGCTGGTTCTGGTTTTCACGGCTTTCACGGCCCTCGCGGCGGTTTCGACCCCCGCGGGCCAATCGGGCAACGATGTAAAGTCCCGGATTTATTATTACGTCCACACCTACGGGTATCGTACGTATTACACGGCTCCGGTAGTTTACTATCCGCGTGTGTATGTGGCTCCGGTGTATCGGGTTTATCCCGTGTATCCGGTGTACACCTACTCTTACTGGTACAACAAGTACTCCAACTGGAAGAAGTAGTTTTTCACGCCTCCCGGGCGGTTTGCGCGGCCCTGGTCCTGCTTAACAAGCGGGATCGGGGCCGTTGGAATTTTGGGGCACGGTATAATGCCTCCTCAGTGCGTCTTACGCTGGTCGACTGGTCTGTCGTCGCGCTCTACTTTTTGTTCAACCTGGCGATTGGGTTTTATTACAAGTCGCGGGCAGGATCGAACATTGACGAATTTTTCCTGTCGGGGCGCAATGTCCCGTGGTGGCTGGCCGGGACGTCGATGGTGGCCACGACGTTTGCGGCCGATACGCCGCTCGCCGTCACGGGGATGGTGGCCGTCGGCGGGATCGCGGGGAACTGGCTGTGGTGGTGCTTCGTCGCGAGCGGAATGATGACGGTGTTTTTCTACGCCCGGCTTTGGCGGCGATCGGGCGTGATGACGGATATCGAGTTTTCCGAGATTCGATATTCGGGCAAGCCGGCGGCATTTCTGCGCGGATTCCGGGCGCTGTATCTCGCCATTCCGATCAACTGCATTGTTCTTGGATGGGTGAACAAGGCGATGGTGGACATCCTGATGCTTGTGCTGGGCGTCACCAAACTTCAGGCACTGGCAATCGTAATCGGAATGATCGCGCTGACTTCGTTCATTTCGACGCTCAGCGGGCTGTGGGGCGTCCTGGTGACGGACATGTTCCAGTTCGTCATCAAAATGAGCATGGTGATCGCGCTGGCGGTGTTCGCGGTGAAGGCAGTGGGCGGCATGGATGCCATGAAAACGCAACTGCTCGCGCTGGACGCAAAGCGCGGAAATCAGGGTTCGGTGCTCAACTTCGTTCCGGATCTGAATTCGGCATGGATGCCGCTGATCACGTTTCTCGTGTATATTTCGCTGAACTGGTGGGCGACGTGGTACCCGGGCGCCGAGCCGGGCGGCGGAGGGTACATCGCACAGCGCATGTTCAGCGCGCGCGATGAGAAGAATTCGCTGCTGGCGACACTGTGGTTTAACATCGCGCATTATGCGCTGCGGCCATGGCCGTGGATTCTGGTGGCGCTCGCGTCCCTGATTCTATTTCCGGGCCTGGAGAAACCGGAAACCGGATACATTCGCGTGATGATCGCTTATCTGCCGCCTTCGCTGCGCGGGCTGATGGTGGCGGCGTTCGCTGCGGCGTATATGTCGACCATCGCCACGCAGCTTAACTGGGGCGCGAGCTATCTGGTGAACGATTTTTACAAGCGTTTCCTTAAGCCGGATGCGACCGATCGTCATTATGTGCGGATTTCGCAGGTTGCCACGGTTCTGCTGACATTGATCTCGGCGGTGGTGACGTTTTACATGGATTCGGTCGCGGGGGCATGGAAGCTGCTGATCGTGACGGGCGCCGGAACGGGCAGCGTGCTGCTGCTGCGATGGTATTGGTGGAGGATCAACGCCTGGAGCGAGGTCTCGGCGATGATCGCCGCGTTTATCGTTTCCGTGACGCTGCAAACTGCGTTCCACCTGGACACGGACAAGCCCGTGGACTTCGCGTGGACGATGATCATAACGGTCGGGATCACGACCGTCGCCTGGCTCGCGACCACGTTTCTGACGCGGCCGGAGCCGGACGCGACGCTGGTCGCTTTTTACGTCCGAACGCGGCCGTCGGCCGCAGGATGGGGACCGATTGCCAGGCTAAGGCCGGAGATCAAGCCGTCGCGCGACGGGCTTTCTAATCTGCTCGACTGGATTTCGGGTTGCGTGCTGATTTATGGAATTCTGTTCGGCACGGGCAAGCTCCTGTTGGGGGAGATGGGTATGGGCATCGCGCTGGTGGCGGCGGGGTTGGCGGGCGGCGCGGTGATTTATTGGGATCTGAACCGGAGAGGCTGGAGTGCGCTGGTCGATTAGTCTTCTGTTCGCGCTGACCGCCTGCACCTTGACCGCCGGGCCGGTGGAATTTGGACTGGCCGAGTTCAACGCGGCCGTCGCCTCGCGCAATCTTAAATGGAAGGTCAAGTACGAGATCACCATCGACCCTCCGGAAACGTATCGCATCGAGCCTTACAAGTACGGCGGCGCGCATGTCACGGGCGGCGATCTGCGCGGGCTGATGTACGGGCTGATCGAGGTGGCGGATCAGATTCGCAATACCGGCCGCATGAAGCAGGATCACGGCGCGCCGGCTTCTCCGGTTCGCGGCGTCCGCATGTTCGTGCATGCCAACGAACTGAGTCTCGATTGGAAGCATTATCTCGAAACGCTTACGCGGGACCGGTTCAATCGTTTCACGCTGGTGTTTCTCGATGCGCCGTACGGGTCGGAGCAAAAGATTGCCGCGATTTCGCAGTTGGCCGCCGAGTACGGGATCGATTTTACGCTGGGCATCTGGGAACACGAGCCTGCCGAGCCCGGACTACGGACCTACGAGGTGCTGCGGCGATTTCTGGCGAGCTGCCCGCTAATCCGCACGGTTGAATTACGCAGTGATTCTTCCAATGTCGATTTTTATCGGAATCATGTATTCAAAGCTCTGAAGGAAGCCGGAAGAAGGGTTGCGCTCGCGCCGGCAGGGTCGCTGAGCGGTCCGGCGTTCTTGAAGGCGGCTTCTGAGGCGGGCGTCGCAGTGCGAGTGGAGCCGTCGTCATGGCCGGCTGGCTTCGAGGTCGAAGCGGGGCGCGATCTGGATGCTCATCCGCTGTTTTATTGGATGTGGGGCCGCATGATGTACGATCCCAAGATCAAGCCGCAGCATAGCGAGAATCCCCAGGAATTCGCGGCGGCCGGGCGAGCGCTGACGTACCTGGCGGCGGCGTACACATCCGACGCGAATACTTATCTCTTCCCCGATGCCGCCCCGGCGTTCGTGCCGGTAATGCGGGCCCCGAGC
>DATGGL010000072.1:0-6639 GCA_035308605.1 Bryobacteraceae bacterium
TCGTTGATGAGCGAAGACGACCGGACGCCCAAAGTCGCCGGGTTCAACGACAACATCGAGCCGCTCACTGCCGCCGAGACGGGCCGCATGAAACAGGCAGCCGAGAAGGTCGACATGAAAGTAGCCGCCGAAAACATCGGCGTCGCAAGATTCACGTCGGACGATCCGTTCACGATGCTGAAGATGAGCCGCTACGGGACGAGTTTCAACCTGGACGGCATCTTCGGCGGCAACATGTACGCGGGCGGGGCGGGCGCGATCCTGCCGAATAAAATCACTTCGAAGCACAACGTGCGCTACGTGCCGAACATGAACGGCGCCGACATTATCAAGAAAATCCGCGCGCAGCTCGACAAGAACGGTTACAAAGACGTGGCCATCAAACTTATCGGCGACGTCCCGTGGTCGAAGATGTCGTACAACACCGATATCGCGCGCGCGATCACCCAGACCTACGACACATTCGGCATCGCTCACGGCGAGCCCAGCCAGACCGAGACCATCGTCGCCGGCGGCTACTGGCCGTCGTATCTGTTCTCGAACGGCCCGGTCGGCGAGCGTGTAGCTCCTGTCCAGATGCCGATCGCCGGCGGCGCAGCCGGCTACGGGGGCATGGCTCACGCGGCCAACGAATTCTTCGTGATCGAAGGCGCCGGCAAAGTTTACGGCATCGCAGGAGCCGAGAAATCCGTCGCATCCATCGTCTATAACTACGCCCACGCCGGCTCAACCTCCGCCAGCAATTAAACCGTGCACTATCGCCACCGAACCGCGCGCGCAAGCAAGCGGATACTCGTAATGTTCAGAAACCGACGGCCATCCGCTCCCTGCCGGTCGCGGTTCGGTGGCGCCCCTTCATCCACATGCCAGTAATTTCGGTTCGTAATTTAGTCAAGACCTACCAGGTCGGGGAAGTTTCCATCCATGCGTTGCGAGGCATCTCGCTCGACATCGATGCCGGCGAATTCGTCACGGTTGTCGGGCCTTCCGGCTCCGGCAAATCGACGCTGATGCACATTCTCGGCTGCCTGGATCTGCCCACGTCGGGCGAATATTTTCTCGACGGCAGCGATGTGTCCAAACTTTCCGACGACGAACTTTCCGCAGTGCGGAATCACAAAATCGGCTTCGTCTTCCAGGGTTTTAACTTATTGCCGCGCACTTCGGCCTTAGAAAACGTCGAGCTCCCGCTGTTGTACAACAATGGCTCGAAGCTGAGCGCCGCCGACCGGCGCAATCGGGCGCTCGAAGCGCTGCTGTCCGTCGGCCTCCAAGACCGGGCCGAGCACCATCCCAATCAATTGAGCGGAGGCCAGCAACAGCGCGTCGCGATCGCCCGGGCGCTGCTCAATAAACCATCTCTGCTGCTCGCCGACGAGCCGACGGGAAACCTCGACAGCCGGACCAGCATTGAAGTAATGGAAATCTTCCAGGCTCTCCGCGAGAAGCATGGAATCACGATTGTTCTGATCACCCACGAACACGACGTAGCCGAGTACGGCTCCCGCATCATCACGTTCAAAGACGGCCGCATCATCTCCGATGAGGCAAACCGGCAACAACGGCAGGCCACCGGCGAATTGGCCGCCTTGCCCCAATCCGAGGATCTATGACGCTGTGGGGCAGGCTTGTAGCCTGCGTGCCGAGTGGTACCCGGCGCAACTCATTAAACGAAAGACGGGGCGGAGTTCAACTCCGCCGCCGGCTGCAAGCCGGCCCCACAATCGCAATCGCCCTGATTCTCGGTTCGTGTTCGACCCACCAGACGCCTTCGAAACCCGCGGCGGCAACACAGCAGCCCCGAGCCGCGAAAATTCCTCAATACCGCGGCAACACCACCGTCGCCGGCCTGAGCGCCACCGTCTCCGTCACGAAAGAAGGCGAATACTCGGTGTACTTCATGGACGCCGCCGGCGACGATCTTCCCGCAGCGGCTCTCTCCTCCGTCTCTCTAAATAACGCGCCGCTCCAAATCAACGACACCGGTGAAACCTGGGTTGGGAAGGCAGCACCGTCGGCAAAAGCGCACCTTGCCTTAACCTACAAAGGCGCGTCATCCTCGGCAGACGTCGCTCTCGATCCGGTCAACGTTCCGCTCGACTACGTCTGCCCCATGGACCCCGACATCCGCTCGGCGACCGCCGGCAACTGCTCCCGCTGCGGAATGAAGCTGGTCCTCGGAATTCCCGATCCTGAAGAATATCCGGTCGAGCTTGAAGTGGCCCCGTCGACATTCCGTCCCAACGAAAACGTTCAACTCGTTTTCAAAATCTCCGATCCCCACACCAACAAGCCGGTCAAGAAATTCGAAATCGTCCACGAGCGGCTGTTCCACCTGTTCATCGTGAGCAGCGATTTGAAGTACTTCGTTCACGACCACCCCAAGTTTTCTCCCGGAGGCGAATTTCGTTACGACACGAAATTCCCCAAGCCCGGGATGTACCGCACCCTTGCCGATTTTTATCCCAGCGCCGGCACTCCGCAGCTCGCGCCCAAAACGATCTTCGTGCCGGGCGAAGGAGTGTCGCTCGAAGAAACCAAACTCACGCCGGATCTGGCGCCGCAAAAATCCAAGAACACGGAAGTCGAGCTCTTGATCGGACACCCGGAAGCCGGATCCAGCTCGCAGTTGATTTTCCGCGTCAAGCCCGCGGATGGATTGCAGAAATATCTTGGCGCATGGGCGCATATGCTGATCGCGAGCGATGACACCATCGATCTTTTGCATGAACATCCGACCACGGCGGATGGAGGTCAGGATTTGAGTTTCGACTTGACCTTCCCGCGTCCTCGCGTCTACCGGATCTGGGTTCAGTTCCAGCGCCAGGGGGTGGTGAATACGGTCGCGTTCAATGTAGCAGTGCAACCACCGTCTGCGGCGCAGAAGTGACGATCTTTGTCCCGGCGGGAAGCGCGACCGGCTTGCGCAGATAATACGTCCGCTCGAATTTCGGATTGTATCGATAGAACCAGATCAGCGGTACCAGCGATCCGTCTGGCTTCTGCGCGAGAACCTTTACTGATTCGGCTGGAACGCTCTTCGCCCGAATCGCGGTAACGGTCATCGGCGAATCCAGAGTTGTGCCGGTCCATTCCTTTTCCGGCTTTTGCGTAGTGAATGCGGACGGCTTCCAATCCTTCGGCGCGACGGCTGCGTCGCCCTCCGGCGCCCCTGCCTGCACCCAGCGCGTCACGATTTCGATCTGTTCCTGCGTCAGCGCGCCGTCGTTGCGAATGTCGCCGAAGCCCTTCACGGCTTCCGACGGCGGCATGGTGTGTTCGAGAACACTCTTGCCAATCGCCTTGGCCTTGGCCTGCGCCTGTTGATAATTTTTGAATTCGGGATGGCAACTGTAGCAGTGGCGCATCACCAGACGCGAAACTTCACGCGACCAGGTGATCTGCGTGGTGACATCATGCGCCGATGCGACCGTCGCGATCAAAAACAACCATACAACGGACTTCACGAAAAAAACCTCCGGGTTGGCCGCGAATGAACGCAAATGCACGCGAATATTTTAGGAGCGTTCATCCGCGCTCATCCGCGACCAAATCGTTCTCTTTCATTTCGGAATGATAACCGATGCCGCGTCCGGATCGAGAATCAGGGCTTCGTATTTTTTCCAATCTTCGTTGACCCGTTTCGCGACCAGGTCCTTTCCGATGGTGTAGGTGAGGACGTAGCTGCGAAATTCGTTCCAGTATTTCAAAGTCTCCTCGGGATGAGTCATCAGGGCCTGATCTTCCAAAACAGCGGCTGCGCGGGCCCATTCCAGCCTTCCGTCGATGTAGTCGGCCGCGACGATCGGTAATATGCCGTCCAATTGGTCGATCAAGCGTGAGACGTCGAAATATTGCGCGGCTTGCGACGGGTCCAGTCCGGCGAGCGGGAACAACGTATCGCCCTCAAAACGCAATCGTTCTTCGCCTGGAAACGCCAGTTGCACGGCGTAGGTTGCCAGGCCCTCGGAAACCAGGGACTGGGGACTGAACGTCGGCTGAACCATCCAATCGAAACGGTGGCCGGCTCGCACGAATTGGGAGTCTTGCAGAACGTTCACGGCGTGATGGCCCGGGTACCCTTCGTGACACGCGAGTTGAAGCAGGCGATCGACGGTTAATCCGAGATCGATGTTGATCTCGATGAGGCTGTGGAAGCTGCCTTGATAGTGGCTGAATCCGCTCCACGGGCGGTCGTGAACGTAGGAGATGGTAACGTCCTCATTCTCCGGCAGTTTTAGATGTTGCCGCGTCTGGTCGCGGCAAGCTTTGAGGGCGGCGGCGAAGACGTTGGGAACCTTATCCGGCGGAATGAGGAACTTTTCGTCGAACGCGGAGTAGCGTGGTGCCAGAGGGCCGTCGCCTGGTAGTAAGTGGGCCAATTTTGAGTGAACTGGCCGCAAGTCCGGCGGATTGGCACGTAATAGGGTGTTTAGATATACGTCGAGGCCGAAATAGATTTTGGCTTCCTGCTCGAAGGTCAGTTTCGCGCCCGCGAAGGTATCGGCTCTGGTTGCAACGGCTTCCGCCTGGCGCTGGAGCCTGGGCGAGCCGCTCAGGCGGGACGCCAGGTTCCGCGCCTGGTCGCGAATCGTAGCAAACTTTGGCGGATTCGTGCGAAAATCGCCCAGCCATTTTGGCTGGCCGTAATAAAAATCGAGCGAGTCCGGATCACGTTCGCCCAACGCCACGGCGAGCCGCAGATAGTCGCGGACATCGCGGCTTGGGGAGGGCGAGCAGGATAGCGCCAGTATAGTCAGCAGAGTCAACGCTATGCCCTTCAGCCTGGTTGACTTAGACGTTATCCGGCTATATAATTCCAACGGAGTATTGTACCTGCGAAATTGTTGTATTCGAAGCGTGGAGACCCGGTGAAGAAACTTTGTATTTTGATCGGGATAGTTGTCTGTGCCGGGGTTGGGGCGCGTGGGCAAGGGACTGAAACGTTTACCGTACCGGCGCAGCAGGCGTTTGTCAATAAAAACTGCCTGGGCTGCCACAACGACAAATTGAAGTCGGGGAGCTTCACCTGGACTAAGGTCGACCTGGCGCATCCTGGAACCTCGGCCGAGGAGGCCGAGAAAGCGATTCGCATGCTGCGCGCCGGCATGATGCCTCCGCCGGGGATGCCGCGGCCGGATAACGCGACGATGAAAAATTTCATCGCGGCGCTGGAAAAAGGCGTGGATGCGGCCGCGGCCGTACAGCCGAATCCCGGTAATCCCGCGCTGCACCGGCTGAATCGGACTGAATATCGAAATTCGATCCGCGATCTTCTCGATACCGACGTCGACGTGGCTTCGCTTTTGCCGGCCGATGACATGAGCCACGGGTTCGACAACATGGCCGACGTGCTGACGGTTTCTCCGGCGTTGATGGAAGGCTACATTCGCGCGGGCAGCCGGATCAGCCGGGCGGCGGTGGGCGATAACAAAGTCGCTGCGATTACGGCCACGTATCACATTCCGCGCGTCGTGAATCAGATGCGGCATGTGGAAGGAACTCCGTTCGGCACGCGCGGCGGCGTGGCGGCGGTCCACGATTTTCCGGCGGACGGCGAATACGTTTTCAGGCTGTCGCTGTATTACGACATCTGCGGTCCGCTGTGGGGCAAGAGCGGCGGCAAGGGGCAGCAGATTGAAGTTGCGGTGAACGGCGCGCGTGTTGCGCTGGTGACCATCGATCCTAATTCAACGTTCACGGACGATCTGGTGACGCCGGCGGTGAAGATTACGGCGGGTCCGAAGAAAATTTCGGCGTCGTTTATTCCGACGTTCGAAGGGCCGGTGGAAGACGCGGTGATGCCGTTCGAGCAGAGTTTGATCGACATGAATAATGCCGACCTGCCGGGCATCACAGCGCTGCCGCATTTGCGCGAATTGCGCGTGGTGGGCCCGAAGAACGTTACGGGCGTTTCCGAGACTCCGAGCCGGAAGAAGATTTTTTCCTGCCGTCCGAAAGACGGCGCGGACGAATTACCGTGCGTCAAGCAGATCGTCAGCAGGTTGGCTCGACAAGCCTACCGGCGGCCGGTGAATGATTCGGATCTCGAAGATCTGATGAGCGTGTATCAGCAGGCGCGGAATAAGATGGATTTCGAGAGCGGGATTCGCACGGTGGTGCAGACCATCATTACCGATCCGGAATTTTTGTTCCGGTTCGAGCGCAATCCCGCGGATGTCGCGCCGGGGACGCTGTATCGCATCAGCGACCTGGAACTCGCGTCGCGGCTTTCCTATTTCCTGTGGAGCAGCTCACCGGACGATCCGTTGATCACGGTGGCCAGCCAGGGCAAGCTCAAAGATCCGGCGGTGCTGGAGCAGCAGGTGAAGCGGATGCTGGCGGATCCGAAATCGGAGGCGCTATCGAAGATCTTCGCGGCGCAGTGGCTGAATCTTCAGAACCTGAAGGACGTGCAGCCGGAGGCGTTTCTGTATCCGGGCTTCAACAAGAATGTCGGCGATTCGATGCGGCGCGAGACGGAGTTGTTCTTCGACAGCATCGTGCATGAAGATCACAACATTCTGGATCTGCTGAGCGCCAATTACACGTTCGTCGACGAAGTTCTGGCGAAGCACTACGGGATCCCGAACATTCTGGGGCCGCGGTTCCGCAAGGTCACGCTGACGGATGAGAACC
>DATGGL010000073.1:0-78507 GCA_035308605.1 Bryobacteraceae bacterium
CGCATTGTGCGCGCCAAGGCGAAGATTCGAGAGGCATCGATTCCGTACGAGGTGCCGTCGCCGCAGGAGTTGCCGGACCGGCTGGACGCAGTGCTTCAGGTCATCTATCTCGTCTTTAACGAGGGTTATTCGGCTGCGGCAGGAGCGGAGGTAACGCGGGCCGAGTTGACTGGCGAGGCCATTCGATTGGGACGGCTGCTGACAGAACTCCGGCCAGAGCCGGAAATCATGGGCCTGCTTGCTCTGATGTTGCTTCAGGAATCCCGCCGCGCCGCGCGAACCTCCGCCACTGGGGAGCTGATCTTGCTGGAAAACCAAGACCGCTTGCTCTGGAACCGCGAGCAGATCGCGGAGGGAGTGGCATTGGTGGAGAAAGCTCTAAGGTCACGGCGCTTCGGTGCGTACACATTGCAGGCTGCGATTGCGGCGGTCCATGCGGAGGCGGAATCCGCCGCGGGCACCGATTGGCGGCAGATTGTTGCGCTTTACAACCAGTTGGTGCGAATTCAGCCTTCGCCCGTAGTCCATCTCAATCGCGCCGTTGCAATTGCCGAGTGCGATGGTCCAGCGGCCGGCCTAACGCATATCGACGCGTTGCTGGAACATGGTGAATTGGCAAATTACTACCTGGCGCATTCAGCTCGTGCAGAGTTGTCCCGCAGGCTGGGCAGAACCGCTGAGGCTAGGGCCTCTTATGAGAAGGCGCTGGGGCTGACCCGGCAGGAACCGGAACGTCAATTTCTGCAAGAGCGGATTCGGCAGTTGAAATAAAAACCTTTGAAATAAAAATGGCGTAGCGGTCGATTTTCGGACCCGCCCACGACTATAGGACAAAGGAAACGATGAGCTACGGTTCCCGCGAACAGGAACCAGCCACAGGAAACAAGGAGAAAACGACATGCCACAGTATCTGATTGCTAACTACCTCCCCGACGACTTTGATCCGTCCACCGTAACCGAAGCGATGATCGAGGAGATCCACGCGCTCAACCGCGAGTTGATTGCCGCCGGCGTGAGGAAATTCGCCTGCGGAATTTCCCCCGTCGGCAGCGCAAAAACGGTGCGGAAGCAGGCCGACGGCAAGGTGCTTGTCACCGACGGACCGTACACCGAGACCAAGGAACACATGGGCGGTTTCTGGATACTGGAATGCGCAGACATGGAAGAGGCGCTGGTCTGGGCCCGCAAGGGCGCCATCTCCTGCGATGCGGCGGGTGAGGTGCGCGAGCTTCTTTTCTACCCGGCTCCGGAGCAAGGATGAAAAGAACCATGAAATACATCTGTTTGGGGTACTACGACAAAAGCAAATTTGATGCCATGACGGAGACTGAACGTAACGTCATGTTCGACACATGCTTCGATTACGACGACCATCTGCGCGCCAACGGGCACTGGGGCGGTGGCGAAGCGCTTCAGGGCCCGGAAACGGCCTTGACCCTGTCCTGGAAGAACGGCAAGGTGGCGACGACCGACGGCCCCTATGCGGAGACGAAGGAACAACTTGGCGGCATTCTCATCCTTGAGGCGCGGGACATGAATCATGCTGTACAACTGGTGACGCAGCATCCGGCGCTGGCGTATGGCAACATCTTCGAGATTCGTCCAGCCGGGGACATGAGCGAAATCATGAACGCGAGCGAGCAGCGACGGAAAAAGAACACTGCACGCTGAAGTTCTGTCTGGTTGCGAACGGCTGGTGTCCGAGGCAGACGCCCCGACCGATATACTCGTTTGAGGTTAAGGAGGGCTCGTGACCCCGATGAAATCACAGCCGGGAGTCGTGGTTCGCGCCGCGACGGCGGATGACAGCGTGATCTGCGGAAAGATATGTTACGAGGCCTTCTCGAAAATCAGCTCGGCTCACGGTTTCCCGTGCGATCTTCCCGGAGAGGAGTTTGCGGCCGCCGTTCTTTCGATGATGTTTTCGCATCCCGGATTTTGGTGCGTGGTGGCTGAAGCGGACGGCCGCATCGTGGGAAGCAACTGCCTGGACGAGCGTTCCGTGATCGCGGGCATCGGTCCGATAACGGTCGACCCTGGGATACAAAACCACGGCACTGGACGGATGCTGATGCGGGCTGTACTCGATCGGGCGAACCAACGCAAGACCGTCGGGGTCCGGCTGGTGCAGGCCGCCTATCACAATCGGTCTCTCTCGCTCTACGCGAGTCTCGGGTTCGATATCAGGGAACCCCTTTCCTGCCTCCAGGGACGGACCGTCGAGCGAAGTATACCCGGGTGTCTCGTGCGGCCGGCGGAACCCGCCGATTTGGACGCATGCAATGCGCTTGCCCGGGAGGTCCATGGATTTGATCGCGGAACCGAGCTGGCGGAAGCGGTGCAACACAAAACTGCAATTGTCGTGGAGCGCAGCGGCCGAATTACGGGATACGCAACTGCCCTCGCTTTCTTCGGACATGCCACAGCCGAGGCGAACGTTGATCTTAAGGCGCTCATCGCATCCGCGGAATCTTTCGGCGGTCCCGGAATTCTTCTGCCCTCGCGGAATAATGCAGTGCTGCGCTGGGGCCTCGCGAACGGTCTGCACGTTGTTCAGCCGATGACTTTAATGAGCATGGGCCTGTATAACGAACCAGCGGGTGCATGGATGCCTTCCATTTCGTTCTGATCCGGCGCGAAGCCCGCTCCGGTTCTGTCCGAATGGCGCGTCATATACCGGCGTCAGGTGGATTGCCGCCGGCGAGAGGGTCCCTTTGCCGACGCCTCAGAGCCAGGCGGTTCACGGAACGGTTCCACGGAAATGCGCTCGTAACGCACGTCTAGTACGGTCAGATATTCTGCACCGCGAGGCGCTTGGAGAACTACGCTGTCGCCCGCTTCCGACTTCATCAACGCGCGCCCCAGAGGCGACACCCAACTAATGTGGTTGCGGTTGAGATCGACCTCGTCGGTGCCCACGATGCTCACTACCCGCTCCTCTCCCGCAGCATTGGCGTAGCGCACGGTCGCACCGAAGAATGCCCGCGCCGCCGCTGCCCCCGCTCTCGGTGCTTCCGGGTCCACCACTTCCGCGGCTTCGATTCGCTTGGTCAGAAAGCGAATCCGCCCATCGATCTGCCGCAGCCGCCGCTTGCCGTACTGATAGTCGGCGTTTTCGCTGCGATCGCCGTTGCTGGCGGCCCACGTCACCACTTCCGTCACCGCGGGGCGTTCCTTGGTGAGCAGAAACCGGTGCTCATCTCTAAGGCGCTGTAGCCCGTCCGGCGTTATATAGTTCTTGGTCCGTGTCGCGGGCTCGTCCTCTCGCGGTTTTCTCGTAAACCCTTTTCGCATCTCGCAGTCCTTCCAGTGCGAATCCAGTTTCTCAAGAAACGGCGCCAAGAGATCTGTCGCGCCGCGACGGCACGCAGGAAGCCGTGGGGAAAAAATGCTATCTTTCGTGCTAGGTTTAATATCTGCTCGCGCATGATCGCATCCGGCAGGTATGAGTAGGTCAGATGAACGGTCTCAAGTGGTTCGTGATCGGAGCGCTTTCCTTCACCGCCGTCACACTGGCGGCAGGCTGGCGCTTTGTTGCGAGTTCCGGCGGGTTCGGCGCACGGGATCAGCCGAGCAGCATCGAAAGCTGGTTCGCCCGGAAGGTTCGATCGGTCGCGGTCCCATCCGAGGCTCGCGCTCGTGCGAATCCTGTCTCGAATACGCCGGACGTTCAAGCGGCAGCCCGTGCCCATTGGGCCGACCATTGCGCCGGATGTCACGCCAACGATGGCAGCGGCGACACACCCATGGGAAAGCGCACCTATCCGCCTGCGCCGGATATGCGGTTGGCCTCCACGCAGCAGATGACGGACGGCGAGTTGTTCTACATCATCCAAAATGGAATCCGTTTCAGCGGGATGCCCGCCTGGGGCGATGGTTCCGATCACGACGCGCAAGACTCCTGGAAGCTGGTACATTTCATCCGCCACCTGCCGCAACTGACGCCGCAGGAGAAGAGAGAAATGGAAGGGATGAATCCGAAGAGTCCCGACGAAATCAAGGAAGAACAGGAAGAAGAGAAGTTCTTAAAAGGAGAAGACCACAATGAACCTCAAACCCCGCACCATCACCATTAGAAATCACAGTCTCGCCCGGTCGTTCGCTCTGATTTTGGTCCTGGCGGCGTTCGTCTTCGCGCATGGAGGCTTCGACCACGTGATGGGAACCGTCGTCAAAGTCGAAGGCAACGTTCTGACTGTGAAAACGTTGAAGGGCGACGTGAATGTAAAGCTCGACGAGAAGACGGAATTGATGAAGGCCGACCAAAAAGCTCAGGTTGGCGATCTGACGCCGGGAGTTCGCGTCGTCGTCGATGTGCCGGAAGGAAGCAAAGACAAGGTCGCCCATTCGGTGAAAATTGGAGCCGCGACCCCTTCCACCGATCACGGCGCTCATAAGTAGGCGCTTAAAATGCGATGCGGTCTTTCTTCGATTCGAGATAGGCCGGGTCGATGCCGGGGACCTTTTTTAGATCGTCGAGGGACTTGAAGCTGCCGTTCTTGGTCCGGTAGGCGATCAATTGCGCGGCCTGCGAGCGTCTCAGCGTTAGTCCGCTTTCAAGCTCGATCGCTGTCGCGGTGTTGACATTGACTTTGGGAACCTGCTCGGCGGGATAGTTGCGGACGAGATATTCGAAAACCATCTCGAAATCCTGTTCCGATCCCCCGGCGCCGAGCGCCACCATCTTATTCATCGTGGTTTTCCAACCGTCGCGATCCTGGCGCAGAGATATTGACCGTTCCACCTCATGACACTGTGAGCAGAGTTTCTGGGTCTCCTCCTTCCCGGGTCCTTCGGGCATTTGGGCCACTGCCGTTGAGAGAGTCAGGACGAGTAAAAGCAAGAGATTGATTGACGACATAACCTAATGCTCGATCGGAAATCCGAATGCGTATAAATTGCCGTCGTACGTGCCAAGGTAAACCTGGCCGCCGATCGCTGTGACGCCTCCGCCGTGCACGAACGACGTAACCGTCTTACCGCTGTTCCATAATTCCTTGCCGGTGGTCCCGTCGAACGCATAAAGAACTGCCGGTGAACGCGGCGAGCCTCCCGAAACCGCGAAGACGACTCCATTGATAATCGCGGGCGCCAGCGGCGAAACCAGCTCGCGCGAAGTCCAACCCGGCTGCAGCGCCACTGTCCCGTCCTGGCCGACTACCTTCCAGGCGGCGATTCCTCGATTGTCGGCAAGTAACCAGCGCGTACCGTCGGGGCCGACCCAGCTCGCCAGCGCCCCGGGCGCGAAATTGTCCCCGATACCGGCGATCTTGGCGACCAACGCCGGATGATCCGAGGTATCAAAGAGTTGAATTTGGCCGTCCTTCGTGGCCAGGGCGATCAAGAGCTTGCCGCGGTGCTCGAAAAGCACGGGCGATGAAGTGAATTCTTTATCCGATGTAAAAGAGCCTTTGACTTTCAGGGTCTTGGGCTCGAGTACAACCAATTCTCCCTTTCGGGTCGCGGCGAAAACGGTCCCATCCGGCGCGAATGCCGCACCGGAGGAGCCTGCGACGCCGGCATCCGCCTGCCAAGTGGAGACATGACCGGTAAGAATATCGAGCGCCCAAATACCGCTCGGACTACTGCCGCAATTCTGATCCGTCGCTACATACGCGGTTTCGTCGATCACGATCAGACCCTGCGCGTTCGCGTCAGGGGGAAGGAACGGCACCGGCGGCGTGGGCTCCAGTCCCGTCGACACATACATGTGATGGAACATGCCGTCGCTGGAAATCGCATCGATGTAGCTCGGCCTGGGTCCGGGATTCGGCGGGGGCGTCCCGCGTCCCGGAGGTGCGGGAAGATTGGCGATAGCGGACACGGCCGCGATCGTTACGGCGCCTTCGCCGGCGCTACCTACGCCGCTATGCGCCGGGCCTCCGCGACCGCCGCCGCGTCCGCCGGGCATCGGGAATGCCGAAACAGTCGGTCGCGCGAGATTGGCCGTCATGCCTCCCGGGCAGCCCGGCGTTCCGCTATGTGTAGAAGCCGCGGACGGAAGGCGTCTCTGCCACTCGATTCGCGCCAGGTCCGTATCGATCGCGAAAACGTTATTCGAGCTCCCGCCGACGAACGCCAGGGAGCGGAAGCCGCGATAACCAATGTAGAAATCCAAAAGAATCGCGGGCGACAATGAGTTCAACTGAACCGGTTCATTGTTGAGCTTCACCTTCCACAGAAACTGGAAGCCCGGCTTTTGCATCGACTCGCGGGAAATCTTCGGATCGTTCCGGATCCACGACGAGCGTTGTGCGTCGCTGCCGGCGGTCATCCAGTCGATCCCGCCCCGTCCAAACTGGGCTTGCACGGTTCCGATCGGGAACAGACCGCACAGGTAAAGAAGAATCCGGGTTCGCATCAAGCGCTACCTTTCACCGCGGGCGCCCCTGCGATCGCTTTTCCCCCAGTGGCGCCATTGCTTGTACCGGCAAGCTTCATACGAGTTATTTCTTGATGCCGAAGCAGTAAAGGTTGCTGTCGTAGGTCCCGATGTACACATGGCCGTTGCCGACCGACAGGCCGGTCCAATGATTCCACGACGCGATCTGATCGCCGCTACTCCACAGCTCTTTTCCCGTGACGGCATCCAAGGCATACAGGACGGCGTGCGTCGAGCCGGGAATGCGCCGCTCCGCGACATCCGCAAGACCGACATCAGGATATGCCTGATCGGTATCTTCGCCGTTTCCGTACGCGAAGACGACGCCGTTCGCGATCACCGGAGGCTCGGCGCGGTTCATATCTCGCGAGACCCAGGCCGGCGTCAACTGCAACTTCCCGCTTTTTTCCTCCACTTTGAACGCGACGATGGCGCCGTCCTTCACTTCCCCGTATTCGACCGGCGCTTTAAACGCGGAATGCTTCGGTCCCCAGATCGGCGTCAGCACCCAGCGCGTGCCTTTGGAGTCCTCCCAAGTCGCCATCGAACCCCATATTCCTGCAGAGGCAAAATTGACGTCCTCATTGCACAACAGGGGGGTCCGGTAAAGTGGCGTGCGATGATCGTCGCCGCCAATGGATTCCGTGTCCATCAGATAAACGCGGCATTCTTTGCCTGCGTCGACCATCAACTCGCGGCCTTTGTAGTTGAAGATGGCGGGAGTCACCTGCATATCCAGATCGCGTTTCACCAGCCATTCGGCGTTGGACGGGCCATAGTAGTCGTCGAGCTTGAGAGCTTTGGTCGCCGGGTCCTGTTTCACGCCGATGATGCCGTTGCCGAAGACGCCGTTTTCGGGATCCCAGCGGCCGTCGCCAGTGCCGGTGTACATGACTCCGCTGGAACTGATCGCGGGGCCCGATCTTCCCCACATACCGCCGCCGGCCGGGCCCCAGGTACCGACTTTTCCGGTGGCAAGGTCGTACGCGTACACGACATTCGGATTTCCACCACAGCCTTGCGCCGTGTGCGTGTAAAGGACGTTCTTCCACAGATTCAACGCGTACGGCTTACCGTTCGACGGCATGAATTTCGCTGGCGGCGCGATATCTTCGCCATCGGATGCGTTCAACTGATGGAGGCGGCCGTCCCAGGATGCGGCGTAAATCGTGTAACGGCCGGGTGTGCCCGACGGCCCGATCACAGGCGTCGCCGTCTGCCCGCCGGGACATAAGATGCCCGCGCCGCGGCCGCCGTTGGGCGGCGGAGTAAAGCCGGTCTCGAAGTGCTTCTTCCAGACCACCTCGCCTGTTTCAGCGTCAATGGCATAAATGTTGTCCGACACGCCCGCTTCGATCAGAAGCTGCTTCGGACCAGCGCCCGTATTCACGCGATTGATGATCAGCGGCGGAAACAGCGAGTGCATCTGGCGAGGCTCGTTATCAAGCTTGATCTTCCAGAGCAACTTCATGTTCCTGACGTTCTCTGGATTGAAGATTTTCTCGTCTTTCTGCCAGGCGGTACGCTGAGGGTTGCCGCCGTCGGTCAACCAATCCGCTCCCTGGCAGAAAGCGCAGCCCGCCACGCTCAAGGTGGCGGCGATCATGGCGCATAATCGTCGCATTGGCAAACCTTCTATCATGTCGCTAAGGATCAAGTCTACTGCAAATGCCGGTTAAAGAACGGGATTTGCGGACGACTGCGTGGGGCCCGCTTACTTCGTGGGCGGCTCAGCGGCGGTGAGGGTTAACAGTCTCCCCGCGATCGAATCGGGTAGTGGCTTGGAAGCGCCGGATGCAGTAAATTGACATGGACAGGTGGCCATCGAGTGACATATTCCCTTTCGAACGTTCAGGACGCCATTGATGCAGGCGGCGGAATTCTTCGGCTGGAGCCCTGCTGGGTCCCGCGCTCCTTCATGATTCCGGGACGCCGGCTGAAGCTCCATCCCGACGATTTATACGCGTTCGGAGGACATCGCGGCGGCATCAACGAACGCTGGTTCTCCTCGACGACGAAGGCATCGAACGGCCCGGCGGCTCTGCCCGATGAGGGGTTAAGCTACGTGCGGGATGGCAAGGGTGACCGGTTCTTGCTGAAAGAAGCCGTGGAGGTGGCCGGCGATCTCCTGCTCGGCTCGGATGTCATGCAGCGCGAAGGCGGATGGAATCTGCTCTGCAAATTCTTCGACAACATGGGGCCGATTCCGCATCATCTGCATCAGAACGATGAGTTCGCCAAACTCGTGGGACAACGCGGGAAGCCGGAGGCCTATTATTTCCCGCCGCAATACAATCTGACGCCAAACAATTTCCCTTATACGTTTATGGGCCTGGAGCCCGGCACGACCAAAGAGCAACTGCGCCGGTGCCTGGAGAACTGGAACAAGGGCGACAATGGAATTCTGTTCCACTCCCGCGCTTACCGCCTGGAACCGGGCGCCGGTTGGCAAGTCAATCCGGGAATTTTGCACGCCCCGGGGTCTCTGGTGACTTACGAACCGCAGGTGAACAGCGACGTGTTCGCGATGTTTCAATCCGAGGTCGAGGGCCGCATTATCGACTGGAGCTTGCTCACGAAAGATGTGCGCCCGGAATATCATCACGATCTGGACTACCTGATCAGCATGCTCGATTGGGACGCCAACGTGAATCCGGAGTTCGCCAAGACGAATAAGGTCTTCCCGAAGACCATCGCGTCGGGGGATAACGGTTACTGCGAAAAGTGGGTTACCTACGGCACGCCGCACTATTCCGCAAAGGAGCTGACCGTTTCGCCGGGCCGAAGCGTGACTGTTCGGGACAGCGCCGCATACGGGCTGATCCTGACCGAGGGGCACGGCAAGTTCGGAATGCACGAAGTCGCCACGCCGGCCATGATTCGCTTCGGGCAGATGACCCAGGACGAATTGTTCGTCACGGCGGCGGCGGCGAAGGAAGGCGTGCGCATCGAAAATACGAGCGCGACCGATCCGCTCGTGATCCTGAAGCACTTTGGACCGGGGAATCCGGACGCGGCGGGTTTCCTGAAAAAGAGTTAACCCGTGCACAAATATCCTGCAATTCACAACGCGATGTGGCCGGGGTTGGTGGGGAAGGGGCCGGATTCGGAGCCGCCAATCAGTCTCGAAACCATGCTCGATCTCACCGCGGGGGCGGAATTGGACGGCGTGCGGTTCGACGGCGTCGATTTATTTCTGTTCGCTCCGCATACCGATATCGATTCAACTGACGACGACTTGAAACGGCTCGCGGAGGGTATCGCCTCTCGGAAACTGTTGGTGGGTTCCGTGGTGGCTCCGGTGTGGCCGCCCACGGGCGGGGGATCGGCGATGGGCTCCGATCAGGACCGGAAGAATTTCTTGACTCAGGTCCGAAAGGCCTGCGGAATCGCACACAAGCTTCGTGATCTCGGCATTCGGAAATATGGAATCGTCCGCATCGATTCGGCCGCCAGCCCCTCGGAATGGGCGAAAGATCCCGGGGCCAACACGAAGAGGATCGCGGAGACGTTTAAGCAGGCCTGCTCCATCGCGGAGGATCACGGCGAGCGCCTCGCCGCCGAGGGTGAAATCTGCTGGGGCGGCATGCATAGCTGGAAACGCATGGTGGAACTGCTCGAAATGGTGGGGCGGCCTGAAACGCTCGGGTTCCAGGCGGACATGGCGCACACGCTGCTGTTCACGCTGGGGTATAACGCGCCGGGGGATCGAATCCTGCCCGAGGGTTACGATTGGACCGACCCGGCGGTGTTGGATGACGCGCTCGACACCATGACGCGGGCCCTGCGGCCGTGGACCATTGATTTCCACGTCGCGCAGAACGACGCGACCGTGAAAGGCAGCGGGTCGCACGACAAGACCGGCCGCCACTGCCTGCCGAACGATCCAAACGGAAAGATGGACATCGTTAACGTCGCGGGAAAGTGGATGCGCACCGAGAGCGGATCGCCCACCCAAATGTTTCAGCACATCTGCTGGGATGGCTGCATGTTCCCGAATGAGGTCATGATGCGGGCTGAAACGTGGACGGAAATTCTGGCGACCATGATCGCGGTTCGCGAAGCGCACGGCTCGGATGAGGCGGCGAAGTCATGGCAAAAAAGAGTCTGAACGTCGGCCTGGTGGGATACGGCTTCATGGGACGCACGCATTCCAATGCGTTCCTGCAAGCCGGCCGTTTCTTCGATCTTCCGTTCCAGCCAGTGCTGCAGGCCGTGTGTGCGCGAAATCCCGAACGTTTAGCCGCGTTCGCGGAGAATTGGGGATATGCGTCCGCGGAAACCGATTGGCGTCGATTGATCGAGCGGAAAGATATCGACCTGATCGACATCGCGAGTCCCAATGACACGCACGCCGAAATTGCGATCGCGGCGGCGAAGGCCGGCAAAATGGTGATGTGCGAGAAGCCACTGGGCCGCACGGCAGCGGAAGCGAAGGCGATGACCGATGCGGTTGAATCCGCCCAGGTCGCGAACATGGTCTGGTACAACTATCGCCGTGTTCCGGCCGTGATGCTGCTGAAGCATCTGATCGACGAGGGGCGGCTGGGCCGCGTGTTTCACTATCGCGCGAAGTTCCTTCAAGACTGGACCATTTCCCAGGATTTGCCGCAGGGCGGCGAGGGACTGTGGCGGCTGGATGTATCCGTCGCCGGAAGCGGCGTCACGGGAGATCTCCTCGCGCACACCATCGATACAGCGCTGTGGCTGAATGGTCCGATATCCGAAGTAAGCGCGATGACGGAAACGTTCATCAAGCAGCGCAAGCATAATCTCACCGGGCAGGTACAGCCGGTGGGGATCGACGACGCAAGCGCGTTTCTCTGCCGTTTTGAAAATGGTTCGCTCGCGACGTTCGAGGCCACGCGCTATGCGCGCGGCCACAAGGCGCTGTACACTCTCGAAATCAACGGCGAACACGCCTCTGCAATGTGGGATCTTCACGACCTGCACCGGATTCAATATTTCGATCACCGCGATGAGGGACAATTGCGCGGATGGCGAAGCATTCACATCACCGATAGCGATCATCCCTATATGAAGCACTGGTGGGTGCCCGGGTTGCAGATCGGATACGAGCACACGTTCATTCATCAGGTCGCGGATTTCCTGGAAGGCCTGAGTTCGGGCAAGCCGGCGGCGCCTACGTTTCGCGATGGCCTCGCGACGGATTATGTGACGGACGCAGTGCTCGAATCCGCCAAGACACGCCAGTGGCAGACGGTGTCATCGAGGTAATTTGGAGATGTCCATGTTTCCAATCTCCGGCTGAAAAAAATCTAAACGTGGCACAAACGACCTTTCGCGGGCGCACCGCGGCAACCATCGAAAACACGGATCTTCGGGTGACCGTGGTGCACGGTGGCGGCCACATCGCAGAAATTCTGGACAAGCGCAGCGGGGTGAATCCGTTATGGGTTCCTCCCTGGCCATCGATTGAACCGGCCAGCTATAGCCTGGCGAAGCATCCAGAGTACGGCGACAACGTCGAGGCGAAGCTGTTGGCGAGCATCCTGGGCCACAACCTGTGCATGGATATTTTCGGCGGACCATCGCCCGAAGAGGCAGCTCTGGGAATCGCCGTGCATGGCGAAGGCTCGGTTGCGCTGTACGACATCGAGGAAGCGAACGGACAGCTCACCATGCGCGCGCATCTCCCGATCGCGCAGCTCTCGTTCGAACGGCGCATCGAGCTGAGGGGCCGGGCCGTGAAAATTTCTGAATCGGTCCAGAATCTGTGCGGCTTCGATCGCCCTGTTTTCTGGACGCAGCACGTCACTCTCGGGCCGCCGTTTCTGGAACGAGGGGTTACCGAATTCCGAGCCACCGCCACTCGATCAAAGGTGTGGGAGACCGATTTCGGAATCGCACCGTATTTGAGAGCGGCGGCGGAATTCGATTGGCCCATGGCGCCGCGGAAAGACCAAGGGCTCTCGGATCTTCGCGTGTTCAATGCCGCTGCCTCTTCGAGCAGCTTCACTGCGCACCTGATGAATCCGAGCCTTGAACACGCGTTCTTCGTCGCCTTCGCCCGCGGGTTGGCCTTCGGCTATATATGGAAGCGCGGGGATTTTCCGTGGATGGGCATTTGGGAAGAAAATCACAGCCGCGTCCACGCGCCTTGGAACGGCAACGCGTTGACGCGCGGAATGGAGTTCGGCGTGTCCCCTTATTCGGAACCACGCCGTCAGGCCATCGACCGCGGCACGATGTTCGGCGTTCCAACGTATCGGTGGTTGCCGGCGAAGGGTACGCTCACCGCCGAGTATTGGGCGATCATGCAGGAAGCGGAGTCGATTCCGGAATTGCTGGAGTGGCCGGAATGACGGTCTGTTTATTTTTATGACTGAAACAGTTGAAATCATCCATCTGAGAGATCTTTGGAACGAGGCGCAAGCGAACCTGCTTGCGGGAAATGCACTGTCTCTGCTGCGCTATCGTTCGAACCTGCTGGGCGCCGATCTGCGGATTACCAATTTCGGCGGCGGCAATACCAGCTCGAAGATTGAACTGCCGGATCCGTTCACCGGGAAGCCGGTGCGCGTGCTCGCCGTGAAGGGCAGCGGCGGGGACCTTGGCTCGATCCAGGATTCGGGCTTCGCATTGGTCTATCTGGATCGCCTGGAGCAGCTCAAGGAAATTTATCGCGGCGAAGCGCACGAGGACGAGATGGTCGGATATTATCCGCTGTCCGCGTTCGGCGAGAACCGCGTGGCCGCGTCCATCGATACGCCGCTGCATGCGTTCCTGCCGTTTCCTCACGTCGATCATCTGCATCCGGATTGGGCGATCGCGCTGGCGGCGAGCGCGAACGGCAAGCAGAAGCTCGACGAGTTTAATCGCACCTTCGACCGCAAGATCATCTGGGTGCCCTGGCAGCGCCCGGGATTTGAGCTGGCTCTGATGATCGAGAAAGCCGTGAAGGATCATCCGGGCTGCGATGGATTGATCCTGGGCAGCCATGGTCTCTTTACGTGGGGCAGCACGCAGCGCGAATGCTATTTGAGCAGCATCCGGACCATCGATCAGATGGGTGAATTCATCGCCCGGCACGAGAAGAAAAAGGGGACGCGTTTCGGGGGCGTGGAACATCCGCCGCTTCCGAATCGCCGGGAACTGGCCGCTCAGATTCTGCCTGCGCTGCGCGGCGCGATGTCGTCGAACCGACGTGTGATCGCGCACTATACGGACGATGAAGACGCGCTCGCATTCGCAGGATCGAAGTGGTCGAAAGAGCTGGGTGTTTTGGGCACGAGCTGCCCGGATCATTTTCTGCGCACCCGAATCTGCCCGATGTTCGTCGAATGGGACGGCAAAGATCTCAACGCGCTTAAGGGGCGCATTTCCGAACAGGCCGTCGCGTATCGTGCCGAATATAGGAAGTACTACGATGCCTGGGCCACGCCAGATTCTCCGAAGCTGCGCGATTCGAATCCATCCGTGGTCATTGTTCCAGGAATCGGCCTGTTCGGCTTCGGCAAGAACAAGAAGGAAGCTCGCATCACGACGGAGTTTTTCATCAATGCCATTCATGTGATGGCGGGGGCCAATGCGCTCGAGGACGGCGCGGTGAGTCATCCGCTGGCGCAGGCCCGGCGCGCGGAGCACTCGGAAGAATTTCACTTCTTCCACAACTATGTCGCGCTTCCGCGCTCGGAGGCTTTTCGAATCGAATACTGGGCGCTCGAAGAGGCCAAGCTGCAGCGCATGCCTCCGGAGGCGGAATTCAGCCGCAAGATCGCGCTGGTGGTCGGCGGAGGGAACGGCGTAGGCCGCGAGGCTGCGCTGCTTCTGGCCCGCAAGGGAGCGCACGTGGTGGTCGCGGATCTGGACGGAGAAAGCTCGAAGGCGGCTGCCGTTGATGCCGCGAAACTTGCCACGTCCGATGCGGTCGCAAGCACGGTCGTCGATCTTGGCTCTGCAGAAAGCCTGGCCGAGGCCGTCCGCTTCACGATTCTCCAGTTCGGCGGGATCGACTGCGTGATCAACACTGCCGCGATTTATCCGGTTCCGGGCGCGGATGGCAAGGTGACGCCCGCGCAATGGTCGAAGACATTCGCGATCAACGTGACTGGCAATTATCTTCTTGCGGATGAGACCGACTGGGTATTCCGGGACCAGAATCTTCCCGCGGCCATGGTGCTCACCAGTTCGGCAAACGCGCTGGTTTCAAAGAAAGGCACGGAGGCGTACGACACCAGCAAGACCGCGCTGAATCACCTGATTCGCGAACTCGCGCTGGGGCTGAGCCCGCGCGTGCGCGTGAACGGGATCGCCCCCGCGACGGTGGTCGCAGGGTCGACGATGTTTCCACGGGACCGCGTGATCCATTCGCTCCAGAAGTACAAGATCGTGTTTTCCGAATCCGAGTCCACCGAAGAGCTGCGATCGAAGCTCGCCGATTTCTACGCGCAGCGGACGTTGACACGCAAGCCGATCCTCCCGCAGGACTGCGCTCGCGCCATCGTCTGGCTGGCGGGCGATGAGAGCGCCAAGACCACCGGCCATATCATCCCGGTGGATGGCGGGTTGCAGGATGCGTTCTTGCGTTAATGATTGTTCCCCTTCTTAGAGCCAGTTCGATCAGCAAGTCCTTTTCAGGGGTTCAGGCGCTGAAGAGCGTCTCGTTCGAACTGCTCGAAGGAGACGTTCACGCGCTGGTCGGGGAAAATGGCGCGGGCAAATCAACGCTGATCAAGACCATCACGGGCGCGGTGACGGCCGATTCGGGAACGCTGGAAGTTCGAGGCACGCCGGTGCTGCATAATAATCCGGCGATCGCGAAATCCCTGGGGATCGCCGCCATCTATCAGCAGCCGTCCATGTTCCCGGATCTCAGCGTCGCCGAGAACATAGCTCTGGCATTGGAAGCCGGAAGCGCGTGGCGTCGAGTGAACTGGAAGGAACGCAACCGCCGCGCGATCGAACTCATCGAGCGCATCGGGGCCTCGATTGATCCCCATCGGCGAGTGTCGACGTTGAGCATGCCCGAACAGCAGATCGTTGAGATTGCGAGAGCGATCGGAGCCGAAGCGAAGATCCTGATCATGGATGAACCGACCGCGTCGCTCACCGATCGCGAGGTCGACAACCTGTTCCAGATCATTTCGCGCTTGCGCGGCGAAGGCGCGGGGGTGGTTTACATTTCGCACCGGCTGGAAGAGATCTCGACCGTCGCCGACCGCGTGACCGTTCTGCGTGACGGCGAAACCGTCGCAACCCGGCCGCGCGAACAAATTGATAAGGCCGCGCTGATCGAAATGATGGTGGGGCGCGAGATCGCCTCGGTCTATCCGAAACGCGAGGTGGCGAAGGGACACGTCGCCATCGAGCTTCGCAACGTGTGCAACCGCGCCGCTGGTTTGCGCAACATTTCGCTCTCTGTAAGAAGCGGTGAAATCCTCGGGATCGCCGGGTTGGTCGGATCGGGGCGCACGGAGCTGGCGGAAACGATTTTCGGACTGATGCCCGCCGACAGCGGCGAAATCGCCATAGGCGGCGTGCTGGCGCGAGTCTCGTCTCCGGCACGGGCGATTCGCTTGGGAGTTGGGTACGTTCCAGAGGACCGGCGCAGGCACGGCGTGATCCTCGAACTGCCGATCTCATCCAACGCCAGTCTCGCCACCCTGAATCGCGTCTCGCGGTACGGCATGATCGATGCCGGGCAGGAATGCGCGCTCGCGTCGGGCTACTTTGATCGATTGCGAATCAAGGCGCCATCGATCCACAGCGAAACCGGCGCACTGTCCGGCGGCAATCAACAAAAGGTGGCGCTTTGCCGATGGCTCGCAATCGAGCCGAAGGTCCTGATCCTGGACGAGCCCACGCAAGGAGTCGACGTCGGCTCAAAGTCCGAGATTCACGCCCTAATGATGGATTTGGCAGCGCGCGGACTTGCGATTATCATGATCTCTTCGGAACTGCCGGAGATCCTGGGGATGAGCGATCGGATCGCCGTGATGCATCAGGGAACCATCGCCGGCATCCTGTCTCGTGAAGAGGCCACACAGCCGAAGATTCTCTCCCTTGCCCTTGGGCATGTTCCAGACGGGCATCTCAACTAAATGAAACATCGGGGCCGCGAAATCTCAGTCGCCGCCGCAATTCTGACGCTTTCGATTGTGCTCTCCCTGTCCGCGCCGGGATACTTCTCGCGCGAGAATCTGTCCGATCTATTCCTGGCCAACGTGCCGGTGCTGATCGTCGCGCTTGGAATGACGCTGGTGATCCTGACCGGCCAGATCGATATCTCCGTAGGTTCGATGTTCGCGGTGTGCGGGGTGGTCGCGGGCGTGCTTGCGAAAGCCGGATTGCCGGCGTCCGTTGCGGCGTTGGGAGCTTGCCTGGCCGGGATGGCTCTCGGCGCGCTCAACGGCGCATTGGTCGCATACTTGCGGATCCCCTCAATTGTGGTCACGCTCGCGACGATGGTCGCTCTGCGGGATGGGCTTCGGTGGGCGACGCAGGGCGCCTGGGTTCAGGACTTGCCAGCCGGCTTTCAATGGATGGGATTATCTCAATCGACCTATCCGTTTGTGATGTTTCTGGTCGCCGCGATTCTTGTAATCGCCATCGCGTGGAGCTTGCGCAATCTCGCGGCGGGGAGGGCCGTCTATGCGACTGGCTCAAATCAGGAGGGCGCTCGTCTGGCTGGAATTCGAACCTCGCTCGTGACATTTACGGCATTCGTTCTTACAGGCGGCCTGACCGGCTTGGCGGCGGCGCTCAATTCGGTGCGATTTAATCAGATCCCGAGTAACGCGGGCCTCGGGCTGGAGCTGAAAGTGATTGCGTCGGTGGTTGTCGGCGGGGCGGCGATTACCGGCGGATCGGGCAGTGTGACCGGGACGCTTCTCGGCGTGATTCTGCTGGGCGCAATCGGTCCGGCGCTCACGTTTCTCGGCATAAGCGCCTACTGGGAGCGTGCGGTGCAAGGCGCGATTATCCTGGCGGCGGTCGCCCTCGACGGCCTGCGTGCGCGCCCAAAACATCACGGACACAATCTTGCGACCAGCCGTGCGTAGACCCTGGCGCGAGAGGCTGTTCCCGAACGGCGAATGGATTCTTCTGCTGGCGTTAGTCGCGGAGGTCGCGGTCTTCTCCGTCATCGCGGAAAATTTCTTCACCTGGAACAACTTCTTCGAGGTCATCCGCTTTAGCGTTGAACTCGGGCTGCTTGCCGTGGCGATGACGCCCGTAATCATCACCGGTGGCATCGATCTTTCGGTCGGCTCCATGATGGGGCTGGCAGCGGTGGTGTTTGGAACGGCATCGGTGGACTGGCACTTTCCCATTTGGGCTGCGGCTGCCGCCGCGCTGCTCGCGGGATGCGCGGGCGGTGGACTGAACGCCCTGGCGATCTCGCGCCTGAATCTTCCGCCTCTGATCGTGACGCTGGGAACCTTCTCCATGTTCCGTGGCATCGCCGAAGGGATCACGCACGGCGCTGTGAACTATGCGGATTTCCCGAAGTCGTTCCTGTTTCTCGGCCAGGGGTATTTCGGCGGCGCGATTCCGGTGCAACTCGCGATCTTTCTGCCGATTCTGGCGCTCTATGCCGTCCTGTTGCATCGCTCGGTCATCGGCCGCGGCATTTACGCGATCGGCTTCACCGCAGCGGGAGCGCGGTACGCCGGGATTCCAGTGCCGCGGCGAATCGCGCTGGTTTATCTCTTATCCGGTGTGGTCGCCAGCGTCGCCGCGATCGTGTATGTCGCGCATCTCGGCCAGGCGAAATCCGACGTGGGGACAGGATATGAGCTGGATGCGATTACGGCGGTGGTGCTCGGCGGAACCTCGGTGTTCGGAGGACGCGGGACCATCTGGGGCACCGTATTCGGCCTCTTCGCGCTCTCCGTGTTACAGAACGGTCTGCATCTCGCCGCGCTGCCGTCCGAGCTGACCGGCGTCCTGACAGGGGTGTTGCTCATCGCGACCATCGGCTTAGATCGTTGGCGCACCGTCTCAAGATCAAGTGCGAAACTAATCGAGGAGCCTGATTCCGTGAAGAACAGCCAGGTCGCGATCCTGTGTGCGTCGGTGTTGGCCGGTTCGCTGATCGTCGCCGGAACGAATGTGTGGCTGGTGCATTCGCTCGGCCGCTCGAACGCGCCTTCGACTGGCACGAGCGCTGGCGCACATCGGCCGGTGATCGCGGTGATGCCGAAGGCGAAGGGCGACCCGTACTTCGTGAGCGTGCGTTCGGGAGCCGAAGACGCCGCTCGCGAACTGGGCGTGGAGTTGATTTGGGACGGTCCTACAAGCCTTGAAGCCGCCAAGCAGAATGAGCTGGTGGAGAATTGGATCACGCGGCAGGTGGACGTGATCGCTGTGGCCGTGGAGAACAAAGCCGGGATTTCCACGGTTCTTCGCAAAGCCCGCCAGCGGGGCATTCACGTGTTGACCTGGGATGCCGACGCCGAGCCGGACGCGCGCGACTATTTCGTCAATCAGGCCACGCCTGAGGGAATCGCCAATACGCTCACGGACGAAGCGGCCCGGCTGTTGGGCGGCAAGGGCGACTTCGCCATCATCACGGGCGCGCTGAGCGCCGCGAATCAAAATGAATGGATCGCATTCATCAAGAAGCGCGTGGCCGAAAAACACTCCGGGTTGAAGCTGATTACGATCCAGCCCAGCGACGACGACCGCGACAAGGCTTTTTCGCAAACGCAGACGCTACTGAAGGTCTATCCGCAGATGAAGCTGGTGATGGCGATCTCGGCTCCCGCGGTTCCTGGCGCAGCCGAAGCGGTGCGTCAGGCGGGCCGCAAGGATGTCGACGTGATCGGACTGTCCTTGCCGAGCATTTGCAAGCCATATGTGCACGACGGAATTGTACAGACCGTAGTGCTGTGGAGTACGCATGACCTCGGGTATCTGACTGTCTATGCTGGTTCGCAGCTTGCGCAGAACAAGCTCCCGGCAGGGTCGACCTCCATTCAGGGAGGCAGGCTGGGAACTCTCGAAATTCGCGGCACCGAAATTATTCTCGGATCGCCGTTGATCATAAATAAACAGAATATTGATCGTTTGGACTTCTAGGCAGACTGCCGTCGGAACCCACTCGCTGACGCTCATGGCTCAGTGCTGCCGCACGCGCAGAGTAATGTCAATGATGCCTGGGTGGCCACTGAACCGCGCACGCATTAAGCGGGTCGTGACGTGTCACGCAAGCATCTTGAGCCGGAAATTCTTGTATTCCACTTTCATCGGCCCACCTACGTGCACTTGGACGCCGATCAGGCCTTCCATCTTCCGGCCCACTGGATCGTCATCGATCACGACGCACATCAGGCGCCCATTCAGAATGTGGACCAGGACGTTGCCGCGGATGATCAGGTGGTACGAGTTCCAATCGTTGGTGATGAACGCTTTCAAAGCGTCGGAATCTCCGATCGTCGAGAGGACAACGGGTTTCCGAACACCGGTCACGTGCGTCATGACTCCGCGCGTAGCCAGGAATAGCCGCCCTTTTTCTTCATAGTTCTGTCCGGTGTAGCGATTCGCTCCATCGATATCGGCCTGGTAGCCGCGCATCGCGAATTTGTTCGACGGTGTCACGGTGTCCGGCACCACCACGCTGCGATAGTTGATTCCGCTATTCCCGCCGGAGGTCATCCGGTAATCCGCTTTCAGCTCGAAGTCTTTGGGCGAACCTCCGCGCCAGATGATGAACGTGTTGCTCTTGATCAGCGTATCCGGAGTGATTTCGCCGACCAGGGAGCCGTTCTCCACACGCCAGTATTTCGGATCGCCCTCCCATCCATCGAGCGTCTTGCCGTCGAAGATGGGCTTGAACCCGGTTTCATCGCCGGTTAAGACCTCCGGCCGATCGCTTTGTTGTGGAACGTATTGCTGCGCCGCTAACGGCAGAGCGAACATCGAACCGACAAACTGTCTTCGTTTCATGGCTACCTTTCCATTGAACAGTCCCGAGAATATTCCTGAAAACGCCGGTACGGCGCATCCCAACGATCGGCGGATAGCGGCTCAAACCGCTCGGTCGGAAACGAGCGGTCGATCACCGCGCGAGCTTCCTGAAGCGAGCCGACCGCTCCGGTAGCGAGCATCTGCATAGCGATATTACCAAGAGCCGTCGCCTCAACCGGCCCCGCCACTACCGGACGCCCGGTGGCATCCGCCGTAAACTGATTCAGCAGGCGATTCCGTGAGCCGCCTCCGACGATCCGGATTTCTTGAAAATGAATTCCGGTGATCTCTTCCAGCGATTCCAGCACCGATCGATACTTGAGGGCGAGGCTTTCGAGGATCGCCCGCGTGCAGCCCGGAGGATCGGCGGGAACAGGCTGGCCGGTATTCCGGCAATAATCGGCAATCGCGTCCACCATGTTTTCCGGATGGAGGAATGACGAATGGTCAGGATCGACGATAGACCGGAAGGCGTTACGGGGATCGTTCGCGGCGGCCAACAACTCGCCGTAGGAAAAGCCTTCCTTCCAGCATCGACGGCACGATTGCAGCAGCCACAACCCCGCGATGTTCTTCAACACGCGCACGGTTCCGCACACTCCGCCTTCGTTAGTGAAGTTCAAGTCGCGGGCCTTTGGCGTAATCACGGGCGCAGGCATCTCCGCGCCTAATAACGACCAGGTCCCGGAACTCAAAAACGCGCTCTCACGCGACATCGAGATGGAGGCAACCGCGGAACCGGTGTCGTGGCAGGCGGGTGCGATCACCGGCGTCTCCTTGCCCAGCAGCGTGCCGATCCTTGTTCCAGGTTCGACCAGCGGGCGGAACAGTCGCAGAGGCAATCCGAGTTCTTCGATTAATTCCGCCGACCATACGCGAGACCTCGCGTCGACAAGCTGGGTTGTGGTCGCGTTCGTATATTCCGGGCACAGATTGCCGGTAAGCCAGTAGTTGAGCAGATCCGGAATCGTCACAACGGCGTCAGCGGCCTCGATTAATCTCGGAGAGGACCGGCATGCGGCGAAGAGCTGATACAGAGTGTTGATCTGCATGAACTGGACGCCGGTGATCGAATAGATCCGCTCCCGCGAAACTTTTTCGAGCACCGTATCCATGATTCCGTCCGTGCGGCAATCGCGATAATGATAGGGATTTTCGAGCAGGCTTCCGTTTTCGCCGATCAGCGCGTAGTCGACGCCCCACGTATCCACGCCAATGCTGTCGAGCCGGGGTAGCGATTCATCGAGAGCCCGCTGCATCTCGAGCCACAGGCGCTGGACATCCCAGTGAAGCGATCCGCCGGTGCGAACGGGCTCATTCGGGAATCGGCGGAGCTCCTGCAAGGTGAGCAGTCCGGCGTCAAACCTGCCGAGAATGGCCCGCCCGCTCTCGGCGCCCAGGTCGAAAGCCAGATAGTGTTTGATCACGTAACCCGATCAGTTTATCTCAACACCAAATGTGTAGACTGGATTTTCGCATGGACAAAGTATTTTCCGCTCTTGAAGAGTTTCGCATCGAGTTGCCGTCGTGGGGCTTCGCCGATACGGGGACACGGTTCGGCAAGTATCTCCAGCCCGCGGCGGCCTCGACCATCGGGGAAAAGATCGCCGACGCTGCCGAAGTACACAAGCTCACCGGCGTCTGCCCGACCATCGCGCTTCATGTTCAATGGGATTTCGTTCATGGCGCCGGCAGCACGGCGGAGGTTGCTGCATTAGCGGAACGGCACAACGTGCGGCCCGGCTCGATCAATCCGAACCTTTTTCAGAATCAGGAGTACAAACACGGGTCCTTCGGGAATCCGGACGCCGCGGTTCGGGAACTCGCCATCGCCCATAGCAAAGACAGCGTCGACATCGCGAAACGCCTGGGAAGCCGGGATATTTCGTTCTGGTTCGCGGACGGTTCCAATTATCCGGGGACGGCCAACATCCGCCAGCGAAAGCAGTGGTTCGAACAGGGCCTTCGCAACGTGCACAACCAACTGGCTTCCCATCAGCGGATCTTAGTCGAATACAAACCCTTCGAGCCGGCGTTTTATCACACCGACATCGCGGACTGGGGCATGGCGATGCACCTGGCTCGCGCGGCGGGGCCGCAGGCGAAGGTTCTGGTGGATACCGGCCATCATTACACGTCGCAGAATATCGAACAGATCGTGGCATGGCTGCTTTCCGAGAACATGCTGGGCGGGTTCCATTTCAACGACCGGCGTTATGCGGACGACGATCTCACGCTCGGTTCCATCGATCCCTATCAGGTGTTCCGGATTTTTCACGAGATCGGATTCTTCGAGTGGCAAACCGGCGCCCGCGCGGACATCGCCTACATGATCGACCAGAGCCATAACCTGAAAGGCAAGATTGAGGCTATGATCCAGACCGTTACCATGGCGCAGGAATTGTTCGCCAAGGCTGCGCTGGTGGACTATCCGCGCCTCGCGCAGGCACAGACGTCCAGCGATCTGGTGCGCGCAGAATCCTGTCTTCAGGACGCATTCGCGACCGATGTCCGCCCGGCCATCCGCGAATGGAGAACATCGAAGGGTCTGGCGCCCGAACCGATGGACGCGTTCCGATCGAGCGGCTATCTGGACCGCATCACGCGGGAACGGGCTGGCCGGAAGACGACGAACACCTCCGCTTACGCCTGACGTTCACTGCTAACGATTCTGACGCGGACTTCGTCTAGATCCCTTGACAGCCCGGGAAGGTTGAGAGTATATTTTACTAGTTGGTTATTTAACCAACTAGTTTATTTCTCATGACGCCAGATCATCTGAGCAATACTTTCGCTGCTCTCGCCGATCCCACGCGCCGCGCGATTCTGGCGCGTCTTTCCTCAGGCGAGGCTTCCGTCACCGAACTCGCGGAACCCTTCGAGATGAGTATGCCGGCGATTTCCAAGCATCTCAAAGTCTTGGAACGTGCGGGCCTGATTGCTCGCAGCCGCGAGGCTCAATGGAGGCCCTGCCGCCTGGAACCTGGTCCGCTGCGGGATGTCGCCGGCTGGCTCGACCACTACCGCCGTTTCTGGGAAGAGAGCCTCGGCCGTCTGGATCAATATCTGCGCGAGTTGCAGATGCGCGAGTCGCAGATGAAGGACAAAAAGAATGCCCGCAAGCACCGCCACAACTAACGAGTTGCTGATAAAGCGCGTTTTCGACGCGCCGCGCCAGCTTGTCTTCGACGCCTGGACCAAACCCGAGCATCTGGCGCGCTGGCAGGGCGCGCCAGAAGGATTTACGGTAAGCTCTCACGACGTCGACCTTCGTCCCGGCGGCGCTTACCGGCTCTGCATGCGCTCGCCGGAAGGCGTTGATCACTGGCTGCAGGGCGTGTATCGCGAGGTTGTCGACCCGGAGCGTCTGGTCTTCACTCACGTCTGGCTGGACGATCGAAAACAGCCAGGCCCGGAAACGGTGGTGACCATCACGCTCGCCGATCTTGGCGGGAAGACCGAGCTGACGCTTCATCAGACCGGCTTCAAAGCGGTGCAGTCTCGCGACGGACATTACACCGGCTGGACCAGCACGCTCGACCGTTTCCATGCGTATATAGTGTCTCTATCAGCAGAGGAGGAGCTATCGTGACCGATTCCATTGCGACCTTCTGGCAAGATTTGAAATTTGCCGCCCGCTCGCTGGCTCGCGCCAAGGGCCTGACCGTTACTGTGGTGTTGACGCTCGCGCTCGGCATAGGAGCCAACGCGGCGATCTTCACATTGGTCCGCGGCGTCCTTCTGCGGCCGCTGGTGAATCGGGATGAGGAGCGGCTGATTTACATCCGCCAGACCGCCCAGGGAATCGGCGCGGACAACGCGGCATTCTCGGTTCCGGAAATCGACGATCTAAAGGCCAGTATCAAAACTCTGACCGCGTTCGGCGACTTCTCGACCATCGGCTTTACAATGATCGGGCTCGGCGAACCGCGGGAAGTTCGGGCGGGCGTGGTCAGCGGATCGTACTTCGACGTGATGGGGCTGCATCCGGTGCTGGGACGTTTGATCGACAAGCGGGATGACGGCCCCAGCGCCGCCGGCGCGATGGTCCTCACGTATCGCTTTTGGACGGATTCTCTCAAGAACGATCCCTCGGTGCTGGGTAAGACGGTCCGGCTCGGTTCGCGAACGGCAACGATTGTCGGCGTGCTGGAACCATCCGTCCCGTATCCGGCGGAGACCGAAATCATTGCCAACATTGTGACGAGTCCCCACCATATGTCGGCGACCATGGTGACAGGGCGGGTTCACCGGATGACCGAGTTGTTCGGACGGCTGGCGCCCGGCGTGGATCTCGAACAGGCGCGCGCCGAGCTGCGCACGGTCCATGGGGCCATGGTGAAAGCGCATCCCGAAGCTTATTCGGCCAAAGCGGATTTTCGGATCGAAGCGGTCCGGTTGCGTGACCAGATCACTTCGCGCGCGCGAACCGTTCTTTGGGTGCTGCTCGCGGCCTCGGTGTTGATTTTTGTAATCGCATGCTCGAACGTCGCGAATCTGATTCTGGCGCGCTCGGTCCGGCGGGAGGGCGAGCTGGGGATTCGGGCTGCGTTGGGCGCCAGTACCGCCGCGCTGCGCCGGACGCTGCTCGCCGAGAGCCTGCTGCTGTGCGTCGCGGGCGCGGCGCTGGGAATCCTGAGCGCGCGCCCGATGGTCGCGATCCTGGCCCGTTACGCCGCCCGCTTCTCGATTCGCGCGCTGGACCTGACGGTCGATTCGAGCATGCTCTGGGTTGGCGCGGGGCTGGCGGTGGCCGCGGCAGTGCTCTTAGCTTTCGTGCCACGCCTCCCGTCATCGGACGCCGCGCATGGATTCGGCCTCGCCAGCGGCAGCCTGCGGATCACCGGCGGCACCAGCCGCCGTTTGCGGATCTTCGCCGTGACCCAAATCGCCGCGTCTTTCGTGCTGCTGGCGGGCGCGAGCGCGCTCCTCAAGACATTGCTCGTCTTGCAGGCCACGCAGACCGGATTCGATACGCGCCGCGTGCTCGCCGTGAACGTGCCGGTGATTTCGTATGGACGGAAGCCCGGTGAAATCGCGAGCTTCTACAAAGAAACGATCCGCCGTGTTTCCGAACTCCCCGGTGTCGATCGCGTCGCCGTCGGCAGCTCTGTCCCGTGGCGCGATGCCGGACGCACCGGCCCATCTTTCGAATTTGCCGTCGACGGTCACGTGCCTGCCCCGGGTGAAGACGTCGCCCGGGCGCGATACCGCTCCGTCTCACCGGGGTTCTTTCCGGCCCTTGGAGTTCCGCTCCTGGCCGGACGCGATTTCAACGAAGCGGATCGACTGGGCAGTGAACAGGTCGTCATCATCAGTCAGAGCCTGGCGCAGCGTATGTTCCCGAACCAGGACGCCATTAACCACCACATGATGTGGACCGATCCGGTGATGAAGTTCATCGATGTCGCCACCACTCCCCGCCGCATCGTCGGAATCGCCGCGGATGTGGATGATGAGAATATCGTGCCCGGTCCCGCGCAAACCGTCTATCAGCCGCTGGAACAGGCGTTCGGCGGGGGACGGCTCTTTATCCACGCGCATGGCGATCTCTATGCCCTGGTCACTCCGATCACGCGCATCATCCGCGAAATGGCCGTGGACCAGCCGGTAGAGCGCGCGGCGACCCTTGAAGACATTCGCGCCGAAGTGATGGCCCCGGATCGTCTGAACACTCTGGTATTTGGCGGCTTCGCGGCGGTGGCGCTGGCGATCGCGGTGGTCGGCGTTGCCGGCGTCCTTGCGTTCTGGGTAAGCGGCCGGACGCGCGAGTTCGGTATCCGCCTGGCGATCGGGTCGCAGCGGCGTCAGATCCTGACCAGCGTCCTTGCCCAGGGCGTCGTCATGGCAGGGGCCGGAGTCGTCGCAGGCGCTGTTTGCGGCTTCGCGCTGGCACGTCTGGGAGGGAGCTATGTCGCGGATGCGCAGATGCCCGGCGCTTTGCCGGTTATAGGAGCGGCCGCGCTTCTGTTGGCTGCCGCGATCGTCGCTTCGGTCCTGCCGGCGGCCCGCGCCGCGCGCGTTGACGTCATGCAGGCGCTGCGATCGGATTGATGGTTCTAGTGCGCCGGCATTAAGCCGGTGTGTGGGCGATTTCGCCGGTTTCCTGTACTGTCTTCTTCCGGTTTCGTCCGACCCATTCCTGCATGCGAGCCATGTAGGTGTAGAAGACCGGGGTCAGGTACAGCGTCACCAACTGCGAGAACATCAGCCCGCCCACCACAACCAGGCCGAGCGATTGGCGCGCCTCGCCGCCCGCGCCCCAGCCGACCGCAATCGGAACGGCGCCAAGCAGCGCCGCCATGGTAGTCATCATGATCGGGCGGAAACGGATCAGGCAGCCCTCATAGATCGCTTTCTCCGGAGGCATTCCTTGGTTGCGTTCGGCGTCGAGAGCGAAGTCGATCTGCATGATGGCGTTCTTCTTCACGATTCCGATTAGCATGATCAGCCCGACGAAAGCGTAGATATTCAGATCCATGTGGAACAGATACAGCGTGATTAAGGCGCCAAATCCGGCTGAGGGCAAGCCGGAAAGAATGGTGATCGGGTGAATGTAGCTCTCATACAGGATTCCGAGGACGATGTACACCACGACGATCGCGATGATCAAAAGAACCCACAGATTCCCGAGCGAACTTTCGAAGGCTTTCGCGGCGCCCTGGAAACTGGTGCTGATGGTGTTCGGAAGCTCCTGCGCGGCGATGGCTCGGATCTTGTCGGTCACCTGGCCCAACGCGACCCCCGGCATCAGGTCGAACGAAACCGTGACAGCCGTCAACTGGCCGTTGTGATTGATCGCCTGCGGTCCGACATCGGTCTTCAGGTTCGCCAGCGTATCCAGCGGAATCAGGGTGCCGGTGGTGCCCTTGAAGTACAACATGGAAAGCGCCCTAGGATCGGCCTGATATTCGGGTTTCAGCTCGAGTAAGACTTCATACTCGTTGATGGCCGCGTAAATCGTGGAGACCCAGTGGGGCCCGTAGGCGTCATAGAACGCACTTTCGATCGCATTCGCGCTTACTTGCAGCGTCGAAGCCTTGTCTCGATTGATCTCCACCTGCACCTGCGGGCTGGTGATGGCGAGATCGCTGGTTACGTCGCGAACGCCCGGGATCTCGGCGATGGACTTTTCCACTTTCGCCGCGCTCGCGAACAACTCCGGCTTGTTCGGCGATTGCATCGAGAACTGGTACAAACTTTTGGTGACTTGACCTCCGATGCGGATGGTAGGAGGATTTTGGAGGTACACCTTCATGCCGGGAACTTCTTCCAGCTTCGGCTTTAACTCCGCGATGATCTCGTTCACTCCCGCTTTGCGCTGTGCGCGCGGTTTCAGGCGAACCAGCAACTGGCCGAAATTCGGACCGCCGACGGTTTGTGCCGCTGCGCCGCCGACGGTCGACATCAGCGCCGCTACGTTCGGATTGTCGCGGACGATGGATGCAACTTCCTTCTGATAGTCGACCATCTGGTAGTAGGAAGTGCCCTGGAGCGCCTCGGTAATCACCGAAATCTGGTCGGTGTCTTGGTCCGGGATAAAGCCTTTGGGGATATCCATGAACATCCAGATTGTTCCGGCCAGGACGATGACAAACGTCGCCATGGTAAACAGGCGATGGCGCAATACCAGCTTTAGCGTTACGTCATAGGCGTGCAGCATCCCATCGAAGAACTTCTCCGTGGTGCGGTAGAACCAGCCATGCTCATGGTGCTCCGGGGCCCTCAGAAAGCGGCTGCACAGCATCGGCGTAAGGGTCACCGATACAACGCCGGAAATCAAAATGGCGACGCAGATGGTCACGGAAAATTCGCGGAACAGCCGCCCGAGGATGCCGCCCATGAACAGGACCGGGATGAACACGGCCGCCAGCGACAATGTCATCGAAACGATGGTGAACCCGATTTCCTTCGATCCGACCAGCGAAGCGATCAGCGGTTTCTTCCCCATTTCCATGTGCCGGAAAATGTTTTCGAGCATGACGATCGCGTCGTCCACCACGAATCCGACGGAGAGGATCAGCGCCATCATCGAAAGGTTGTCCAGGCTGTACTTGAGCAGGTACATGACGGCGAACGTGCCGATAATCGAAAACGGAAGAGCCAGACTCGGAATCACAGTCGCCGAAACGTTGCGCAGAAACAGGAAGATGACCGCGATCACCAGGCCCAACGTCAGCAGCATGGTGAACTCGACATCGGTATACGATTCACGGATCGTATCGGAGCGGTCATAGAGAATGTCCATGCGGACCGACTGGGGAAGCTCCTGCTGGAACAGCGGAAGCAGGCGCTTGATGTTGTCGGTCACCTCGATGGTGTTGGTACCCGGCTGCCGCTGGATACCGAGCACGATGGCACGCTCATCGTCATCGCGTGTGTAGAACCAGGACGCCGTGTAGCGATCCTGGACGCCGTCGACGATCGATCCCAGGTCTCGCAACCGTACCGGCGCTCCATTGCGATACGCGACCACCATCGGCTCATACTGGGCGGCGCTCATCAACTGTCCGCTGGCTTGCAGCGTGAACGCACGCTGCGGACCGGTGATCTGGCCCGTGGGAAGATTCACGTTCCAGGTTTTCAGCGCTGCTTCGACTTCGTTAATTCCCACCTGGTGAGACGCCATCGCGTGCGGATCCATTTGCACGTGGACTGCATATTTCTGCTGGCCGAGCACCTGCACCTGCGCCACGCCGCTGGACATCGAAATTCTCTGCGCGACACGCGTTTCCGCGTACTCGTCCAGGGTCCACAGCGGAACCAGTTTCGAGGTGAGAACCAGATAAATCACCGGCTGATCCGCGGGATTCACCTTGGTGAAGGTAGGCGGCGTCGGCATGCCTTGGGGCAGCAGCCGGGAAGCCTGGGTAATGGCGGCCTGGACGTCGACCGCGGCTCCATCCATGCTGCGCGTAAGCGCGAATTCGAGGGTAACCTGCGTCGAGCCGAGCGAGTTCACCGAAGTCATCTGCTCCAGGCCCGCGATCGTCGAGAACTGATTTTCCAGCGGGGTCGCCACCGCGGAGGACATGGTCTCCGGGCTCGCTCCAGGGAGGCTGGCCGTGATCAGGAGCGTAGGGAAGTCGACGTTAGGGAGATCGCTGACCGGCAGCGCGCGATAGGCGACGACACCGAACAACGCGATTGCAGCCATCAGAAGGCTGGTCGCGATGGGGCGCCGGATAAATGTTTCTGAAAAATTCATTGCTGATCCGTAATTGCCAATCCGTAAATGCTAGTCCGTAAATCCGTAGCCCGGTTCCGGCTCCACTTCCATCGTCTCCGGATGCCGCCGTCGCCACCAGGTGAGCGCGCTGGACATGTAGGTGTACACCACAGGCGTTAAATACAGCGTCATCATCTGCGAAACCACCAGGCCGCCGCAGACCGCAAGACCGAGAGGACGGCGCGCTTCGCCGCCGGAGCCGTAACCGAGCGCCATCGGCACCGCACCCAGAAGCGCAGCCCATGTCGTCATCATGATGGGACGGAACCGGATGAGGCAGCCCTCGTAAATCGCTTCCGCGGGACTCTTGTTGCTCTTGCGCTCCGCCTCCAAAGCGAAATCGATCTGCATGATGGCGTTCTTCTTAACCAGACCGACCAGCATCACCAGACCGACGAACGAGTAGATGTTGAGTTCGACCTTAAAGAGGATCAGCGTCAGCAGCGCGCCCACGCCCGCCGAAGGAAGACCGGAGAGAATCGTGATCGGATGGATATAGCTTTCATAGAGGACGCCGAGCACGATATACACGACGCCAATCGCGACGATCAGCAGCAGCGTGAGGTTCTTCAACGAAGATTGGAAGACCTGTGCGGTTCCCGTAAAGCTGACCTGCATCGTATCGGGAAGCGTGCGGCGTGCCACCTGAGTCAGACGGTCGACGCCTTCGCCTAAGGACTTGCCTGGCTGTAGATTGAAAGAGATGGTGACCGAGGGAAGCACGGACGTGTGATTGATGGTCTGCGGCATTGCGTCTTCCCGCAGCTTCACCACTTCACTCAAGGGCACGAGCTTGCCGCCGCTGGTTTTGAAGTAAACCTTCGAAAGATAATCCGAGTAAGCCTGATACTTTTGCTGGATCTCCATCAACACCTGGTATTGGTTGGTGGCGGAGTAAATGGTCGTGCTCCACTTCGGACCGTAGCCGCTGTATAGCGCGCCTTCGATTGACGTGATATCCAGGCCCAGGGACGCGGCCCGGTCGCGATTCACCTCAACATTCACGCGTGGGCTCTTAATCTGGAGATCGGAGTTGACGTCGACCACCAGGTCGCGTTCCCGCTCCACCGCGGCCTGCAATCTTTGCGATTCCCGGGCCAGCGCCTCGGTATCGGGACTCAGGATGGTCAATTCGTAAGCCGCCCGCGACCCGCGCGTTCCGATATTAATGGTGGGCGGAATCCGCATGAAGCTCTGAAAGCCCGGGAACCTGGCGATCTGGGGACGCAGCCGGTCCATGATCTGCTGCATCGTGAGCGTGCGCTCTTTACGGGGCTTCAGAATGATGTTCATGTTGGCGTTATTTCCGCCCTGTCCCATGAACCCGCCGCCCACTTGCGCCATGAAGGTGTCCACGTTGGGATCCTTGCGCACGATATCCGCAACCGCCTGCTGGTAATCCACCATCTTGTAAAAAGAGGTCCCTTGCGCGGCCACAAGTTGCAGATTGATCTGGTCGATGTCCTGATCGGGGATAAATCCCTTGGGGACGATCTTAAACAGGTAGACCGTCAATCCGATTACCGCGAAGAAAGCCAGAGCCATCACCATCCGGTATCGGAGCGCCCGCTGAAGGGTCCACTCGTAAAACCGGAACTGCATGTTAAAGAACCATTCCGTCGCCCGATAGATCAGATTGTGTTTTTTGTTCGGATCGTGCCGGGCCAGAAAACGGCTGCACAGCATCGGCGTGAGGGTGATGGAGACGATCCCCGAAATGATAATCGCTACGGTAATGGTCACGGCGAATTCGCGGAACAACCGCCCCAGGATTCCGCTCATGAACAGAATCGGAATGAAAACCGCCGCCAGCGAAACCGTCATCGAAACGATGGTGAAGCCGATTTCCTTCGAACCTTTGAGAGACGCCTCATACGGCTCCTCTCCCATTTCGATGTGCCGGACAATATTTTCCAGCATGACGATCGCGTCGTCGACTACGAATCCGATGGCCAGGATCAGCGCCATCATTGACATGTTGTCCAGGCTGAAATCCAGGGAAGCCATCACGGCGAAGGTGCCCAGGATGGTAAAGGGCAGGGCCAGACTCGGAATGGTCGTCGCTGAGATATTTCGCAGAAAGAAGAAAATGACGCCGACAACCAGCACCAGCGTAATCAGCATGGTCGCCTGGATATCCTGGAACGCTGTGCGAATGGTGGCGGAACGGTCGCCGCGAACCAGTAATTCGAGAGCCGGAGGTAGCTGCGACTTGAAGAGAGGCAAGAGGGCGCGCACACGATCCGTTACCTCGATCGTGTTGGTGCCGGGCTGCCGCTGAACGAACAAGGTGACGGCACGCCTCGCCTTCCCGTCGGTGTAGACCCAGGACGCCTGCTTATCGTCCTGCACGCTGTCGATCACGCGGGCGACATCTTCCAGATGAACCGGCCGGCCGTTCACGTAGGAGACGGTCAAATGCTTGAACTGCTCGGCATTCATCAACTGGCCGTTGGCGTAGATGTTAAAGGCCGTTCGTTGACCGTACAGCGTCCCGAGCGGGCTGTTGATGTTCCACTGGTTCAGCGCGCTGTCGATTTCGTTCAGCCCGATATTCTTCGACGCCAGCTTGTCGGGATCGATCTGAACGCGGACCGCGTATTTCTGCTGCCCCTGCACCTGGACCTGCGACACGCCGTTAATCATCGAAATGCGCGGCGCAATCTGCGTTTCCGCAAATTCGTCGACGGTCGACATCGGGAGTGTGTCCGAAACCAGACTCAGGAAGATGATCGGCATCTCCGACGGGTTCTGCTTGTGAAAGGAAGGAGGCGCCGGCATGCCCGCCGGCAGCAGCGGAGTTACCGCCGCAATCGCGCTTTGAACGTCAACCGCGGCACCCTCGATTTCCCGGTCCAGCGAAAACTGAAGACTGACGTTCGTGGTCCCCGTGGAACTGCGCGACGTCATCGAATCCAGGCCGGCAATTCCGGTGAATTGCCGTTCCAGCACCGACGCCACCGACGAGGACATCGTATTCGGGTCCGCGCCGGGCAAACTGGCGCTGACATTGATGGTGGGATAATCGACCGTCGGAACATCGCTCACCGGCATGGAGCGATACGCCAACACGCCGAACATGGCGATTCCCGCCATCAGAAGACTGGTGGCGATCGGCCGTCGAATGAAAATCTCTGAAAAATTCACGACGAACTCCGGCTAGGAGGTCTTTTCCGTCTTCTCTCTGCCCTTCCCGCCTTTTTCTTTGTCACCGCGCTCACGACCATTCTTGCCACCCGTATCCGAACCGCCATCGCGTCCACGCCCTCCGCGGCCGGCCGCATCGCGCAATTGGACCTGAGTTCCGGGCGCAAGCCGAAGTTGTCCCTCGGTGACCACGGTCTCATCCCGCTCCAATCCCTTGTCGATGACCAGATCCTGGTCGACGCGAGGCCCCACGACCACGGGACGCGCCGCCACGCGGCTGTTTTCGTCAACGACGTAGACAAAGCTTCCGTCCTGGCCGCTCTGGACCGCCTGATTCGGCACCACCAAAGCATTCGGACGCGTAGTAAGGCGGAGAGTCACGTTCACATATTGTCCGGGCCACAACTTGTGATCCGAGTTTTCGAACGTCCCTTTCAGCTTGATTGTGCCGGTGGTCATGTCGACGTTGTTATCGACGAAGGTGAGCTCGCCTCGCTCCTCCGAAGAGTCGCCCGACTGGGTCTTGGCGACCACCGCCAGTTTGGACTGGGCCATGAAGCGTTTGATATCGCCAAGGTTGGCTTCCGGCACGGCGAACGTCACGTAAATCGGTTCCAGTTGCGTGATCCCGATCAGTTGGGTGGTATTCGCGGAGACGACATTTCCCTGCTTCACCATCAGATTGCCCGTCTTGCCGTTGATCGGCGACGTGATCGTGGTGTAGCTGAGTTGAACCCGGGCGTTGTCGATCGAAGCCTGATCCGCGGCCATTTGCGCCCGGGCGCTTTCAATCGCCGCCTTATCGGCAAGAACGGACTGAGCCAGCGTATCCGCATTCGTACGGAATTGATCGCCTTGCTCCCGGGAGACAATTCCTTCGTCGAACAGCTTCATGTAACGTCCGGCTTCCTCGCGGGCGTACTTTTCCGACGCCGTGTCCCGAGCCAGATTTGCGTTCGCCTGGCCCAGCAGCGCCTGGTCGCGGAGCAGATTCGCCTCGCTTTGCGCGAGGGCTGCCTGAAGCGGACGCGGATCGATCATGAACAGTTTGTCGCCCTTTTTCACGGAATCGCCTTCGTGAAAATAAACTTCGGTCAGAGCGCCGCCAATCTGCGGAATGATGGTAATCGTCGCGTAGGCCTCGACGTTTCCGACCACGGAGACTTCAATCGGCACGTCCCTCTGGGTCACTTTCGCGACCGTCACGGGCGCGGGACCGCCGCCTTCGAGACTTCGGCGGCCGCCTTTGCCGCCACCACCGCCTTTGCCGCCGCCCTTGCCTCCACCACCATCGCCGGTGCTTGCATCCGTTGTCGAGCCCGTGCAACCGTTGAGCGCGATTGCGGCCAACGCCAAACATACGAAGGCGGCCCACGCCTTCATACGAATCCGGTTAGTGAAAATATTGCTCACGAGTAGGCTACCAGTATACTTTGTTCGGTTATTTTTGGAGGGTCCTGGAGTGCACCCAAACCCCTCTGTTCAAGGGGCGTAACCAAATTTAACGAGGTTACTGATTTTGGGGCCGGTAGGACTATCGAAACGCTCTGTTTTGTATGCCATTTGGCAGTCGACGGCGTTCTTTGGGGGTCATGCCATACTGATAGTTTCTCCCGGAGTCGAAACTTGCGTCTCTTCACCCTGACGTTGGCAGCCGCCGGAGTGCTTCTCCCGCTCTCCGGAGCCACCGCGCTCCACTGCGGCAAACTGCTCGATGTCCGGACCGGGAAGTGGACGGCGAATTCCGTCATCGTCGTTGATGGCCGTAACATCGTTGCGGCGGATCCTGCCGCTGCCATCCCTAATGGCTCCATGGATATAGACCTTTCCAAGGGAGCTTGTCTGCCCGGTCTGATTGATGTCCACGATCACCTGACTTCAGATCCGCGCTACGCCGGTTACGAGGCTCTTTCCGTTTCCGTGCCGCGTTCCACCGTCACAGGAGTCAAGAACGCGCGGACGACTCTGCAGGCCGGATTTACGACCGTCCGGAATGTCGGCGCGGCCGGTTATTCCGATGTGGCGCTGCGCGACGGCATCAACGATGGAGACATTGAAGGTCCCCGCATGTTTGTCTCCGGCCCTCCGCTCGGCATCACGGGCGGACATTGCGACAACAATCTGCTGGCGCCGGAATTCAACTTCCGGGAGTCCGGAGTCGCGGACGGGCCGTGGGCGGCTCGCGCGAAAGTGCGGGAAGTCGTCAAGTACGGCGCGGATCTGATCAAAGTGTGCGCTTCCGGGGGCGTTCTCTCGAAAGGCGACCAGCCGGGAACACCGCAATACACGCTCGAAGAAATGCAGGCGATCGCGGATGAAGCCCACAAGCTGGGCCGTAAAGTTGCCGCCCACGCGCATGGCACGCAATCGATCAAAGACGCCATCCGGGCCGGGATCGATTCCATCGAGCATTCGAGCCTGATCGACGATGAAGGTATCGCGCTGGCCAAACAGCACGGCACGTTTCTGGTATTTGACATCTATATCGACGACTACATTCTGACCGAAGGCGCCAAAGTCGGCATGCTGGCTGAATCTCTCGAAAAAGAGGTGCAGATCGGGAAGCTCCAGCGGCAGAATTTCCGAAAGGCGTACCTGGCGGGGGCGAGAATTGCCTTCGGAACCGACGCCGGCGGTTACCCACACGGCGACAATGCGAAACAATTTGCGGTAATGGTCGAGTGGGGCATGAAACCGATCGAAGCCATCCGCGCCGCCACCACCGAAGCCGCCGCGCTGTTGGGTATCGAAGCCAGGGCAGGCACGCTGGAACCCCACCATTCCGCCGACGTGATCGCGGTGGAAGGCGATCCCCTGGAGGACGTGCGCGCGTTGACGCGCGTCAAATTCGTGATGAAGGAAGGCAAGGTCTATCGCAACGACTGGGCAGAAACCAATCATCATCGCGATTGACGGTCCGGCCGGCGCCGGGAAAAGCACCATTGCGCGATCCATTGCCGGGAAGCTCGGGTTTACCTACATCGATACCGGCGCGATGTACCGGGCTGTCGCGCTATGGGCTCTGCGCGCGGGGATCGACCTGGAAGACCTGCATCGTCTGGAGCGCCTTGCGCGGGAAGCTCGCATCGAGTTTTCGGGAGAATCGGTGTTTCTCAACGGAGAGGATGTTACCGCGGCGATCCGGGCGCCGGAGGTTTCCGACGCCGCTTCCAAAGTGTCACTTGCTCCGGGCGTGCGCCGGGCGATGCGGGAAGAACAACGCCGCATTGGAGGCGTAAACTCAGTGGTGATGGAGGGCCGAGATATCGGAACCGTCGTATTTCCAGACGCGCAAGTCAAAATTTTCCTGGACGCCGAACCTGAGATTCGCGCCGAGCGCCGCGCCCGGGAAACCGGCACCGCCGTCGATCACGTGGCCCGGGAAATCGCGGAACGGGACCACCGGGACCGTTCCCGTACTGAAGCTCCATTGACCCAGGCCCCCGACGCGGAATACCTTGATTCCAGTCGGCTTGCACCCTCTGACGTGGAGGAGGCCATTCTACGAATGATCCGCCGGCGGACTTCGAACTGAGGCCCTCGAATTTAAAAGAATGAACGAACTCCTGGTAATGAAATTCGGCGGTACGAGCATGGGCTCGGCCGAGCGCATTCGCGTTGCCGCGCGCCTCTCGGTGGAGCAACACGCCAAGCGTCCCGTTGTGATCGTGGTCTCGGCCATGTCCGGCGTGACCGATCTGCTGCTCGATTCCTTGCGGAAAGCCGAAGCCGGAGACCAGGCCGACCTCGATACCAATCTCGAAAAGCTGAGCCGGCGGCACGTAGAGACTTGCCGCTCACTCCTGCCGCCCGGCCATCGCGAAGGAGTCTTGCCCAAACTCCACGGCATCCTCTGCGAGTTTTCGCGGATCGCCAAAGGCTGTCTGATGCTGGGCGAGCGGCCGCCCCGCTCGATCGACGAGGCCATCGCCATCGGCGAGCGTCTCTCCGCGCTGATGATCGCTGAGTTTCTTGAATCCGAGGGCGTTCCTGCGTGCGCCGTCAATGGCGCCAGTGTCATCGCGACCGACGCGGTTTTTGGAAATGCCACGCCTCTGATGCAGGCGACGCGCGAACGGGCCGCTTCCGTAATCGGTCCCCTGCTTGAAAAGAGCATCCTTCCGGTGATGACCGGCTTCAACGGCTCGACCATGGACGGCCGGCCCACCACGCTGGGCCGCGGCGGTTCCGATTTCTCCGCCTCCATCGTCGCTGCCGCGCTCGACGCAACCGAGCTGTGGATCTGGACCGATGTCGACGGCATCATGACCGCCGATCCGCGCCTGGTATCGGACGCACGCGTGCTCGAAGAAGTGACCTACAGCGAGGCTGCGGAATTGGCCTATAACGGAGCGAAGGTGCTGCATCCACGAACCCTTGCTCCGCTGGTGGAGCACAAGATCCCGGTTTTGAGCAAGAACAGCTTTGCTCCAGAAAAGCCGGGGACGCGAATCGTTCCGAGTATCAAAGCCGAGGGCGGGCCGCATGCCGTCACTTCGATGAAGGACGTCGCGCTGGTATCGATCGAACCCGCCAACTCTGTACTGAGCGGTACCAAGGTAATGGCCCGGTCGCTGGAAGCCTTGGCTCAGGCGAACGTGGAAGTTCTAGCCATTACCAGCTCCAGCTATCGCCAGAATTTCTGTTTCCTGATCCGTCAGGCCGAGTTGGAACGCGTTACCGAGTATCTGGAAGAGAACCTGTCGCTCGAATTCGCCCATGGGTATCTGAAACCGGTCGACGTGGATCGCAACGTCGGATTGATTGCCGTAGTCGGCGAAGGCATGCGCGGGACGCCTGGTCTCGCAGGCCGTATCTTCACGGCGATTTCGCGCGAGGAGATCAACATCATCGCCATCGCGCAAGGTTCGAGTGAGCTGACCATCGCGATCGTGGTTCATCGCGACGGATTGGACGCCGCGGTCCGGGCCGTTCATCGCGAGTGCGGTCTGGGGAAGACGTCACTCCCGGCGTAATGCCGTCATCGGCTGGGCCCTTCGCCGAATCGTAGGCCGCAACCCCGTCCAGCACTCTGTCCGCGGTTCCTACGGGTCTGTGCTGCGAAGGTTACGGTTGTTTTTTCGGCGACGCCTTGCGCGGTCTCGGGTCGACGCCCAGTTCTTTAAGATCCTTGGAGATCTCGTCCCGAAGCGCCGTATGCTCCGGCCGGGCATCGTCGAGAACACTCAGTGCTTGCTGGTAAAGCCGAATAGCCTCCCGGTTTTCGCTATGTGCCTCGCGTTGCGTCGCTTCCTGAGCCAGGCCGCTCGCCAGGAACAATCCGCGAAGGGCATTGGCCTTCTCCGCGGCATCGGTGCCCTCCGGCCATTTCCCCTGCGCGCGATAGAATACGGCGACCTTATCCAGCGTTAACGCGACCATCGGATGCGTCGCGTCGCCGGTTGAACTGATCCAAAGCATCAGCAGGCGCTTATAGAACGGCTCGGCTTCCTCATACCTTTTCTGGCCAAAGAGCGCGTACGCCAGGCCTTCCACGCATTGAATGAGTCCTGGGTCGTTGGGGCCCACCAGGCGCTGGCGGATCACCAGAGCCCGGCGGTACGTCGCCTCCGCCTTCGGATAGTCGCGAATGTTAATCAGGATCGATCCCAGCCGGTCCAGTTCGCCCAAAATCGCCGGATGTTCCGCCCCCAGAACTACCTCGCGGATCTGGATCGCGCGTTCGAGTGGCTCAGTGGCGAGAGCCGGCTTATGATCGTCCGCGTAAACCAGAGCCATCCGGCTGAAATCGTCCGCGACAGGCAAGCTATCGGCACCGTTGTCCCGGATATGCGCGCCCTGCGCCCGCAGCAGCAGCGCGATCGCGCGCGGAAAATCCTTCTGGCGCTGGCAGAGCGTCGCAAGTTCGATCCATTCGTCGGGAAGCTTCGGATCGTCGCGGCTGATGGCAGTCTCACGCCAGTTGATCGCCAGTTCCACGTAATTCTGGGCGGCCGCGTAATCCCCGGCGGCGGAAAGGACGCTGGATAACTGTTTCAGAACGTCGTAGCGCTTTGGCTCTTTGGGATCGCTCTGCTGGAGCTGCTGCCACGCCTGCTCGAGAGTCTCGCGAGCCCCCGGATAATCGCCTTTCGAATACGATTCGCGCGCCGCCTTCATCAACGCGTCGATGTCCGGCTCCTGCGCGGCAAGAGCTCCGGCAAGAAGGAACAGCAACGGGTGTCGCATACGAGTTGAGCTGCTTCAGCGGCGCGGGCCGAACAGCGGCGGGCCTTCTGGAATCGCCTCGCCATCGTCGCGTGGATCGGAGGCGCCGAAGTTTACGCCGGTCGAGATCCGTTCCACCGCCTGGCCGCGCCCCATCGATGCCGAGAACGATCCGCGCAGATTGATCTTGTGCCCGAGTGCCGTCAACTCGTCGCGCACGCTTTGCGGAACGCGGGATTCCATCATGACGTCGCAGCCTTCGAAAGTTCCCTTCGTGAAGCGCGCCGCTTCCATCGCCATTTGAATGTTCATTCCAAAGTCGACGATATTGGCGACGAACTGCGCGTGCGCCTGCGCCTGGTTGAATCCGCCCATGATTCCGAAGCCGATCCGCGTCGAGTCTTTTTCCATGAAGGCCGGAATGATCGTATGCAACGGGCGCTTGCGGGGACCAATGGTGTTCGGCTGGCCTGGCTTCACGGAGAACAATCCGCCGCGATTGTGAAGCGCAAAGCCAGTCCCCGGCGCGACCAATCCAGTGCCGAACGCGCTGTAGTTGCTTTGGATCAGCGAAACGATATTGCCGTCACGATCGATCGAAGACATGTAGATCGTGTCGTTTCCCGTTCGAACGCGATCGGTCAACTCGGCGGGAACGACCTCGCAACTGGCGTGATCCGCCCGAATGAGCTTCGCGCGTTCCGCCGCGAAGTCTTTTGACAGCAGTTGCTCCACTGGGATTTTTCCAAATCGCGGATCGCCGACGTAACGCAGCATGTCGGCATAGGCTAGCTTCTTGGCCTCGATGGTTAAGTGCAGCGCGCGAGTGCTGTTGTGGCCGTATTCCGCCAGCGGGTATTTTTCCATGATGTTCAGCATCTCGAGCGCTGCGATTCCGTGGGTATTCGGCGGCAACTCGTAGACGCGCCATCCGCGATATGTCGTGGAAATGGGATCGACCCAGTCCGGCTGAAACTCGGCCAGATCCGCCAGCGACATCACGTTGCCCTGCTCTCTTAGGAAACTCACCAGGCGTCCGGCCAGGGCGCCTTTGTAAAATCCGTCGCGGCCCTTTTCGGCGACCAATTTGAGCGAAGCGGCCAGCGCCGGATTCTTGAAAATCTCACCGGTCTTTGGAGAGTGGCCGCCGGGCATGTAGGTTTCCTTGAACCCCGGCTGGTTCGCGCGAATCTTCTCCGACCCGTTCCATTCCTGCGAAATGATTTCGGTGACGGGATAGCCGTTTTCGGCGTAATAAATCGCCGGCGCCAATAGCTTGTCGAACTTCATGGTTGCGAACTTATCCCGCATCGCCTGCCAGCCGGCGACCGCGCCCGGCACAGTTACGCGATGCGCGCCCGCCAGATTCATGTCGGTGATGCCGGCCTTGGTGAGCATGTCCGCGGTGAGCGCCGCCGGCGTCCAGCCGCTCGAGTTCAGACCATAGAGTTTGCCGGTCTTCGCCTCGTAGATGATCGCGAACAGATCGCCGCCCATGCCATTCATCGCCGGCTCCACCACCCCGAGAACTGCATTCGCGGCGATCGCGGCGTCGATGGCGTTTCCGCCTTCTTCCAGCACCCGCGCACCGGCCTGCGACGCCAGCGTCTGGCTGGCGGCGACGATGCCGAATTTCGTGATCACCATCGAGCGCGCCTGATCCCGGCCAATTCCCGAAACCGATGCCTCCTGTGCCGACGCCATTGCAGTCAGCGCCAGCGCCGTAAGCAGTAATCTCATCGACTATCCCTCCCGATTCGAAAGCAAGCCATCTCGGTGGCATTGCGAACCAACAGTAAACCATGATCGATGGCCGGAATGTTCCACGTCCGCCCTTCGATTGCCGTAAAACGGGCCAGCTCCTGGTGACCTTCCGGTGTCGCGCGCACCAGCACCACATCGCCTTGTTCCGTGGTGATTACGAGATATCCTCCGGCGAGCAACAACTGGCCGTAACCGTAACGGCCGCCCTTCCACTTAAGCTCGCCGGTCTTGGCGTCCATGCACGCCAGGATCGCTTCGTCGAAGCCGTACACATATCCCTGATACAGAACCGACGAGTTGAACTTGTTCTTCAGACGATTCGTCTTCCAGACCGGCCGCGCCGAATACTCGTCGCCATTCCTCGAAATTTCCAGCAGAACCGCGCCGCCTGCGTCACTGGAGGAAAACAGCACGTTGGATTCGTCGACCACGACGGGCTGTGCGCAGTTCATGTCCATGGAAGCGGGATACGCGAAATCCCACAACTGTTTGCCATCCTCAACCGCGACCGCCAGGGCGCGCTGGGCGCTGAGCCACACGATCTGCCGTTTGCCTGCGAGCGTGGCGAGAATCGGCGACGTGTACCCGGCCCGGTCATTGAGCGATCGCCAGACCGGCTCGCCCGTGAGGCGGTTGTAGGCGACCATGCTCCTTCCGTTGGTCCCGCCCGGCGTGACGATCACCTTATCGTCAACGATCAGCGGAGAGCCGGCCATGGCCCAATGCTGATTCGACGTCCCGTTGTCTTCAAGAACGTTCTTCGACCATTGCGGCTTTCCCGTTTTCGCCGAAAGACAATACAGATCGCCATTCGCGCCCAACGAATAAACGAAGCCATCGTGATACACGGGCGTCGCGCGCGGGCCCGGCCCGCCGAGCACCTCTTCGAAATCCGCTGGATAGCTGAAGGCCCACAATTCCCTGCCGGTATCGATGTCGTACGCAGTCACCGCTTCTTTCGCACGACGCTGCTCGATCGTATACGCGCGGCCTTCGCCGGTTGTGAACGAGGCATATCCGCCGCCGATCGGCTGCTTCCAGACGAGCGGCAATCCCGTTGAAGGCCAATTCGTCGTAATTTCCGACTGGGAGTAAACACCGTCGCGATGCGGGCCGCGGAAATCGGTCCAATAAGAGACCGGCACTGTCTTCACGGGAGTAGCAGTGGGAGCTTTTGCGGGAACGGCTTCGTTCGCGGGCGCGGAAACGGGGGTTGGCGCGGGAGCCTCCTCGCGCTGGCGGGCACGGCTTTCTTCGAGTTCGGTGTAGTGACGGCCGCGATGCTCGAATCGAAGGTGATGTTCGCTCATCGCGCCATTCCATTCGACGCGGAGTCCGTAGACTTCGAAGAGTTCGACCAGCGCTACCACAACGACCAGCAGCGTTCCCGAGACGCGGCGGAGGACGCTCCAGTCCGACCGCATCCACACGAGGACCAGGCCCAACGGGGGGAGCAGTCCGATGCTGAACCACATCAGCGTTCGGCTGCGAAGCATACGCATTACTGTATCACCGGGCGGCCGGTGACTAACGCTGGACGGCTATGCGGGGATTTCGGCGTCGAGCGCTTCGCGAACCTTGCCGACCAGCACGCTCAGCGTGAACGGCTTTTGCAGGAACTTCGAGCCGGGCGGGAACGCGCCGGCGCGGACGGATTCGTCCTCGGTGTAACCGGAGACATAGAGCACCTTAACATCGGCGACCGACTTTCGCATGCCTTCGGCCAGTTCGCGGCCGCCCATACCGGGTAGCATCACGTCGGTGAGCAGAAGATCGATATGGCCAGGGTGCGATTGCGCGAGACTCAGGGCTTCCTCGGCGCTGCCTGCTTCCAGCACATTGTAACGTTCGCGGCGAAGAATCTTGCGCACCAGGGCTCTGATTCCGCCCTCGTCCTCGACCAACAGAATCGTCTCGCGAACCTGTTCGACGGGTTCCACGACGGGCGTTTCCACGGGCGCCTCGGCGGCGGGCTCCGTAACGGGCTTGGCGACGGTGGGAATCGGGTCGCTGTGCGGGAGGTAGATTGTGTATCCGAACCCTACGCTCGAAACCGCGATATCCCCACCCCAGGCTCGCACGGTCGCGTACGCTCGAGCGATCGCCGGCGCGTGTGAATCTTTCGCGCCCAGGATGGACTCGAACATGCCCGCGCGCTTGTCCGCGTCCAGCGGGTGACCGTCATCGTGAATTGTCAGGCAGGCGTAAAGTCCTGCTTTCAGAGTGGCTGCGGAAAGCTGCTCAAAGATCGCTTCGTTGCTGACCGAGATCGTGACGCGGGATCGCCCTTCGCGGTCTTCCCGCGAGGCGGCAATCAACGCCAGCACGATCGATTCCAGTTGCGCCGCATCGGCCGAAGCCCAGACAGGCTCGGCCGCCGGAGAGATCGCCACCGCCACCGATTCGCCAGCAACGCCCGGCAGACGCGCTTCGAGACTGGTGATCAGCGCGCCCAGATCGACGGGCTGCGGCGGATTTGCAAGGCGCCGGGTGAATCCGAGAAGCTGGCCGGTGATGCCTGAAATTCGCTCCGTGGCGCCCAGAATCTGCTCCACGTCGGCGCGCAGCGGATCTTCCGGCTGAAGCGTATGCAGCATCTCTTCGCCGTACCCGGTAATGATCATCAGCGGATTGTTCAGATCGTGCGCCAGGCGGCTGGAGAGCCGCTGCAACGCGTCCGATCGTTCCGCGGTGAGCAATTGCTGTTCGAGCTGCTTGCGCTTCGTGACGTCGGTGAGAACGCCGGTGACGGTGTCTTCGATAACCCGAATGGTCTCGCGGCACCAGATTACGTTGCCGGTGGAAGATGTGGATCTGAATTCGGCGCTGGCATCCCCGCCGCGTTCGATTGCCGATCGGTAGAACTCCATTGTCCCAGCGCGATCGTCAACGTGAATCCGTTCGCTGAAATACTGCGGCGTTTCAAGCCAGTGGGATGCGGGAAATCCGAGAAGGCCTTCGGCTGCGCCGCTGACCGATTTGAAAACCAGAGTCCTGGCGTCGGCCTGCCAAACGATCGCCGGAATGGCGGCGCCGGGAGCGGATATCTTCGCCGGAGAGACCGGGGCAAAACCGGTCACGTCCTGGACCATCAACAGGGTTTCCGCGTCACCGTCTTCATCCCAATTACGGATCGGGACGATGGCCAGGCGCAAAGAACGCTGGTCTTCAGTTTCGATGAAAAGATCGCGCGGGGCGGTCCCGGAAGTGTGAACGTCGCGGATTCGTTCCACGATCTGCGGGTAGGGCAGCATCTGCTCGATGGTCTTGCGCCGCAGTTCTTCCATGCGGACACCGAACGTCTGGCGAAAAGCGCGGTTCGCCGAAATGATGGACCGGTCGGCTGAAAGGACCACAAGCGGCACCGGTAGAACGGCGACCATCTCCTGGTAATAACGGCGCTCCGTTTCGACCAGTGCCAACAGCCTTGCTACTTCTTTTGCTTTCCACTGCTCGAAGTCGGTGCGCTCCATGTTTTAGAGACAGATTCCTGTCTCTTAGTCTGGGACCCACCCCCCGGCCCGGCAAGAGTACCCCGGGTTTAGCTGGTACCGGTACGACCTAAATTGAATAAGATGGAGGTCACGCCAGCCTCGGTCTTGCGCTCCTGGATCTGGCCTTCGGTCGCGATCAGACGCTGCATGCGGCGGTTGTCCGCCAGAACATCTGCGCGAAATCGATGAATGCCATTACGCTCCGCCGCGCGCATGATCTCGCGCAGCATGATGCGTCCGAGCCCGCGATTCTGCCATTCGTCCATAATTACCAGCCCGAGTTCGAGCAACCCCGGATCGTCAGTCCGTTCGTACCGCGCGACCCCCACAGGCCCGCGGTCCACTTCCGCGACGAGCGCGAAACGGTCCTTGTAATTGACGTGTGACAAATGATGAGCCATGCTCGGCGTCAACTCCGGAAGGGCAGAGAAAAAACGTTGATACACCGTCTGCGGACTGGACCCGTTAAAGATTTCCACAAGAGCTCCCTCGTCTTCGGGGCGAATCGGGCGGAGGTGCACGGAGGTCCCGTCCTTGAGAGCGAAGTCCGATTCCAACACTGGACTCATGTGATTACTCGGATGCGCGCCGCCCGGGCGTGGTCGCAGCTTATTGGAGGGTGTTGGGAAACATATCCGGAACCGCGCGCGATAGCACGCGGGCCGCTATTGGCCGAGCAGATTCTTCATCTGGCCGAAAATCAGAATGACGGCCGGTCCCAGTGTGACCAGGATCACTGAAGGGAAGATTAGGAAGAACACCGGAAAAATCAGCTTCACGCCGACTTTTCGCGCTTTCTCCTGGGCGACTTGCCGGAAACGAATCCGCAGATATCGCGAGTGCGTCTTAAGCGCCGGACCCAGACTGGTGCCGAAACGATCGGTATCGATCAGAAGATTCGCGAACTTGCGCAGTTCCAGGTCGTGGCTGCGATCGGCGAAGTTCTTGAGGGCTTCGGCGCGAGTCGTGTTGGCTTTCAATTCGAGGTGAAGTTGGGTGAATTCGGCCGCCAGATCGGGATGCGTCACGCGAAGTCCGCGGCTGGTGTCGAGAATCGCGGCATCGAGACCCTGGCCGGCTTCCACGGCAAGCACCAACAGGTCAAGCGCCGCCGGCAACGCACGGCGCAACCGTTCCACGCGTCGCCTCGCAAGACGATCCAGGATACGGTCCGGCAGCATATAGCCGAACCCGAGCCCGCAGATGATGGGAATCGCGACGCCGGTTTCGGACCCGAACGTCAGAGCCGCCCAGGCACACGCCGCCGCCAACATCACAGCGCTGGCGGACTTAATTCCGAGGAAGATGGATACGGCGGACGGCCAGCGGTAACCGGCGGCGATTAATTTCTGACGCGCTCCAGCAGCCTGTCCCTCTGCTCCGGGAACCGCCTCGCCAATCAGACGGAACATGTCGACGACGGCTGCCTGCGCCATCGGCATCTCGCGCTGACCGCGCACCACGGGAGGAATCTCTCCGTCGGTGCCTTCCACACGCGAGGGACGAAGCACGAAGACATATCCGGCCACACCGACCGCGCCCAATGTGAACAGGAAAAACGTGATCAGCAGATGAGAGGGCGTCATACCTTGATGTCCACGATCTTCCGGATAATCAATTGCGCGAGCACCAGGCATACCACTGCCGCTGTGATCAGATTCTTACCGTAAGGATGGTTGAACAGCGTCTGCATGTAGCCGGGACTCACGATCAACATCATGATCGCGATGCCGATGGGCAAAACCGTCAGGATGATACCGGTTAGCTTTCCGTGTGCCGCCATCGATCTCACCTCGCCCTGCAACGAGATCCCCTCTCGCATGTTTTCCGCCAGACCGCTCAGGACTTCGCTCAGCTTGCCGCCGGTGCGCGAGTGCAGTTGGACGGCGGCGATGAAGAGATTTACTTCGAGCAGGGGCACTCTGCGGCCCAGATCCTCCAGCGCCTGTGGCCAGCCCATCCCGAGATTGGCCTCCGCCGACGTCTTGCGCATTTCCGTCGAGACCGGCGGCAGCGTCTCGGCCGAGATCATTTCCATCGAGGCCGAAAGCGGATAGCCGGCCCGCAAAGCGCGAGAGAGCGAATCGAGCACGTCCGGAAAATTCTCCGCGAACTTCCGGAAGCGTTTCTGCCGGCGATGCAGAATGTAGCCGTAAGGGATGGATGCAATCAGCAATGCGCCCAGAAGAGCCGCCCATCCCGCCAGAAATTTCAAAAGCACCGCCAGCGCGATGGTGCCTGACAACAGCATCCCGGCCGTAACCCGGCCCACCGACCAATCCAGGTCCGCTTGGGCGATTCGTTCTTTCAAGAGCTCGATGAAGTCGAAGCGAGCGAGTACGCTATCCCAAAAGTTGAGAGTGCTCAGCCGCTGGCTTCGGAACAGGGGCGAGTCTTCGTCCCCCGCTTCCTGATCGCGCCGCGCGGCGTCGCTTTCTTCCGCGGCATTCTTGAGAAACGCCATCCAGGCGACCGTCACCGAGATGGACGCCATCAGGAAGATCGCGACAAAGAAAGCCAGAATGGAAACAATCAGCATGGAATCTCTCGACTGAGATTAGGGCTGATCGGTAGTTGAGCTCTTGCCGCTACGCTTCGGCGCGGAGGATTCGCCGCTCGAGCGCATGACCGCGCCCAGCGACAGCGGCGCTCGCGTCCGCAAATCCTCGTCGAGCGGATTGCGCAGGGACAGGCGCACGCGCGCTCCTGAATCGGCCGCGGCCAGGACATCGGCTTCGGATGGTTTCGCAAGCAAGGTGACCACCGGAAGCGTCGGCCCTAGCGAGCTTTGCTCCGTCTGCGGCGTCACGGAAAGCACTTTCAGATTCTCGAGCGCTGTCCGGACAGCGACATCGCCCCTGTCTGCTTTGCCGACCACCACCTGAACGTCCACTTTCTGGCCGACCCGGAGCAGCGACATGACACCCGTCGAATCCGTCACGTGCACGGATACTGCTCGCATTCCAGTCGGTACGCCGGAGCCGCCGCCACTCTGGGCGGAGGCCAAACGCGAAGCGAACACCGGCTCGTCTTCGCCGATCCAATCGAATACCGTATTGCCGATCACCTCATCGGCGCGTCCAAACGTGCCTTTCGGCAGTTGGTCCCCTGGCCACGGAAGCAGCGTCACGTCGGACGCCTGGACTACCGTGCCGGGTTTCAGAGCCTTCGCTGCGATCACAAGCATTTTGCCATTCCCGGAGTTGCTGCTCAGCTTATTCACGAACAGCCCGTAAAAGATGCCTGTGGAAATGATCGCGACGACAAACGCGATCCCCAGCAGCTTGTACAAGTTATTTTTCTTCATGCAGGCGCGGGTTCCCTCACCCTGATAGATCGGTAAGTTCAAGAAATTCAGTAGGGGTGGAGCGGGCAGACGTGTTAGCCATTGGGGATACGAGGCCCCTGGGAATTTCTCTCGGATTGCTCTCAAGGAGATTGATCCTAAAATGAAGTTATGGACACGCTTAGAATCGCGGGGCGGGATTTCCAGTCGCGCCTGTTTGTCGGCACCGGAAAATATCGCAGCTTTCCCGAAATGGCACGCTGCCATGAAGCCTCGGGAGCCGAGGTGGTCACGGTTGCCGTCCGGCGCGTCAATCTCAGTGATCGTTCGAAAGAATCGCTGCTCGACTACATCGATCGTTCGAAATTCTTCCTGTTGCCCAACACGGCTGCCTGTTATACGGCGGATGAAGCCATTCGAACCGCCCGGTTAGGTCGGGAAGTCGGACTCTCGAATTGGGTGAAGCTCGAAGTGATCGGCGATGAACGGACTCTGTTCCCGGACAATCAGGGGCTACTCGAAGCGACGCGTGTGCTGGTTAAGGAAGGTTTCGTAGTCCTGCCGTACACCAATGACGACCTGGTGAATGCACGCCGTTTGATCGACGCCGGCGCGGCGGCCGTGATGCCGATGGCGGCTCCCATCGGCAGCGGTCTGGGTATCCAGAACATCACGAATCTCCGCATTCTTCGGGAAATGATCACCGAGGTCCCGCTGATCGTGGATGCAGGCGTCGGCACCGCGTCCGACGCCGCCATCGCCATGGAGCTCGGCTATGACGGCCTGTTGATGAATACAGCGATCGCCGAGGCCGAAGACGCGGCGGTTATGGCAAATGCCATGAAGCTCGCGGTTCAGGCTGGGAGATTGGCGTATCTCGCCGGGAGAATGCCGAGGAAACTCTACGCCGCGGCAAGCAGTCCGATGGCTGGCGTGGTGCGTTAGCGGTGTATTCGGGACCCACGCGCTATCGCTCGTGGCTCCGTGCGCCAGACACCGAGCCGCGAACGCAGTGAGCGGGTCGGCTAGTTCTTCGCTTTCGGCGGCTGATACCCCGGCGGGAACGACGAACCTTCTCCAAAGAAGTACTCTTCCATCTGCTTCAGCAGAAATTCCTGCGCTTCCTGGGTCCCCAGGTTCAGCCGGTACTCGTTCATGATCATTTTCATCTGCTCGAGCCACAGCTTCCAGGCTTCTTTCGAGACATTCTCGTAGATGCGCTGGCCCAGGGGGTGGTTGTCGAAGGGAACTTCATCCAGACCGGGCATTTCGCGTTGAAACTTCACGCAGAATACTTTTCGCCCACTGCGATTGGCTTCTTCCACTTTCGGTCCGAGCGCACCGCCGCCGCAGCCCATAGATTAAGCTCCTTCGGACTCCATGATACCAGCAGCGAAATACGAACAGCAGGAAATCGGCTAGATAGCGGAAGCTACCGGAGCCACCTGCGCGTTGCGCTTGGTTTTGACGGCTTCCAGATATTCGGATAACTTCAGCGGTAAACGGGCTCCCTTATCCATATGGCGTTGGACGGCCTTTTGGTAACGCCGCAGAGTCTCGCGTTTGGACGACTCCCGCAGGTTGCAGCTCTCGATATCCAGAAGCAACTCTATCTCCCACGGCCGGAAGGTGTTGCGATGCATGTTTCCACGAAGCAGCTCCTGGATAAGGCGGTTAAACTGCGCCAATACTGCGTCGCTATCTGGTAAGGAATCGTGCATACGCGTAATTGTCGTATCGTCTCGATTCTTTCGAATGTTAACACATTACTTCCACCGAACCGGTGTTCAATTCACCTTAGCGAGCCATCGGTGAATCGCCTGAAGCTGCTTTAGGATTTCCGGCCGGTCGACCGCTTCCGGCTGAAGTTTCAAATACATTTCCAGATCCTTGCGCGCCGCCTGGAACCGTTTCAGCTCCAGCGAAAGAAGCCCGCGAAGTTTGTGCTGCGCCGCGCGCTCCGGCGCATTTTCCTTGGTCCCCAGGATCAGGAGATCGAACGCCTCGATGGTTCGCTCCCAGTCGTTGCGCTGCATATACACCCGCTGCAGGTTCTGGAGCATCCGCATCACGATCTGCTTGGGCGACGCACGGCTCAACAACATCGGATCGGCCACGCGAGCCCCAGCCAGTGCGAAGCACTCCTTCGGCGTAATGGTGCGGCCGCCGTTGAACGGATCGATGTAGGTGTCGTAATTCCCGTCGTCAAACTGGATGATGAAATGGCGCGGCAGGCTGATCCCGAAAACCGGCATCGCCAGACGCCGGGCGATTTCCATGTACATCACCGACAGGCTGATCGGAATGCCGGTGCGCCGTTCCAGCACCTGGTTCAGGCAACAATTCAGCGGATCCTCATAGTTTTCTTCGTTGCCATGAAAGCCGAGTTCCTGGAACAGATAGCGCTGCGCCGTCTCGACGAAATCCCGCCCGTCGTTGAAGTTACGGAGACGGTCGCCGAGTTGGGAAGCGAGCTCGTTCAGACGGTCCAGAAACGGCCCGGCTTCGAGACCCGGAAACTGGATGGTGGCGATTTCGAGAGCGGCCAGGTCCAGCCTGATTTTAGGCGCGCTCCCATCCAGAATTTGAACGACGTGCTTCACCGCCTACTATTTTCGCCCACTACTTACCGCCCGCTACTTTCGTAGATATGCGTCGTCGCCGCGAATCCAGTCCTCCCGCGGCGGGGAAAAGACGTCGACCGCTACCGAATCCTCAAGCGCTTCGGCCGAGTGAGGAAGATGGGGCGGAATTTGTAAGGACTCGCCCGCGCCGATCACCACTTCCTTCCCGCCAAAAACGAACTTCAGGCGGCCTTTTTCAATCGTTGTGATCTGCTCGTTGTGGTGGCTATGTTCGGGGACGAACGATCCCTGCTTCATTTCCAGGCGCGCGATGGTCATGGTTTCGCCATGAATCATCTGGCGGCCCAGTTTAGGCGTGATCTGTTCCTTTTCGACCTGATTCCAACGATGAACTTGCATGTCTTAAAAGATAACCCCTAACAAGATAACCCGATGTAGCGGAAGCCGGCGCGCGAAACGCGTGCCCGGTCGAGCACCATTCGCCCGTCGAGAACAATCGCGGAACGCATCAGCTTCGCGAGCGGCTCCCAATCCATTTCCCGATACTGCTGCCATTCGGTGACCAGCACCACGGCGTCGCAATCGCGAACCACCTCCTCGGGACCGTCGCAGCAGGTGACACCGATATCGCCATGCTCGCGTTTGAATCGGTCCATGGCGACCGGGTCGTGCGCCTTCACGCGAGCGCCACGCTCGATCAGTTTGCGGGCGATATCCAGGGCGGGCGCTTCCCGAAGGTCGTCCGTGTTCGGCTTGAACGCCAGGCCGAGCAGGCCAATGGTGCGGCCTTTCAGAATTCTCAACTCGGCCAGAAGCTTCTCGACCACGCGCTCGCGCTGATGTTTATTCACTTCGCGGGCCGCGCCGACGATGGGCATCTGCAGTCCGTACTCGCCCGCCGTCGCGATCAGCGCCGCGGTATCTTTTCCAAAACACGAGCCGCCCCAACCGATGCCGGCCTGCAGGAATCGCGTGCCGATGCGTGCGTCCAGCCCCATTCCGCGGGCCACCTGGACGATATCGGCGCCGACTTTCTCAGACAGCAGACCGATTTCGTTGATGTAGCTGATCTTTAGCGCCAGGAACGCGTTGGCAGCGTACTTGATTAACTCCGCCGATGCAAGATCGGTTGAAATCAGCGGTACCGCGCCTAATTCTTCCGGTCGGGGAAGGTACGAAGGGGACTTGAATGTCTGATCGAGTATCGGCCGGTACAGCGTGTACAGCACTTCCGCCGTTTGCTGTTCATCCGTGCCGATCACTACCCGGTCCGGATAAAGGCTGTCGTGCAGAGCGCTTCCTTCGCGGAGAAATTCCGGGTTCGACGCGACCGCGAACCGGCCGTCGGCTTTCTGCCCGTTGCGCTGTTCGTAGGCGTCGCGCACCAGCGAACCGACCCAGTTTCCGCTGCCGATTGGCACGGTCGACTTGTTCACGACCACGGTGAAGCTTGCCGTGAGATATTCGCCGATCCCACGCGCGGCCGACTGAAGATATTTCAAGTCAGGCGCGCCGTTCGGTCCAGGAGGAGTGCCGACCGCGATAAAGATCACCTGCGCGCCGGGGATCGCTTTCGCATAGTCGGTCGTGAATAAAAGATTGGGCCGCGCCTCACCGAGTAATTCAGCGAGATACGGCTCGTGAAACGGTATCTCGCCGTTCTCGAGCATCTCGATCTTGCGGGGGTCCGCGTCGGCGCAAGTGACTTTGTGGCCTAGAAATGCAAGACAAACACCGGTCGTAAGGCCGACATAGCCGGTGCCCAGAATAGAAACATTCACAATTTCCTATGATACGACGGGAAGAGAAGTGACTAATTTAAACTCGAGCATCGAATGACATTCGCGTAACGCCGCGTCCACCTGCTGCGAGGTCCCGCCGCGAGCGAAAATAAAGCCCAAATAACTCGCGCCTTCCGGCAGCGGGACCATCATCTGGCCCTCCTTAGCGGAAATCACGACATCCTCGATGCCAGCCGTTGCGCGGGCCAGGTCAAGCCCGTTTATGCCCGTGTAGACTCCCGCCCGCGGAATGGGAATCATCATGACGCCATGCGCCCCGGACGCCAAACGGTATTCGGAGACATCCTCGCCGATCGCGTGGCGCAGGATCACTTCCTCAAGGGACGCCTCGGGGTCGAACTTGAGAACCCGCGAACAAAGCCCACCGATGGGCCGCGCTGCGATTTCCAGCATCCACACGCCGGCTTGATTTACCCGCATCTCGGCATGCACCGGACCATGGGTCAAACCGAGCGCCGCCACCGCCCGCTGCGTCGTTTCAACAATCGCGTCCTGGACGGCAGCCGGCTCACGAGAGGGTGTCAAATAAATCGTCTCCTCGAAAAACGGCCCGTCGAGCGGGTCCGGCTTATCGAACAGCGCCAGAACCTGAAGCCGCCCACCGGTAACCAATCCTTCGAGTGCGAACTCGCGCCCCGGTATGAAATCTTCGACTTGAATTGACCGATCGGTTTCGTGATCGAGCAGGGCCCGGATTCGCGCGAGAGCGGTCACGAACTCGGCGCGATTGTCGACGCGAATTACGCCCCGGCTGGCGGATAGACCGATCGGTTTCAGGACGCTCGGGTAGCGAGTTGGCTCGACGCCGTCTTCGAGCAGCCGGTACGCCGGCGTCAGGAGTCCGGCCTTCTTAAAGCGCTCCCGCGCCAGGAACTTGCTCTTCGCGGCACGAACAGCGCCGGGCGGGCTGAATCTCAGACCCATGCTCCAGGCCGCCTGCGCCGCCACGACGGCCGGCCGATCCCCGACAGCAACCACGCCATCGAACGGACCGCGCTGCTTCAGCGCGTCCACATCCACCGGCGTATCGTCGAAGCTCACCGGCACGGCATGGTCACCCCACGGATCGTCCAGGATATGGCAGCGATCCGTGGCCAGGGCCAGATCGATTTCCAGGCGCGCCGCCGCATCGGCGAACGAGCGGACCTGGTAACCCGTGGTGGCGGCGAACAGGAGAACCCGTTTCTTCATAGAAGCGCAACCTGCGCCTCGGTTGGTTCCGCTCAACAGTACCAGGGCTCGTCCAGATACGGAATCGCCGCGCGCGGGACCAGATCGAAATTTTCCAGACTTAAGCCGGCTAGCGTAGCGATTTCCGCAAAAACTTCGCTGCGCAAGCGATCCTGCTTCTCGTGAACCAGCCGGAAAACTCTTCGGGCGAGCGAATCGACCTCCGGATCGGCGTGCTTCCACGGATAAACCAGAGATTTGGGATCAAACGGACCGATCGCGGCCTGCACTTCCGGCAATTCCAGCAATCGTGAATGGGTGGTCACCAGCAACCGCAGCGCGAGCTGCACCGGCGCGACGTTCTCCACCAGATCCAGCTCCCGAATTACGCGGAGCAGTTCGCGATAGCCTTCGATGGTCGTCCACGGCGTAAAGGCGATGAACGTCGGCTGGAGCGCCAGGCCGGCCTCACGCGTCAAACGCACAGCTTCGAAGAAATCGTCGCGCGTGTGGTTTTTTTCGAGCTTTGCCAGCACCGAGTCGTCCACGGATTCGACCGCGCTGGTGATCAATACACAACCCGATTCGCGCAACACGCCGAGCAAATCGCGATGCTTCACCAGATGCTCGACTTTTATCGTCGCGTCGTAAGTGACTTCCGGAAATTCGGCGTGTAGAGCTTTGACGATTCTTTCGGCATGGGCCGGACCGTTGAAAAAATCCGGATCGCCGAAGGTGACGTGCCGCGCTCCAGCCGCGACCTGCTGGCGAATGTCGGCGAGCACAACATCGCGTTGAATCACGCGAAATTGGCCCCGATACACCGGCACGATCGGGCAGTGACGGCAGAGATGCTTGCATCCGCGCGACGCCTCGGTATACGCGACCTGTTTGCTTTCACCAAGGTGATGCAGACGAGCGTACCCGCTGTCCCTATCACTCCGATCGGGCGTGAGAAATTCGAGACGTTCGAGCGAGATTTCGCCGACGGTCTCGCCGCGAGCAAGCTTAACGAGAGCGCCTTCGAACTCTCCGCCCGCGATCGCGTCGACGCCCAGACCGCGCAGCAGATCGGCGTTCAGGGGAGCGTACAAGCCATAAGCTGCCAGACGGGCGGTGGGATTCAGACGTCTCACACGCTCGATCACCGGCAGCGCCAGCCGCGTCGCGGTATGCATCGGCAAATAGAACGCGATCAGATCGGCCTGTTGAATCTCCGGTTCGGGTAACCGCTCGACGGTTAGGTCGACAGCGCGAACCTGATGGCCGTCGCGCACGAGCCACGCTTTCGGAGACGCGAGACCGAACGGCGAATGGCCCAGCTCATAGGTGGAAATGAGAACGACATGCACCTGCCTCTAGACTACTCTAGGTACATACGCTTCTGAAGAAATGGGACTCGTCCGCGCGCTCACACCGACATTTCGCTACTGGATGCAGACCGAAGTCCATGTGTACGCCTTCTCGGTCGCCGCGAACGTGCTGCTGTCCTTTTACCCGTTCCTGATTGTGACCATGTCCGTCTCCCGGCGATTCCTCAATGAGCGCACGACGATCGCCGCCATCCAGCTCGCCCTGCAAGACTATTTTCCGGAGTCCTTCACCAATTTTCTGTACACCCGAGGCCAGCACGAAAATCTGCCGCCACACGGGTCCATTGAAATCGCGTCCGTGATTCTGCTCTTGTTCACCGCCAACGGGATCTTCGAACCGCTGGAAGTCGCACTGAATCGGGCCTGGGGCATTCCCAGGAATCGGAGCTTTTTCCGCAACCAACTCGTCAGTCTGGGCCTGGTCTTCGCATGCGGCGTGCTGGCAATGCTGTCGATGCTGCTCACGGCGATGAATCAGACCTCGCTTAAAGGGGTCTTCGGATCGCTGCTGCCGGGCCTTTTCTTTAAGCTCGCCGCCGTCCCCATGGCCGTGCTGGTGCTTTTCCTGATTTATTTTTTCCTTCCGAACGGCCGGCCTCCTATGAACCGGGTGATCGCCGCGGCGATCGGCGTCGGCGTCCTACTCGAGCTCTTGAAATACATCAATAAGCTGGTTTGGCCGTGGTTTCAGCGGAAACTTGAAAACGAGTACCACGTGTTCCAATATTCGGTCGCCCTGATCTTCCTGGGATTCCTCGCATCGATGCTGGTTCTGGCTGGGGCGGAATGGGCGGCGCGCGGACATCGCTTTGAGGCCAAAGAAAGTGCCTGATCGCCCATTAGCCGTCATCACGGGCGCCTCCAGCGGCATCGGCGCGACCTTCGCCCGCAAACTCGCCGCACGAGGCTACGACCTGCTGCTGATCGCCCGGCGTGAAGACCGTCTTCGATCCCTCGCGGCAGAGCTTGCCGATACGTATCATGTGGCCGGCCAGACCATGGTCGCGGATCTGACGCTCGATTCAGGTATCGACGCCGTCGCCCAGCGCATCCGGACATCGGCCAATTTGGGGCTTCTCGTGAATAACGCCGGCTTCGGAGCTCACGGCTATTTCGTCGAGTCGGATATTCGCCGTCAAGAGGAAATGCACCGCCTCCACGTCCTGGCCACGTTGCGGCTGATGCACGCGGCGCTTGAGAATCTTGTCCCGCGCGGCGTGGGGGGCATTATCAATGTGGCATCGGTCGCGGGCTTCTCGCAGGCGCCGGGAAGCGTCAGCTACAACGCAACCAAAACGTGGATGAACAGCTTCACCGAAGGGATCGCCATCGAACTCGCAGCCAAGGGATCGCCGGTGAAGGTGCAAGCCCTGTGCCCCGGGTTTACCTTGTCTGAGTTTCATGACGTGCTTCACGTCGACCGCAGCGCCATCCCGAGTTCTCTTTGGATGACGGCGGATTTCGTGGTCAACGATTCGCTGCGCGGCTTTGATGAGGGAAGGCTGTTCGTGATCCCGGGCTGGCGATACAAGCTGATCGTCGCGGGAATGAAGTTGTTGCCCGGCGCGCTGCTTCGCTGGGCGGCGGTCAAGGGCACACAGCGATTCCGAAAACGAAAGACGTAGGACGCGATTTCGCCAAGAAGGTTTACAGGCAGGTTCACATGATTGTTCAAGCAACCTTGGCCCTGCCGGATTACGTCTCGATTCAGTAAGGAGAAATCTATGCGCAGAGAACCGAGCAGGCGGGAAATCCTGGCGCTTGCAGCCGGCGTAAGTAGTTTGAGCCGTGTCTACGCAGCCAGCTCCGATTTCTGGAACAAGAAAGACCCATCCGAATGGTCCAGCCAGGAGATCGATCAGCTCACCTCGAAATCCCCCTGGGCAAAAGAGGTCACTGCATCGGTCGCCGTGGACGGGCAAGGCGGTGGCATGGGACGGCAACGCGGCGGCATGGGAGGTGGAATGGGTGGCGGCATGGGCGGTCCTCTCGGCGGGGGCATGGGCGGCGGCGGAATGGGTCGCCATGGCGGAGGAATGCCCTCGCAGAACTACCGAGGCACAGTGCGTTGGGAAACCGCAAAACCCGTGATGGAAGCTCTCAAATCGCAGCAATTTCCTGAGGCGTTTAAGGATCATTACGTGATCAGCGTCAGCGGCATTCCGGTGAACACAGGCAGCCGCCGCAGGCAGCAATCGCAGGACGACGATTCGAACTCGCAGCAATCCACTCAGGAAACGCTCGACCGTCTCAAAGGGGTGACGGCGCTCCAGCCGAAGACCAAGCGCGATGTTCAGCCGGGAATCGTACAGCAGCCGCCATCGGCGAGCTATGGAACAGTCTGGTTTGGCTTTTCGAAAGACATGCTGGCGTTGAAACCCGAAGACAAAGAGGTGACGTTCGTCACCCAATTCGGCCGCATGAGTCTCAAGGCGAAGTTCGTTTTGAAAGACATGCTATACAAAGGCGAACTCGCCGTCTAGCCCTATTACTGGCCTCGACGCCCCTCGATAGTGTCCGCGACTGGGGCTCTGGAGACACGTCTGGACCCGCTCGCTACCGCGCGCGGTTCGGTGGTACGGGTGCCCGGCACAGAACCGCGCGCGCCAGCAAGCGGATCGCGTCCAAAGTGATCGACTCGACGTTCTAAGGACGGCGCGAGAATCGGTAGGAGAGCAGGTCGGGATCCACCAGCCGCGTCCCGGCGCTCTGCAAGAGCCCTGGTTGAACCGTGTCCGCAGGTTGAGAGACACATCAAGACCCGCTTGCTGGCGCGCGCGGCTCGGTGGTGCGGGACCGATGTAGGGTCGCGACACAGAACCGCGCGGAGAGTCTGTACGAGAGCCCGTCGGGCTCCACCAAGAAACTCGCCCCGAGCCGTGAACGCCAGTGAGCGGGTCCTGACGCCAGTGCAGGACCGATCTAGAGTCCCCGTCACAGAACCGCGCGCGCCAGCAAGCGGATCGTGTCCAAGGTGATAAACTCGACCTTCGAAGGACATCCCCGTGGATCTCAACTTAACTCCTCAGGAGTTGGCGTTCCGAGATGAAGTGCGCGCCTGGTTCACGGCGAATGTTCCTAAAGATTGGGTGAAGCGCCGTAACGCGGAAGAGTCGATGGAGGGTCGCTTCGCCTATCTCCGCGCCTGGCAGAAGAAATTATTCGACGCGGGCTGGGCCGGTATCTCGTGGCCCAAGGAATACGGCGGCCGCGGCGCATCTCTGATGGAGCAGGTGATCTTCATAGAAGAGATGGCTCGCGCGGAGGCGCCGCCGATGGCCAATGTCCTCGGGCTCGGCTTGGTTGGACCGACCATCATCGCCTTCGGCACCGCGGCGCAAAAGCAACGATTCCTGCAAAGAATCCTGAGCGCGGAAGAGATCTGGTGCCAGGGATTTTCAGAACCGAATGCCGGCAGCGATCTGGCGTCGCTCTCGACCGAAGGGAAACTCGACGGAGACCACTTCGTCGTCAACGGGCACAAGTGCTGGACCAGTTACGGCTGGGCCGCCGATTGGTGTGAGCTCGTGGTCCGGACCGATCCTTCGGCGCCCAAGCACCAGGGCCTGACCGTACTTCTGGTCGACATGAAAAGTCCGGGCGTCGAGGTTCGCGGCCTGAAACAGATGAGCGGGGAAAGCGAGTTTGGCGAAATCTTCTTCCGCGACGTGCGCGTTCCCATTGAAAATGTTCTTGGCAAAGTCAACGACGGCTGGAAAGTCGCCATGGGAACGTTGATGCATGAACGGGGCACGTTCGGCGCCGCGCTTCAGGTGAACTACCGGCGCAACTTTAATCGCCTCGTCGAGATCGCCCGTGGGATTCAGCGGAACGGCCGGCCTGCGACCGAAGACCCGGTGATCCGGCAAAAGCTGGCACAGTGTTATGCCGAAATCGAAGTGATGCGATGCAACCAGATGCGCGCGTTCAGCAGGATCAACGAAACCGGAGTCCCAGGGCCGGAAGGCTCGATTCAGAAAATCTTCTGGAGCGAGCTGAACCAGCGGCTACAGCAAGTCGCGATGGAGATTCTGGGACCGTACGGCCAGCTTGCCCAGGGCGCCTGCGACGCGTTCGACGACGGCCAATGGGCTTACGGCTACTTGCGGAGCCGCGGAAACACCATCGAAGCCGGTACGTCCGAGATTCAGCGCAATATCATCGGGCATTTTGTGCTCGGATTGCCGAAGAGCTACTAGCCATGCAATTCGGCCTGAGCGAATCTCAACAGATCCTGAAGAACAACGCACGCAGGTTCTTCGCGGCCGAGTGCCCCATGAGCGAAGTCCGCCGGATCTCGGAAACCGGTACGGCTCACGACGAAACGCTGTGGCGGCACATGGCGGATCAGGGCTTTCTCAGCGTCCTGATTTCGGAGGAATCGGGCGGCATGGGACTCGGCATGGTGGAATTGGCCGCGCTCGCTGAGGAAATGGGACGCGCTCTGGTGCCCGGTGCCTTTCTTTCGAATGTGTTCGCGGCAAGCGCCATTCAAGCCGCCGGCTCGACCCAACATTTGGCCGAAATCGCGGACGGATCGCGCACAGCCACCGTGGCGCTGCTGGAATCGGACGCAAGCTGGAGCCCCGATTCTGTGAAGATGCCGGCGCTCGACGGAGAGAAGATGTTCGTCGCCGATGCGGGCGTTGCGGACCTATTTGTTGTGGCCGCCCGCGACGGCGGCGATCTGGGGCTTTACTGTGTCGAAGCCAGAAACACCGCAATCACACCGATGCCGGCCATGGATTTGACGCGCAATCTGTGCAAAGTCGTGTTCCATCACGCGAGTGGCGAGCTTATCGCGAAAGGCGACGCGGCGCGCCGAGCGCTGGACCGCGCGCTGGACATCGCCACGGTAACGATCTGCGCCGAAATGACCGGCGTGATGCAGCGGACTCTGGAAATCGCCGTCGAGTATGCCAAGACGCGCAAGCAGTTCGGCAAGCCCATCGGCCAGTATCAGGCCGTGCAACATCAGTGCGCCGACATGCTTCTGTGGACGGAGAGCTCCCGTTCGGCCACTTACTATGCGGCATGGGCTTTTGAAAACGGCGCGTCCGATGCGCGCGCGGCGGTCAGCGTCGCCAAGGCGTATGCGAGCGACGTCTGCCGCGAGGTCGGAAATCGCGGCATCCAGGTGCAGGGCGGCATGGGCTTTACCTGGGAAAACGACATCCACTTTTACTACCGGCGCGCGAAGGCCAGTGAGATCGCGTTCGGCGATGCGACGTTTCATCGCGAACGCATCGCCCGTCTCGTCATCGATAAGATGACGGACGCCGCCTGAAGAATAAAATTAGTAAGCTATTAACCTATGCAAGACATCACCCGGCGGGGTTTCGCGATATCCGTCGCCGGCGCGGTCGCCGCGCAGATCTCTAAAAGCTCTCCGCAAACGTCCCAAGATTCGAGTAACGACCTCACTAAACTGAGCCTGGCCGAGGCATCCGCGCGTATCCATGCGCGCTCCGTTACGCCCACGCAGCTCGTCGAGGCATGCCTTGTCCGCATTCAAACCTACAACCCGAAGGTGAACGCCTTCATTACCGTGATGCGCGATTATGCGCTCGCACAGGCGAAGGAGCTGGAAGCCGAACAGAAGGCCGGAAAATTCCGTGGTCCCCTTCACGGTATCCCGATCGCCCTCAAGGACAACATCGATACCGCCGGCGTCCGAACCACGGCAGCCAGCGCCGTGTTTGACGATCGGATTCCGAAAGAAGACGCGGAGGTCGTGAAGAAATTGAAAGCTGCCGGTGCGATTTTCATCGGCAAAGCCAACCTGCACGAGTTTGCTTTCGGAGGAACTTCCGCCACCAGCTATTTCGGACCGGTGCGTAATCCCTGGGCGCTGGAACGAAATCCCGGCGGGTCGTCCGGAGGCTCGGCCGCGGCGGTCGCGTCCGATTTGTGTTTCGGCGCGCTCGGAACCGATACCGGCGGGTCGATTCGCACGCCGGCTTCGTATTGCTCGACGGTCGGATTGAAACCGACGTACGGGCTGGTCTCGATTCGCGGGGTTGTGCCGCTGACCTATTCGCTCGACCACTGCGGACCGTTGACCCGAACGGTCGAAGACGCCGCCATGCTGCTTACCGTAATGGCGGGCTACGACAAGCTGGACATCGGCAGCGTCGAACATCCCAGGGAAGATTACGTGGCCGCGATGAAGCAGCCGATCTCGGGCTTACGGCTCGGCATTCCCCGGGCTCCGTTCTTCGATCTGCTCGACCCGGACGTAGAAAAAGCGGTGACGGAAGCGATCGCTGTGCTGGCGAAGATGACCAAGGGCGTAAAGGACGTCAGTCTTCCTCCTACGGGCAATCTCAGCCTGAACGGCGAAACTTACGCCTATCACGAAGAGTTCTACACCCACGGGGCGGGACGTTATCAAATCCCAACGCGCCGTGCGTTACAAAACGGTGGCAATGCCAAGGCTGCCGATTACGTCCGCTCACGTTGGAAACTGGAGCTGATCCGCCGCACCATCGACGATGCTTTTACCGATTTCGACGCCGTGGTCCTTCCGACGCGACGGCATACGCCTAGAACGGTGGATGCGTCCATTAAGAGAGAAGAAACCGACAAGCCTCGGAACCCAGAACTGGAAAACACAGGACCGTTCGATGTCTACGGGATTCCGGCAATTTCGGTGCCGTGCGGATTCACTTCCGCAGGTCTCCCGGTCGGTCTGATGATCGCTGGTCCGCGTTTCTCCGAAGGCCGGGTGCTCGCGCTAGCCCAGGCTTACGAACAGGCGACGGAGTGGCACAAACGCCGGCCGCCATTGAAGCCGGACATGGCGGTTCCGGCGTTAGCCGTTACGGACGATCAGAATCTGTAGCGCCGGACGGGATCGTACAACTTATTGATAATAAGTAGGTTATCGTCGGCGATCTACACGCCCGCGGTGGGTTCGTTTGGTAATTTGGCTCCGCTGGACGGGGACAAATCTTTATTTACAACTCGAAAGAGGCGTGCTACTCTGAATCTGTCTTTGTCCGCATCCGCTCTACCTCGAGTGCCTTGGCGCCGCGTCCTGGTCCTAAAGTTGGGTCCTTAGCGCAGTTTCCTCAAAGACAATCTCTCCCAGAAAAGGAGCCACTTTCCATGACCAATATTTTCGTGGGAAACCTCAACTACCAGACGACCCAAGACGAGCTCTTAGCGGCATTTTCGCAATACGGCAACGTCGAGCGGGTTAATATCGTAACCGACCGTGACACCGGGCAGCCGCGTGGATTCGCATTCGTCGAAATGACGGATAGCCGCGAGGCTGAAACTGCGATTTCACAATTGAACGGAACCGAGATGAACGGCCGGACCATGAACGTAAACCAGGCGCGTCCGAAACCGACCGGCGGTGGCGGCGGAGGTTACGGTGATCGCCGCGGCGGCGGTGGTGGTGGCGGCGGCCGCGGACGCGGCGGTAACAGCGGCGGCGGTGGTGGCCGGTCTCGCTGGTAAGTAGCGCCCATTTCATCGATAATTAACGTTGGCCCCTTGCTTCGGCAATGGGAAGGGCTACCCTCGCCGGGGGATTTAAGTCCTCCGGTGAGTGTGATATTCAGGAGATACTATGGCCGGTCGTGGACCACAGACGTTTAAGAAACGGCAGAAAGAGCAGGCGCGGAAAGAGAAGCAGCAGGAGAAAATCGCCCAGCGTCTGGAACGAAAAAAGACGGGCGTCGGCTCCCTGGACGACCTGATCGAATCCGAGGAAGAAACCAGAGCCCGGCTGGAGATCGAGAGCAGTCTGGAGAAGCGCTAGTCTTCCCCTTCCGTCTCGCCGCAGCGGACCTGATTCGGCCGCGGTGTTCGTGTTTTCCTTCCCCAAGCGCGGCGCGTTTCGCTGGCGTATTCGACGCCAACAGCGCTAAACTCTTCCTCATGAACTTTCCCCTGCTCCGCCCGCGCCTGCTCCTGTTCACGCTCTTATTTCTTCCGGCCTTCATCTCGGCCCAGCCTTCGCCAAAAATCACGACCCCGAAAGAGTTCCTGGGGTTCAACATTGGCGATGACTACATGATGGCCAGCTACACGAACCTGGAGGCTTACTGGAAAAAAATCGCGTCCGAGTGCGACCGCTGCAAGCTGGTGGACATTGGTCCGACGGAAGAAGGCCGCCGGCAGTACATGATGATCATCTCTTCGCCGGCGAACATGAAGAAGCTGGATCATTACAAGGAAATTTCATCCCGCCTTGCACACGCCGAAGGGTTAACCGACGATCAAGCGCACGCGCTGGCTCGGGAGGGAAAAGCGGTGGTGTGGATCGACGGCGGATTGCACGCGAGTGAAACCGTCGGATCGCAGCAATTGATGGAGTCCGTCTATCAGATGGCGAGCCGGACGGATCCGGAAACCATGCGTTTCCTGGACGACGTGATCGGCCTGTACGTCCTGGCGAATCCCGATGGTCAGGAGTTCTGCGCGAACTGGTACATGCGGGAAAAAGATCCGCTGAAGCGCAGCCTGAATGGCCTGCCGCGCCTCTACGCGAAATACGTCGGCCATGACGACAATCGCGATTTCTACATGTCGGCGATGAAGGAAACCACCAACATGAACCGTCAGTTGTTCCTGGAATGGTTTCCCGAGATCATGTACAACCATCACCAGACGGGTCCCGCCGGCGCGGTGATTTTCATGCCGCCGTTCCGCGATCCGTTCAACTACAATTTCGATCCACTGATTCCGCTGGGCATCGAAATGGTGGGAACCGCGATGCACAGCCGTCTGGTCGCTGAAGGCAAGGGCGGGTCCGCGATGCGCACCGGCGCGAATTATTCGACGTGGTGGAACGGCGGCCTCCGCACCGTTACCTACTTCCACAACATGATCGGAATCCTGACCGAAATCATCGGCAATCCGACTCCGATCGATATCGCGCTGGTTCCCGAAAAGCAGTTGCCGCAAGGCGACTGGCCGCTGCCGATCGCGCCGACCACCAATGGCCAGAAATGGCATTATCGCCAGTCGATCGATTACGAAATCACGAATAACCGCGCGATTCTCGATCTCGCGTCGCGCTATCGGGAAACGTTCCTGTACAACATCTATCAGATGGGCCGGAACTCGATCGAAAAAGGAAACCACGATACCTGGACCACGACGCCGAAGCGCATCGAGGCGATGGAGGCAGCCGCGGCGAAGATGGCTCCCGCAGGCGGCCGTGGTGGACGGGGTGGACGCGGCGCCACCGAGGCAAATCCCGATCTTCCGGGGGGCTTGGGCGCGCGAACACTTCCGTCGGAACTCTACAACACTGTTCTGCACGACCCAAAGATGCGCGATCCGCGCGGCTATATCATTCCCGCGGATCAGGCCGACTTCGCCACGGCAACAGAATTCGTCGACGCGCTGCTGAAGAACGGAATCACGGTCATGAAGGCGACCTCGTCATTTGCAGTCGCCGGAAAAAATTATCCATCCGGTTCGTACGTAGTCAAGACGGCGCAGGCGTTCCGGCCGCATATCATGGACATGTTCGAGCCGCAGGATCACCCAAACGATTTCGCCTATCCCGGCGGCCCTCCGAAGCCTCCGTACGACATCACCGGATGGACGCTGGCCTATCAAATGGGTGTCCAGTTCGATCGCATTCTCGACGGCTTTGACGGGCCGTTTACGAAAGTCGCCGGACTTCTGCCGCCCCCTCCGAGTTCGATCATGGGAACCGGAACGGCCGGCTATCTGATCAGCCATAAGATCAACAACTCCTTCGTGCTGATCAACCGCCTGCTCAAAGCGGGAGCCGATGTTTATTGGCTGAAGAAGAACGAATCGGCCGATGGCCGGGAACTGGGAACCGGGACCATCTGGGTTCCGGCGAACTCGGCCGCCCGTCCGATTCTGGAACAAACCGCCCGTCAGTTCGGTGTGCCGGTCTATGCCGTCGCGAAAGCTCCCACTGGCGATGCGTTGAAGCTGAAGCCGATTCGCATCGGTCTCGTGGACCAATACGGAGGCCTGATGCCATCCGGCTGGACGCGCTGGCTGTTCGAGAATTACGAATTTCCTTTTGAAGTGGTCTATCCTCAAACTCTCGATGCCGGCGAGCTGAAGAGTAAATTTGACGTGCTGGTTTTCGTCGACGGCGCGTTTCGCAGGGCCGGAGCGACTGGACGAGGCGGCCTCGGCGCATTGTTTGGCGGCGCGATCGATCCCGAAAGCGTTCCCGCCGAATATCGGCCGAGCATGGGACGCGTCAGCGAAGACAAGACCATGGCGCAGCTTAAGAAGTTCGTCGAATCCGGCGGATCGATTGTCACAATCGGAAGCTCCACGGGCATGGGCGAGCTGCTCGGACTGCCGGTGAAGAATTACCTGACCGAAAAGGGTCCGGACGGTCACGATCGCGCTCTGCCGCGTGAGAAATTCTTTATTCCCGGATCGCTTCTGAAGACCAACATCGACAACACCAATCCCCTGGCCTACGGCATGCCCAGCCAGGTGGACGTATTCTTCGACAACAGCCCGGTATTCCGGATGGAGCCCAATGCCGAGCAGAGGAGGACGTCGGCGGTCGCATGGTACTCCGGCGCGACACCGCTCGATAGCGGATGGGCGTGGGGCCAGCAGTATCTCGATGGCGGCACTGCGGTAGCGGAAGCGAGCATCGGCGAGGGCAAAGTGTTCCTGCTCGGACCCGAAGTCGCATTCCGTTCGCAGCCGCACGCGACCTACAAGCTGCTATTCAACGGCCTGTACTTCGGGAGCGCCAAAGAGACTCCGCTAAAGTAAGAGCAGGTCATGAAAAAATTCGGATTTGTAACAACCATGTTGTTGTCGTGTGCCCGGCGCACGAGCCCTCCAGCCGAGACCGCCGCTGCAATCGTCGGAACAGAGATCGCGATTCAGTGCTTCGCGGTGAGATAAGACGTGGCTCACTTCGATCTGTTAGCGGCCGCCCGGCAGGAGATGGTCAACGCCGGTTTCGACCCCGATTTTCCGTCCGGTACCGATAGTCAAGTCGCCGCGATTCGCTCCCAACCGCTTCCCGCGGGTCTGCGCGACCTGCGGCAGATGCTGTGGTCCTCGATCGACAACGATACGTCCCGCGACCTCGATCAGGCGGAAGTAGCGGAACGCGTCGACGGCGGAATCCGCATCCTGGTTGCCGTCGCCGAGGTGGATGAAGCCGTCGCCATCGATACGCCCATCGACAAACATGCCGCCGAACAGACCACCACGGTCTACACCGGCGTCAAGAATTTTTCGATGCTGCCCGATGAGCTGTCGACCGATCTCACTTCGCTGATCGAGACTGGCGATCGCGCGGTGGTCGTCGTTGAAATGGTGGTTGCCAGCGACGGCTCTGGGCACTCGCCCGCGATCTATCGCGCGCTGATCCGGAATCACGCTCAGTTGACTTATAACGGCGTCGGTCCCTGGCTCGAAGGGACGGCTCCCGCGCCTCCGAAAGTGGCCGCTTCAGCCGAGCTCCAGGCGCAGCTCAAACTCCAGGATGAAGCTGCGCAGATCCTTTGCAAGGCGCGCCATCAGCGCGGAGCGCTCGACTTCGATCGCATCGAAGCGGAGGCTGTGGTCAGCGACGGACATGTCGGCGACCTTAAGGCTCGCAAACGAAATCGCGCAACGCAGCTCATCGAAGACTTCATGATCGCCGCGAACGAGCTCATGGCGCAGACGCTATCACAGGCTGGTGTTCCGGCGATTCGCCGTATTGTCAAGACTCCCGAGCGGTGGCCGCGTATCGTGGCCCTGGCCGAAAGATACGGCGAAAAACTTCCGCCCGATCCGAACGCGGCCGCCCTGAACGCATTTCTTCGAAGGATGAAGGAGACCGACCCGGATCATTACGCCGATGTGTCCCTTGCCGTGATCAAACTGATGGGACCCGGAGAATACGTGCTTTCGCGCCCCGGCGTTCAGGATCAAGGCCACTTCGCTTTGGCCGTTCGAGACTATACGCACTCGACCGCACCGAATCGCCGTTTCGCCGATCTGGTAACCCAGCGGCTAATCAAATCCTTTTTAGCTAAAGAAGCCAGTCCCTATAGCGATCCGCAATTGGATTCAATCGCCAAAAACTGCACGCTGAAGGAAGACGCTGCGCGCAAAGTGGAGAGGGTGATGGGGAAACGCATCGCCGCCGTCGCACTGCAACCTCGCATCGGCCAGAGCTTTAATGCAGTTGTAACCGGAGATACCCCGAAGGGTGTTTTCGTACGGGTACTGAATCCGCCCGCGGAAGGCATGCTGGTTCAGGGCCAGCAGGGCGTTGACGTGGGTGACCAGTTGCGGGTGAAACTGGTAAGTACCGACCCACGGCGTGGGTACATCGACTTCTCGCGGATCCAGTGAATCGTTAACCGTCTCCCAGCGAAAAGCTCTAGAAGATTAAGACATATTTACATAACGCCTGTAGCTTCAACGACCTGATTCGCATATGATAGGGCATGCTGCCGTACGCGCTGCTGAGTTTGAGCATGCTTGCGCTACGTCAGGCCCCTGCCGGAACCCAGCTACACATCAGACTTACAACTCCCGTCGGCTCCTACGGAAGCGCCGTTGGATCGCCGGTGAGCGCAGTGTTGATCGCGCCGATGCGAATCGACGACGAAACGCTGATTCCCGCAGGGAGCGAACTGTCAGGTATAGTGACGCGCGCGCAGCGAGTTGGATTCGGAATTCTTCACGAAACCGCGACGCTCGCGTTGGGATTCACGGATGTCACATTACCGGATGGAAGAAAGCTCCCGTTATCGGCGCGCGTCACGGAAGTCGATAACAGCCGCGAACGCGTGGTGCAGGACGGCAGTATCCGCGGAATTCGAACCACCTCCAGCGTCTCGTATCGATTCAGCGGTTACCTCCGGACGATGCTGTGTTGGGAGGTGCATGCGCGCATCGCGTTTTGGGTCATCAAGACGATGGTTGTGCAGGTACCGGAGCCCGAGATTTTTTATCCCGCCGGGGCTGAACTCACGCTTACCTTGACCGATGCGTTGGTGTCCACTCCCGTGGCGGCATCGGACCAGACCGATACCCGCCTGACGCGTGACGACCGCGACGATCTGGAGCAATTGACCGCAAGGATGCCGTACCGGGCTGCTACGCGAAGTTCGAACCGGCCATCCGATCTGGTGAACCTGATGTTCGTCGGATCGCAGGAACAAATCACGGCTGCATTCGAGTCCGCGGGCTGGACCGAGACCAAGCCGGCGTCGGCCAAGTCCATCTTCGCCGGAATGCGCGCGGTGGCCGAGAGCCGCGGCTTCGGAGGGGCGCCCATGTCCGCCCTGGTTATGGACAACGAGGCCCCGGACATGTCCTGGCAAAAGACTCTGAACGATATGTCGAAGCGGCATCATATCCGGGTGTGGAAACGGCCGGAAACGTGGGAGGGCCAGCAGGTATGGATCGGCGCCGCTACGCGCGACGTGGATTTCGCGTACCTCCGGCCGGGAGGCGCGTTTACCCATCGGATCGACTCGAACATCGACGACGAGCGCGATAAGGTCGCCCACGATCTGCAATTCACGTCCTGCACTTCCGTAGTGGATTGGTGGCAACGGCCGGACGCGGTGCGGAACACGCGAAACGCGACCGGGGATTTGATGTACACCGACGGCCGGCTGGCGGTGATCCGCCTGAACGATTGCCCGGCGCCGCGATCCGCGCACGTGGACGAAGCGCCCGTCCCGCGCATTCATGGCAATATCTTCCAACGCTTCGTGCGCCGCCAGGTTCTCAGCGTCCGCAGCGATTTCTACCGGAACAACCTGTACTGGCGCAGTTACGAGGGCATGCGCTGGATGGTCTCCTCCATCCGGCGGAAACGTCAACTGCGCGATCCCGCGCCCGCCGCGGATTTCGACCGCTCAGGAACCGAAGCCGATTCCTTCTTCAATCGCGCGCGCAACAGCAGTTGGTTCCGCTAGGAAAAAGGGGACTGACCGCTCTGTCCCCGCCGTCAGCAGGCTGATTCCAACGACCGGAATGGCCGTGGACAGAGTGGTCTGTCCCCTTTTTCTGCGAGGGAGGGAGTTGGTCCGTTAGTCGATTTTGGCTGGGAGGCAGGGACTCGAACCCCGATACGCAGATCCAGAGTCTGCAGTCTTACCATTAGACGACCTCCCAAGGCCGCTGCAAATACAGGTGAGGTACCTCCCATGATATCGCGACCTTCGCCTATTTTGCCTGCATCGGTTTGATGCCGAAATCCACGTGCAGACGGATGCTTTCGATCCAGACCGGACCTCGATCGCGATTGAACGCGGGATTCGCGTCACGTTGAAGATCAAAGGTGGCGTAAAAACCGGGGAACAGGCGAGCGCTGTAGTAAGTCTCCCAGACATACTCTGGCGCATAATTCAATCTGCCGTCGCCGATCAGAAAATCGAGGCCACCGCGCGCCAGATAAGACGCGTGAACACCCGAAATACCGGACGACGTGAAGGATGTCGCCGCCACGTCGTTCTTGCGCCTCCAACGCGTTCCCTTCACTGAGACCCCGCCCGTTGCCAGCCGGTCTATCGCCGTGAAAGCCCAGCTTTCGGTCTTGCCATCGTTCCATCCCAATCTTCCGAAGACTCCGATGTCGGGCGTAATCTCCTGCTCCAAATTTACGCCGAACCCGTACTTGAGCGTTCCCGGTTTGCGTGTCGCAACCACATTCGGCGTTCCGCCGGTTTGTGCGGCCAGCCGCAAAGCTTCCGCATAATTTCCCGCATTGGAATGATTCAGATACTCGAGCAGCCGAACGGCGCCCGCATGCTTCCGGATGGAGTAACGCCGTTCCTCCTCGAAGGTGTCGCCGCGATCGCGAAACAGGCGCCGGTCGAAGCGTCCGCCGTTGGCGGTCTTGGGCTCGGCTGCCGCGCCGTAGCGAAACGCCCAGTCGCGCGTATGAAGCTCCTGCACGATGCCCCATGTATAGCCGCGCGTATCGGCCGGATAATCCCACGCGCCGTTGTACATCACACCCCACGCCATGAACTGGGTCCGTGGATCGTGCGTGTAGGTGTTGTTGTCGAAAAAGTCAGTGACCGTGAACCGGCCCGCATAAATCGAATAGCGATTTACGGGGCGGTCTCCGGCTAGCTGGTTCTCGTCGCTTTCGACGTGCTCTTTCTCCGAGCCGAATCCGAAGTCGTGAGCAATATACAGCCGCGCGAGGTAAGGCTTCGGCGTTGCGCTGGCCACGCGCGGAATTTCGCCATTGGGAGGATTCCCCAACCCATCGACGTTGCTGAACCCTTTGCCGCCGGCGATCTCCGGGTCGAAATAGAGCGCGGTGTTCTTTTCAAGACGCAGACCCAGGAACAGTGTCGTGGTCAAGGACACGTCGCGCTCGGGATTATTCTGCAAGCTCAGCGGTCCCTGATAGGGCGAATTGAAGGTACCGTGATACTGGCCAATCGACGTCGCCTGGTAGTAGAGATTCCAGTTCTCGAACGCTTGAGCATCAGCCTGGCCAAGCGACAGCGTCAGGCAGATGAAATAGAAAGAAGCTGTGATGGTGGGATTCAACTTGACTCGGGTATCCTACCAGCGTCGCAAAAAAAAGCCCGTCTTGAACGGATCAAGACGGGCTAGTTTTGAAACTGACGATATTTTAGCGGTGTCCTCCGCCGCCTCCGTGGAAACCTCCACCTCCGCGTATCGCGCCGGAGAAGCCGCCACGGAATCCCGGACTCACTCGCGAACCGGCAAATCCGCCTGCGAATCCTCGATTAGCCGCCACCGGAGCCCGGTAGCCCGGACCGAAGTGGTGGAAATACGGGCCGCGATATCCGAATCCGTAGAACGGAGCGTATCCGACAACCCACGGCGAATAGAAGCCCCAGCCAAACGGACTCCAGAACAGTCCGTCTCCCGGAATCCACGTATAGGCGCTGAAATAGGGATCCCAATACCATCCGGCGCCATACCAACCGTAGCCTCGCGTGTACGTACGAGCTGCATCCACGTTTGCCTCGGCCAGGTAGGAGGCCCGAAGGCTAGCCCAGCGATAAAAGTCGTCCTGGGCGGCTTTCTTGTCAAAGCCGCGAGCTTTGAGCTTGTCGCCCGCGTTGAGCGCCAGCTCATGCCCGCTTGTCACGCGGTAGTTTCGATTGTTGACGGTCACTTCCAGCTCGCCGTCAAACACGCGGACCAAGCCGCGGTTCGCGTCGAAATCGTAGAGTCCTTTCTTCTCCAGCCGGATGCTGGCGCCGTTTTCATTCATCACGATGTTATTGGCGGGAAGAATTTCCCCAGCCTCTACCATCGCGCGTCCGCTCTGCACCGTGAGCGCGGTATTTTCGAGCGAAGGCGAATCCATCCGGACCGCCGTGTCGCCATTAACTCTCAGGAACACGCCTGGAGTAAGCAGAATTTCCGCTTTGCCATTCTGAGTCGCCAGCGTTTGACCAGCCTGCAGGCCAGCCGTGCCGACCGAATTCTGATTCAGCGGCTGCGAATCGATTGAGGCCTGGCCTTCAACGTAATTCACCGTTCCCGGCTGTGCGGGACCCATATTGCCCGCCGGAGCCGAAAAAACCGGAACAGCCAGTATTCCGGCCAGGAACAAGCTTCCAATTGCTTTTTGCCATGACCGCATAACCATTTGAAACCTCTACTGTTTCGATGCACCCACCTCCGGGTGGATGCCTCGCCTCGATACAGTAGAAATGCGGCCAGATACAGGCTAGCCCGAGTACGCCGGGTCCCCGGCCCGTCGCCTCCTAACTCTCTGCGACGACTGGATTTCGCAGCTCCCCGATCCCTTGAACCCCGATCACGACCTCTTCCCCCGCCGTGAGGAACCGCGGCGGCTTGCGCGTAAAGCCGACTCCGGCGGGCGTTCCGGTGGAGACGACGTCGCCCGGCTCCAGCGTTACGATGCTCGAAAGAAACTCGATCAGCGCCGGGATTTTGAAGATCAGCTCCCGCGTATTCGAATGCTGAAGCCTTTCCCCGCCCGCTTCCAGCCAGATGTCCAGCACATGCGGATCGGCAATCTCATCCGCAGTCACGATCCACGGCCCCATGGGAGCGAATGTGTCGAAAGATTTCCCCATCATCCACTGCGAGGTCATCATCTGATAGTCGCGCGCGCTCACGTCGTTCACGATGGTATAGCCGAAGACATGCTCCATCGCGCGCGACGCCGGGATATTGCGTCCACCCGGCCCGATGACAAACGCGAACTCGGCTTCGTAGTCCGGTTTACTCGATACCTTCGGCAGCACGATGGATTCCCCGGGCCCAATGACGACGTTAGGAAATTTACAAAAGATGGTCGGGGTGGCCGGGATTTCGTTCTTCGTCTCGATGGCATGATCGCGGTAATTTAGCCCCACGCAGATCAGCTTTGGAGGTCTCGGAATCGGCGCGAGCAGCTTCACTTGCGACAGCTCGAAGGCTGGTCCGGACGCCGCCGGCTTCTTTCCGGCCGCGATCACGGACAGCATATCCGCTCCGAGCCCGTGAACTTTATTTTCAACGACAATTCCCGCTTCAGGCGCCGCTCCCGCGCGGTGGAACGTAACAAGTTTCATAACCTTCGAGATTACACGAATCGTCCGGCCCGATGCATGCAGACATGGCCTTGACAGAGAAGTGCTGTGAACTCTCCGAACGAAAAATCTACGACTTACCGACCCGGCAATAGAGCATCGATGTGCGCGCTTGTGTTGTTTTGCCTCACCAGCTCCGGCGCGATTGGACAAATTCAAGACCTTGCCACTAACGACGACGGCAGTCAACTGTACTTCTCGTCGGTTCAGCTGTTAAAAGGCACCGGCGAATTCGCTAACGCGAAGATCTTCGAGTACGTGAACGGTGAATTCAAACTGATCGCGGAAGTGACTCCTACAGTGGCGCTCTCCGATGGAAGCGTTTTCCATTTTGATTTCCGGATGCCAAACGTCACGGGCGATGGCGCTACTCTCGCCTACGACGGTACGTCGACGTGTTCCGGCCCGATCTATTGCCCTGGGTCGTTCACTGCCCGAGGCTTTATTTCCGGAGAAGACCTTCCTGCGGAGATGACCAACTATTTCGGATCCTTGCGCGTAAGCCGTAACGGACGATACGCGCTGCGCTTTGACGGATCGGCTGCGGGAGTGCCGCCAGGCGCGCCCGAGTTATACGATTCTCAGTCGGGACAGTCGACGCTCGTGAAGCCTTGTCCTGCCGTGTGCATCGCTGGCGACGGACGGCAGTCCATCGCCGACGACGGTACGGTTCTCACGACACAGGGACTGTGGCGAGGCGGAGAAGTTACTGGCACCGCACTCAACGCAATTGTTGGAAGATTGAGCGCAAACGCGGCGACCATCGTGTACGAGACCGTTGCATCCACGTACTGCTTCGGAGGGATGTTCGGCCAATGCACACTCAGCAATGCGCTCCACGCCCGCGACATAGGCTCCGGCGCGGACGTTCAATTGGCACTTGGCCCGGATTACGGAGTGCTCGGTACCGTTGGAAAGCCGTATCTCACACCATCCGTGTCCAACGACGGGACAACGGTCCTGTATCGCGCACGCGATCCCCAATCCGGGTTGGCGCAACTATTCCTAACGCCGGCGAACGGGGGCCTTGCGCGCGAACTTACCAACGACCCATCCGGCATAGCCGAGGGCGTGCTATCTGGCGATGGCCACAGCGCATACGCGGCGAATCAAAGTGGCGGCATCCTTGCCGTCAACGTGGATTCCGGACAGGTGACCGTTCTCCTGGCGAACAGCCCTTTCCTTACGCAGCCCGTTGCTACGCTGACCCCGGGCTCGCTCGTGACTCTCTATACTTCCTCTGCCACAAGTTCTGAAATCGTCATAGCAGGGTTGCCGGCTCCAGTAATCTCGTCGACTTCGAACGCTGTCAGCGTTCAAGTTCCGTGGGAAGCCGCGGTCAACCAAAGCGCGACTCTCGAAATCGCAAACCCTGCGAGTGCATTCGAGCAGGCGCTCACCATCCAGACTTCCTCGGTGGCCCCGGAGCTTCTCGCCACCGTCCATGGAGACTTTCGCGGACTGGTCGGCTACAATGATCCGGCATCGCCTGGCGAAATCCTGGTTCTTTATCTGACCGGACTTGGTCCGGTGGCTCCGCAGGTGCTTACTGGGCATCCTGCGCCGGTTGCCCCATTGAGCTATCTGCAATCTTCCCTGCAGTGCTTGTGGAATCCAGGTGGCCAAGCGGCCCAGGTTCTATTCGCCGGTCTCGCGCCGCTTACCACCGGCTTATATCAGGTCAACCTAAAAGTGCCCGCCGACATCATCACGCAGTATGGCGACGCGACCTTGAACTGTACGATCCTTCCAACGGACGGATCCTCGGCATCCACCGGCGCCGTCATTCCGATGCGCATGTGACAATAACTAGTTCATGCCCCGCATTCAGCGCGCTCTGTTGAGCGTCACCGATAAAACCGGCCTCGTCGATTTCGCCCGCGGACTTAGTGCGCTGGGCGTCGAAATTCTTTCCACCGGCGGAACCCACCGCGTCCTGAAGGAGGCCGGAATCGCCCCGCTTCGCGAAGTTTCCGATGTCACGGGATTTCCGGAAATGCTCGACGGCCGTGTGAAGACCATTCATCCACGCGTTGCGGGAGGCATCCTGGCCATGCGCTCCAAGCCCGATCACATGAAAGCGCTGGAAGAGCACAGCATCCCGCCGATCGACCTGGTCTGCGTGAATCTCTACGAGTTCGAGAAAATCGCCGCCAAACAGGACGCACCATTGGAAGAATTGATCGAGAACATCGACATTGGTGGTCCCACGATGATCCGCGCAGCCGCCAAGAATTATCAGGACGTTGCGGTCGTGGTCTCGTCCGCGGACTATCCCGCGATCCTCGACGAACTCCGATCGAACGCGGGTTGTCTTACTCCTGAGACGCATTGGGCGCTTGCAAAGAAAGCTTTCTCGGCGACCGCCGCTTATGACCGGGCCGTGTCTTTGCGGCTCTCCGAGATTCCGCCCACCGGTGAGCTGCTTCCCGCGACGCTCGATATTCGCGCACCGCGAACGCTTGCCTTGCGCTATGGCGAAAATCCCCATCAGTCCGCGGCACTTTACGCGACCGGGAAGACCGGCATCGCCGGGGCGGAACAGCTCCACGGCAAGGAGCTTTCCTACAACAACCTGGTGGATCTCGACGCGGCATGGCAACTGGTAATCGAATTTGCCGCGCCTGCGTCCGCGATCATCAAGCACACCAATCCGTGTGGCTGCGCGGAGCAAACGACACTCGCGGAAAGCTATCGCCGGGCATTTGAAGCGGACCCGATATCAGCGTACGGCGGCGTGTTGGCCTTCAATCGCTCGGTCGACGGGGAAACGGCGGGCGAGATCGCCAAGACCTTCGTCGAGGCGATTGCCGCGCCGGATTACTCGGCGGAAGCGCTCCAGATTCTGGGCGCGAAGAGGAATTTACGTCTGCTGCGGATCACAGCGGCGCCCCCGGGACTGGTGGTGAAGTCGATTACAGGCGGATATCTCGCGCAGACGCCAGATATCCATGCGCTAACGCGCGCCGAAACACAGGTCAAGACACAGCGTGCTCCAACGGAAAGCGAATGGGCTGCCCTGGAGTTCGGCTGGAAAATCGCCAAGCATGTCAAATCGAACGCGATCGTCTACGCTCGCCCCGGCCAGACCATCAGCGTCGGAGCGGGACAGATGAGCCGCGTCGATTCGGTAAAAGTCGGAGTGATGAAAGCGATTCTTCCGTTGGCAGGCTCTGTGGTCGCATCCGATGCGTACTTTCCGTTCGCTGACGGCGTCGAAGAAGCCGCGAAACATGGAATCACCGCGGTGATTCAACCAGGAGGCTCGGTTCGAGACCAGGATGTGATCGCCGCCGCGGACCGGCTGGGATTAGCGATGGTGTTTACCGGCGTGCGCCACTTCCGGCACTAAGTTCCGAACACCTTCAGTTGATTGACCACGCTGGTGACGCCCTTCACTTTCTTGGTGAGCTTTTCGGCCTTCTCCTTGGCCTTTTCGTCGTGAACGTTGCCGTTTAGCGTCACCGCGCCGTCTTTCACGGCAACGTCAAAACCAGCGCCTTTGACATCCGGATCGTTTGCCAGGCGGCGGCGTACTTCGTCATAAATGCGGTCGTCGTTGTGATTGCTCTGGGCAAACACCGGGACCACCAGCGCGAAAATCAGCAAAAGAGAGAGCGCGCGTATTGCCATATGCTTTATTTTACTCTCCGGCCATCCCGCGCCAATCCGACGCGGCCAGGAACTCCGCATCCTCGCGCCAGTGAGGCCGGACTTTTACGAACGTCTGCAAGAATACTTTTTTTTCGAGCAACTGCTCCAGCTCCTGACGGGCTTCGGTGCCGACTTTCTTCAAGCCTTGCCCATTGGCGCCGATCAGAATCGCCTTTTGGCCCTCGCGCTCGACGTAGATCGTAGCCGCGATTCGAACGAGCTTGTCGGTGTCCTCCCACGATTCGATCATCACCGCGACCGCGTGCGGAACCTCCTGCCGCGCAGTTTTCAGGATCTTTTCTCGCAGGATTTCGGCCGCCAGAAAACGCTCCGGCTGATCAGTAAGGTAGTCAGCGGGAAATAACGCAGGGCCTTCCGGTAATCGCGCGATGATTTCCTTCCGAAGAACATCCAGCCCTTCCCCCGACCGCGCGGAGATTGGCATGTACTCAACGAAATCGTGAAGTTTCTGATACCGTTCGATCAGCATCAGAACTTTGCCCTTGTTCCGCAATTGATCCACTTTGTTGAACACGGCAATCGCCGGCACGCCCGTTTTCCTGACCAGGTCCACGGCCTGCGCATCTTCGTCCGAGGAGGCCGCCAGTGCGTCCACGACGAACACGACGACATCCGGGCCCTCCGCCGCTGACCGGACCGCGTCCATCATCCGACGGTTCAGCAAAGTGGTCGATTTGTGAATTCCAGGCGTGTCGACAAACACGACCTGCGCATCGGGCAGCGTAAGGACCCCTTGCATCGAGGTCCGCGTGGTCTGCGGCTTCGGGCCGACGATGGCCAGCTTGGTCCCGAGCAGCGCATTTAACAGGGTCGACTTCCCGGCGTTCGGCCGCCCCAGAATCGCCGCGAATCCGGCGCGATGGCTCATTTGCCCACGGCTTTCGCCACACGTACCTGATCCACCCGCAGGTTATTCGCCGCCAGAACCTTGATCGCAATCCCGTCGCGTTCCGTCTGCTCGCCGACGGCAGGAACGTGTCCCAGCCACTCCGTGACCAACCCGCCGACGGTGGTCGATTCGGTCTCATCGCCCGCGTGAAAGTCGAGCAGATCCTCTAATCGGCCCACATCGAAACTTCCCGAGACGACATAGCTGCCGTCGGGATCCTGCCGGAAATCGCGATCCGGTTCGTGCTCATCGTGGATCTCGCCGACAATCTCTTCGACCATGTCTTCCATCGTGACGATCCCGGCGGTCGAGCCATATTCATCCACCACCACAGCCATGTGCGCGCCTTCTTCCTGCATTTCGCGCAGCAGATCGTTGACAGGTTTCGTTTCCGGCACGGCGCGGATGGGACGCATGATATCGCGCACGTGGCGATGAGCGCGCTCGTCCTCGTCCAGCTCAAACATGTCGCGGGCATGCACGAATCCGGTGATCTGATCGATGGTTTCGTCGAATACGGGGATCCGCGAAAATTGCTCGTTGATCACTAGCTGGCGCAACTCTTCGAGCGTTGCATCCTGCCGGATCGCGACTACGCGCGGCCGCGGCGTCATCAATTCCCGGACCGTTTTGTCGCCAAACGCCACCACGGACTGAATCAGTTCGCGATCGCCTTTTTCGATGAGCCCTTCTTCTTCGCCCGCCAGAATCAGGGCCTCGATATGGTCGTCTGGCGTCGCTTCGTTCGATTGCGGCGGCTCAGCCAGCTCGAACAGGGATTGCAGAAATTCGAGCCCCCAGACCAGCGGCAAAGCGGCCAGCGCCAGCACACGCAGCAGCGGAACCAGCACCAGCAGTCCGCGCCCGCTGCTCTTGCGATACACGATCTGAGGCACGATAAACGTGCCGACTACGGTATAGAAACCCACCAGCAGACAGGCCACCAGAATCGCTTGCCAGAATGGGGTATCCTGCACCGCCGTCGCAGCCAGTGTCAGGCACCCGATCACGCCGAGCCCCACATGCTTGATCAGCGAAAAGGTCAGCGATCCGCGCTCCGTCTCCATCCCCAGCCTGGCTTCAAGCGTTTCCTTGAAATATTGGAGCGAGTCGCGTTCCCGCGTCCGGATCCGCAGCGATTCCAGGTACAAAACCTGAACGCAGGTCACCAGCGTGACCAGGATCGAGACCAGCAGAGCCAGCACTCCCGGAACCAGCGTCATGCGCTAGCCCTCTCGATTAAGCTGTCAGGAAGACCCAGCCGCTTGCGCCAACGCATCTCCGCCCGCGCCATTTCTCCCGAATCCGATTCGTGATCCATGCCCGTCAGGTGCAGCACGCCGTGCAGCATCAGGATGCGGATCTCGTCCGCCACGCCGTGCCCGCATTCGCGCGCCTGTACGACCGCCCTATCGAGCGAGATCGCGATTTCGCCGCCGCCCTCATCCATGCCGCCCTCATCCATGGGAAACGACAGAACATCGGTGGCATAATCCTTCTTCCGGAAAACCCGGTTCAGCCGCCGCAGCTCGCGATCGTTGGTGATCAGGCATGTAATCGGCCGTCCCCGCGCGACGCGTTTCACGACATCCTGAAAGAACGCGCGCAACTCCATTCGCGGCAGTGGATGCCGTAATGAAGAATGGAACAACAACGGAATGTCGTCTGGAGACATTGGCTCGGACGCTCAGGCGGCCGACGATTCGTTTGAAGGTTGAGGCTCCGTGGCCTGATCCGTGAGTTTCAGCGACAACTGGCGGTTGGCGCCGATCAGCTCGTTGTGGCGCTCATAGGCCCGCACGATTTTCTGCACCAGGCTGTGACGCACCACGTCGCGATCGTCGAACTGCACAAAGGTGATCCCGTCGATCCCACGGAGCACATCCACCACTTCAATCAGCCCGCTGCGCAGGCCGGCCGGCAGATCGATCTGCGTCGGATCGCCGGTCACCACCATTTTCGAATTAAAGCCCTGCCGCGTGAGGATCATCTTCATCTGCTCCGGCGTGCTGTTCTGGGCCTCGTCCATGATAATAAAGCTGTCGTTCAAGGTTCGCCCGCGCATGAAGGCGATGGGCGC
>DATGGL010000074.1:0-11621 GCA_035308605.1 Bryobacteraceae bacterium
AGAAAAGATTCCCTGGCTCGACCGGCGCCAGGAAGCGTTCTATGTGACATCCTGCCTGCGTCATCCCTCGGCCGATCACATCTTCGGGACCGGCTGGAGCCGTGGTGGAGGCGACCAGCACAACGGTAGGCTTGGCGCGAAGCAGATGCTGCAAACTGCGCGCGATTGCGGACTCCTCTTCCTGGGCCGCGAGCACGAAGCTGGGCGTAATGCCGAACCGATCCAGGCGCTGCCGCATAATGCTTTCGAACAACTGGCGGGCGCGGTCGCCATGGGTAGGATCGCTGTACAGCACTGCGACCGAGGGTGACCGCAGAGGCCGCGCCTGAAGGAGGGGTCCGCGCTCGCGAATCACGTTGATGATGGCTTCCAGTTGCGATTGCGCCACAGCAAACGGCGCGCTTTTTACAGTGGCGATGCGCTGGCCGGCCTTCGCAAAGCTGAAGTTTGTGCCAGTCGCAATCACGATGCTTGCGACGCAGTTTATCTGCTTCAGAAGTTCATCGTCCACCAGCAGACAGCAGTCTTCTGTGGCGAATAAGTTGGCTCTGCCACCCGCGGCCAGGCGTATTTCCAGACAGCCGCAACCCATTTCCCGAGCCGCTTGACAGACGGCATCGTCTTCGCCGACCTCTCCATCTTCGAGCTGCGTTACCCACACTTTCTCCAGCCCTTCCGTCTCCAGCAGCCGCACATCTTCCTCGCTGAGGACGTGCCCTTTGGCGAGCAACTTACGCCCGCCTTGTCGAAAGATAGTGCAGCACAAAATCCGGCCGATTGACGTCTTGACGTCGACGGTCTGCGCCCGCATAGTCGCCTCCCCCCAAGGCACACTTCGAAACATCTGCTCTGGCCCGACCCGCCTCTGGCGCTGCACTTTTCCTGACTAAAACGTCAGGGATCGGCCAAGAGCCGTTTGTTCAACACATTAGTGCCGGAAACGTAATATTATTCTCAACTATTTTTTGACGCTTATCCTGCGGCAAATGGATTGCAGTAAAATTCTACTCTTTTCCGCTGCTGGCCGTGGATAAGTTCGAAGCGCGGAGGCCGGAATTCTGCAATTTTAGGAAATTAGTCGTGTGCCGACCGGCTGTGCGGTTGCGATTTTTTCCAGAACTCCCGCGGTTGCGCCAGGCGCGATCAGAATCTCCCGAACCCCGTTTTCCAGCCCGCTGATGGCCGCTTCGAGCTTGGCCTGCATGCCCGCCGTAGCGACACCTGTTCGGATCAACCCCAACGCTTCCTCAGTGGTGAGCTGCGGGCGGACTTGGCCGCTCTGGTCGCGGACACCATCGACATCGGTCAGAAAAATAAGCCGATCCGCGCCAAACGCACCCGCGCACGCCACTGCCATCCGGTCGCCATTGACGTTATAAATCCGCCCTTGCGCATCGCCGGCGATGCACGCCACCACTGGAAGATAACCTTCACGAGTCAACAGATCGAGAAGGAGGCCATTCGAGCGAACGGGCTTTCCGACGAGTCCGAGGTCCGGGTCGAGCGCCTCTGCATCGACTAACCCGGCGTCGAGACCTGTCAATCCCACCGGTCGCGCACCCGCGGCGCGAAATGCGGAGACGAGCCCTGCATTTACACTGCCTCCGAAAACCTTCACGACTGCGTCAATAATATCCGGCGTGGTCACGCGAAGGCCGTTCACAAAACGGCTCTCGATGCCTCGTTCGGCGAGAAACCGCGTCATCTGTTTGCCTCCGCCGTGGACCACAACCACAGTTTGGGTCGTAGCCAGGTTCGCGATTTCCTGTGCGAGCCGGCTGCGGGACGCCGCGTCATCGAGCAGCGTACCGCCCAACTTGATCAGCAGTTTCACAGAAGGCCGGCCGTTTCCTCAAAGCCGAGAACCAGATTCATGTTCTGCACCGCCTGACCGGCCGCGCCTTTGCCGAGATTGTCGATGGCTGCGACCACGACTGCCCGCCCGGTTCTCGGATCGTACGTCACGCCGATATCGCAGAAGTTGGTGCGGGAGACAGAGTGAATATCGGGCGCCTTGCCCGCTGCATACAGCCGGACCATTGGCTCAGTGGCGTAGCGCTTGCGATAGATGTCGAGAAGATCGTCGGCCGCAGCAACATTTTTCGCGCGGAAATAAATGGTCTCGAGAATTCCCCGGTCGATGGGGATGAGCTGCGCCGTGAAACTTAACTCGCCTTCTTCGAGTCCGGACGTCTGCAAAATTTCGGGGACGTGGCGATGGTTTAGAATCGCGTACGCCGAGAAATTCTCCGTAACTTCGCAAAAGCTGTTTTTGAGAGACGCTTTGCGCCCTGCGCCGCTGACGCCGGATTTCGCGTCGCAAACGATCCCCGCTTCCCTTACGATGACTCCGGCTTCAATCAGCGGGCGAAGTGCAAGATTCGCCGCGGTGGGATAGCAGCCTGGGTTCGCGACCAGGCGCGCCCCGGGGACACGTGTGCGGCAGAACTCGGGAAGCCCGTAAGCGGTTTCGGAGAGCAACGCGGGCTGGGTATGCTTTTCCTGATACCAACGTTCAAAATTCTCGGGCGTGCCCAGCCGGAAAGCCCCACTAAGATCGATCACTTTCGTGCCTGTCTCCAGCATCGCCGGAGCGAGTTCCATCGATACATCAGCCGCAGTGGCCAGAAACACGGCGGAAAGCCCGGCGGCGCGCACAGACTCCGGAGTCAGAGGAATGCGGCGTGGTCCGCGATCGACGAGCGGGCGGGGGCGCTCGTCGCCGTCGCGATGCTCCAGCAGTATCGGTTCAACGCCAGGATGACGGCTGAGAATGGCTAACAGCTCGACGCCGCTGTAGCCGCGGAATCCGGCGACGCCCACCGGCAGTTTTGAGTAATTATTCACTCTGATGAATAATTATACTATAGGTCAGGAACGCTGTTCGCTTACCGAACGTTCCGCCAACTCGCCGATGATGGGGAGCTTATAGTCCTCGTCGTGGCTGACCTTGATGATCATGAAAACCCACGCCGCGAAGATCAGCAGTTGGAGGCCGCGCGTGAAGAAGCGGTGCATCGGGAACCCGGCGCTCCAGTCGGAAAAGTACAAAGCCGGAGAAACGACCCATTCGACCATCAGCCACGCGACGAACAAATACAGGCCCTGGAAGGCGTGGAAGCGCACCTGGGTCTCGCGACGAAAGCGTTCGCTGGCCAGAACGACAATTGCGGCTACCCAGCCGACCATCGGGATGTAGCACAGCAGGGATGCGTTCCGGTTGCTCACGCCGTGCATAAAATCGGCAACCGGCGGCGTCGCGGGACGTCCGGCGGCTTGCCGGGATCCGCATTTGCCGCAGAACTGGTCCGAGTTTCCGACGGCGTTTCCGCATTGAACGCAGTAAGGCATTCCTGTCTCTTTGTACGATAGTTTAGCCTGATCTGTTCCCGCTCCATCCTTTTATGCAGCGTGTTAGGATCGGTCTCATGCGGTCGATCTGCCTGTTTTTCCTCGCCCTGGCGAACTCGCTTTACGCGGCCAAAACACTGGATATCTACTTCATCGATGTCGAGGGCGGGCAGTCGACGCTGATCGTTTCTCCCAGCGGACAGTCGCTACTGATCGACACCGGATGGACCAACTTCAGCGGACGCGACGCCGACCGGATCGCCGCCGCGGCCAAGCTGGGGCATGTCAAGAAAATCGACTATGTTCTGATTACGCACCATCATGCGGACCACGAAGGCGGCGTGCCGAATCTGATCGAACGCATGCCGGTGGGTATGTTTTTCGACCATGGGCCCAGCATCGAGGCGAAGCCCGACCGGACTTACAAAGCCTACATGGATGCGATGGCAAGCCATGAGCACAAAATCATCAAGCCGGGCGATACGATTCCGATCAAAGGGCTCGAAATCACGGAGATGGTTGCGGGCGGCGAGCATATCGACCGGAAGGGCGATGCAAATCCATTCTGCGCCGGAGTCGAGCCTCGGGAAGACGACAAGACCGAAAACTCTCAATCGGGAGGCGTACTGGTGCAGTTCGGCCAGTTCCGCTTTGCTGATCTGGGCGACTTGACCTGGAACAAAGAACTGGCGCTGCTGTGTCCGGAAAATCGAGTCGGCAAGGTGGATCTCTACTTGACGACGCATCACGGCGGAGAGTCTTCGAAAGCGATCCACGGGATGGCCCCACGCGTTGCCATCATGAACAACGGCGCGCGCAAGGGCGGTGATCCGAAGGGATGGAAGGTGGTGAAGGATTCGCCGGGGCTCGAAGACCTGTGGCAGCTCCATTTCGCTATTGCTGGAGGCAGCGAGGCGAATGTACCCGATCCCATGATCGCCAACGTGGAAGAGCATTGTGAAGGCAAATACTTGAAAGTTTCAGCCGAGGCGAGTGGGGCGTTCACCGTCTACAATCCGCGGAACAAGTATACGAAGACGTACGCGGCGCGATGACCGCCTGACGAGCGGCTTTCGCGATAAGTCCTTTATCCTAGAATTTGCTTCTGTCGTCGTCCACGTATTTCATCTTTCTTGTCGCCGTCTTTGCCCTTTACTGGCCGGTTTCTCGGGTCAGGACTCTGACGCTGGCTGTAGTCCTGTTCGCGAATTATTTCTTCTACGCGAAATGGGACCTCGCCTACCTCGCCCTGATTCCGGCGGCGTCCACCTGCGACTACATGATCGGCCTGGGCCTGCAAAATTCAAAGGACAGACTTGTGCGTTGGCTGCTAGTAACGGCGAGTATCGTCATAAACATCGGGCTTCTGGCGACGCTCAAGTACATGCCATTTTTCCTGCAGAATTGGTCGGCAGCCACTGGCCGGCCTGCGCCCGAATGGCATTGGACGCTTCCGCTGAGTTTGTCCTTTTACGTGTTTCAGGCGCTGACATACACCATCGACCTGTACCGGGGCGATGCGAAGGGCACCAAGAGCTACCTGGCGCATCTTGCGTCAGTCTCCTTCTTTCCGACTACATTGGCCGGGCCGATTACGCGAGTTTCCTCGCTGATCGATCAGTTCGAAAAGCCGAAGAAGCTCGATCCGGCCGATGGCGGACGAGCGTTGTTCCTGATCGGCATGGGCCTGATGAAAAAGCTCTTGATCGCGGATTTTCTCGCCGTGAATCTGGTCAACCGGGTATTCGATTTTCCGAATCTATATAGCGGGACCGAGACGTTGATCGCGGTCTACGCGTACGCCTTGCAGATCTACTACGATTTCTCAGGCTACTCAGACATTGCAATCGGTTCCGCGTTACTGCTCGGCATCCGGCTGCCGCAGAATTTCAATCAGCCGTATGCGGCCGAGAATCTGGCGGATTTCTGGCGACGCTGGCATATTTCGTTTTCGAACTGGCTGCGCGATTACCTGTACTTCTCGCTGCCCGGCAAACGATCGAAAGCGATGCCCTATCTGAATCTGATCATCACGATGGTCATCGGCGGTCTGTGGCATGGCGCGAGCTGGAACTTCGTCATCTGGGGCGCGCTTCATGGGACCGGGCTGGCCGCCGTTCGATTGTGGCAAACGCAAACCGGCACAAAGAAGGCGGAGGGTGTCTGGCGCTATGTCAACATTTTCGCGACTTTCCATTTCGTCACGTTCGCCTGGATTTTCTTCCGCGCTTCTACGCTCGACAATGCTCTGTTGATTCTTTCGCGGATCGGGTCGCTGACGGTTGCCTGGGCCAATGTCTCCGCATCGCTGGCGCTGATTCTCGTATTGGGCGCGGTGGCGCATTACATTCCGAAAAAGTGGTATGACGTGAGTGTGAATATTTTCGTTCGGGCGCCGTTCTTCGCCCAGGCGATCGCGCTGGCGGCACTCGTGATCGGGCTGCAATACGTCGCGCAAACGGGCGCGACGCCGTTCATTTATAACAAGTTTTGAACCACCATGCCGATTAAGACAGCGCTCACCGTCTTCACCTTCGTGGCGCTGATCCTATTGCCGCAAGTCGCGCCGGCGCTGAAGAATTATCAGTCGCTGGACCCGCGCAACATTGCCCGGGTTTTCGATCTTCCGATTCCTAAAGTTAAGGGCGCGCCAGAGCCGGAAAGCGCCGAAGCTCATGCGAAGAATCTCGAAGCGAAAGCGCCGGCGAATCTGCTCGACCCGGCACATTCGCTGGATCACTTTTATGATGCGCTCCTGAAGGGCGGCACCGTCCGCATCCTTCATTACGGGGATTCGCCGACCACCGGCGATCTGATTACTGCCGACGCGCGGGCGATGCTGCAAAAGGAATTCGGCGACGGCGGCAGCGGTTTTGTGCTCATCGCCCGGCCGTGGGCCTGGTACAACCATCGCGGCGTCGAGATGGAAGCGTCGTCCAACTGGAAGATTGACATTGCCGGCATCGCACAATTGAAAGATGGCATGCATGGCCTCGGCGGCGTCAGCTTTTTGGGTAGCCCGGGCGCTGTCGCCCACTGGAAGCTCAAGACCGGCCAGCACGCGACCATCGAAATCGCATATCTCGCGCAGCCGGATGGCGGGGCATTTGTCGTCGAGGCCGATGACAAGGAAATCGGCACTGCGGAGACTGCTGCGGATACGAAGTCGGCGCAATATCAATCTTTCAAGATCCCCCCCGGCGCCAGCAAGTTCGACGTTCGCGTGACCCGCGGCACCGTCCGGCTCTATGGTGCGGAATTCAAAAAGGGCGGACCGGGAGTCATCTACAGCAGCCTGGGGATCAACGGCGCGAATGTGACGCTGCTTTCGAAGTCGTTCAACGAACATCACTGGGCGGCTGAACTGCGGCACTATAAGCCGGATCTGGTGATCGTAAACTATGGAACGAACGAAAGCGGATTCCCGGAATTCGTGGACAAGACCTGGGGTCCGGAGATGAAGCTGGTGGTCGGCCGGCTGCATCGCGCCTTGCCGGATTCATCGGTTCTGCTGATGAGTCCGATGGATCGTGGCGAGCGCAACGCCAGCGGCGACGTCGAGACGATTCCGGTGTTGCCCCGGCTCGTCCAGATCGAAGCGCGCGTCGCCAACGAGACGGGAGCTGCGTTTTTCAATACATTTCAGGCGATGGGCGGGCAGGGAACCATGGGCCGGTGGTACGCGGCGGAGCCAAGGCTGGTGGGATCGGATTTCATTCACCCGATGCCCGGCGGCGCGAAGATTGTCGGGGAACTTTTGTACCGTGCCCTGCGGGATGGATATAACCAATATAAGCTGCGACAATTGAACGATAAGTCCGGTGTGCAGGCCGGAAAGCCGTAATGACACGTTTGCTTCATCTCGGGATCCTCACGCTTGCGGCGTGTGTTGTATCGATCGCTGCTACGCCGGCGAATCCGAAGAAGCCGACGGCGACCAAGCCGGCCGCCTCGAAGTCAAAGAAACGCAGATACGTGTCAAGCGTGGGAAAGCCTGCGACCGCAAAGAAATCTCCGGTCAAGCGCGCTGTGAAGAAAGTGGCCGCGGTTCCGGCGACGGTTCGCCGGCGGGTGATTCCCAAAGCACCTCCGGTGAGCGCGCGGAATCGCGCGGAAGCGAACGAAGGTGTGTTTACCAAAGTAGCCCGGGGCGCGGATATTCCAGTCGAGAACGCGGCCGCTCTGGTCCCCTTCTTCGAACTTTTGTACCGCCATCAGAAGGGTGAGATTCCCGGCCCGCTGCGCATTCTCCATTACGGCGATTCCCACACCGCCGCGGACGAGTGGACGGGCGACATGCGCTCCCGCTTTCAGGAGAAATTCGGCGATGGCGGCAGCGGTTACTCCTTCGCCGGGCGACCCTGGAACGGTTATCGCAGGCTCGACGTGCGGACGGGTTCGACTCGCCGCTGGCACACCGATGGCTTGGTCGGGCGAGCTGGCGATGGAGCTTACGGGCTCGGCGGTGTGAGCATGTCGACGACTTTTCCGCATGAGGCTGTCTATCTTCTGGCGGAGGGCCAGCAGTTCGAGTTGTTCTATTTGCAGCAGCCCGGCGGCGGCGCGCTTCAGATTTACGACAACGGCGCCATGGTGGAGCGCATCTCGACGGATGGTGAAGAGAGCCCGGGCTACTATCATTACGAAACGGTTCCCGGCTCGCATAAGTTCGAAGTGGAGACGCTGGATCACGCTCCCGTGCGCCTGTTCGGGTGGGTCGCCGAAAACGCGACTGGCGTGACCTATGAAACGCTTGGGATCAATGGCGCGCAAGCGTCCATCATGCTCAATTGGAATGAGCCGGTACTGCGTTCAAACATCGAGCGGAGGAATCCGTCGCTCATTGTTCTCGCCTACGGGACCAATGAGGCCGGCCAGAAGGCTTGGACGCCGGAATCCTATACGCAAATGTTCAAGGATCTGATTACCCGCATCCGCACAGCGGCTCCGACGGCGACGATCTTCGTGATCGGCCCCCCGGACCGCTATCTGCATACGCGCAAGGGTTGGCAGCCAATGGAGAAAATCGACATGATTGTCGAGGCGCAGCGGCAGGCGGCGATTGCGAGCGGCTGTGCGTTCTGGGATCTGCGCGCGAAGATGGGCGGCAAAGGGTCCATGCAGCAGTGGGTGACCGCGGGAATGGCGCAGTACGATCACGTCCACTTCACCGGCGCGGGTTACCGCATGCTCGGCGACGCCGTATTTCGCGACCTGATGAGCCAGTACGAGGTGTTCCTTAAGGCGCGCGCCGATGTCGTCGCGGAAGCGGCTGTCAAGCAGTAACGGTGGGCAGAAGTAGATTTCATGGCCGAAACAACGACTGTAGAGTTTTACTGCCCGAACTGTCAGAAGCCGGTCGCCGATCCGCTGGTTTGCGGCGATTGCGCTTCCCTGATTTGCCGTCAATGCGGCTCGCCGCTCGAACGTATCGACGATCTTGGTATTGGCTGATCCTGCTCAGCTCTCTGTCGCTGGGGTCCTGTTCTTCTTCTCCTCCACAGCAACCGACCACCGGCGCTGCGTACGCCGGACCCGTGACGCTTAATCTGCGCAAAGAGCTTGGTTCGAAGTCGGCGGTGATCGGCACGGCCCGGCATGGCGACAAGCTGGACGTCCTCGAAATGCGCCGAAGGTTCATCAAGGTGCGGACGGCGGAAGGGGTCGTCGGGTGGACCGACTCGAATCTTCTGCTCACGCCGCAGCAGATGGACGATCTGCGCCGGCTGGCCGATAGCGCCGCAAAGCTGCCGTCGCAGGGATCGGCTACCGCCTTCGACGCGCTTAACATCCACGCGGAGCCGAGCCGCCAATCCCCCAGTTTCTTTCAGATCCCGGAATCCGGATCGGTGGAAGTGATTGCACATCGGGTGACGCCGCGCGTTACTCCCCAGCCTCCTGCGCCGGTGCGGCGTTCCACAGCTTCTAAGAAAGCCAAAGGTAAAGAGAGTAAGCGCGCCTTCGCGCTACCGATTCCTCAACCGCCGTCGCCGCCCCCGGATTGGCTCCAGCTTTCACGGCCCCGTGCCTCCGATCTGCCGGGTTACGTGCCGCCCGCGGAGAGAAACGCCACGGGCCCGGTCGACGACTGGAGTTTGGTCCGCACGAAAGACGGAAAAGTCGGGTGGGTGCTGGCGCGGATGCTGATGATGTCGATCCCGGATGAAGTCGCGCAGTACGCCGAGGGCCATCGCATCACCGCGTATATTTCTCTCGGCGACGTCACGGAAAAGGGGGAGAGCACGGTCAAACACAATTGGCTTTGGACCACGGCGTCCACCGGCCAGCTTCCCTACGAGTTCGACAGCTTTCGCGTTTTCGTATGGAGCGCCCGGCGTCATCATTACGAGACGGCTTACATCGAACGCAATGTAAAAGGCTTCTATCCGGTGGCAACGGAAGACCGTCCCGGCGAAGAGGGAAAGGGATTCTCGCTGGTCTTGCAGGACAAGGACGGCAAGCTCTACAAACGCACGTACGCGTTCAGCGGATACCGCGTGCGGATGGTTTCGAAAACGCCCTATGTGACTCCGCCTGCATTGCCCGAAGTTCGCGCTTCAAGGAGTTTCGATCCGGTGCAGGCAGCGCCATCAACCTCCGGCGGATGGCAGCAAAAGCTTCGTGAATGGCGAACGCGCTGGACAGGAAGCTAGCAGCCGCTTCTAACGGGCCTTGGGAGCTTCCGGACTCCAGGGATCGCTCCAGCGGGGATCATGCAGCAGCGCCTCGTCCGTAAGGGATTTCAGAAATTCGATCAGATCGCGTTTGTCGCCGTCGGACAATTGGAACCGGTGCAGGATTTTCGATTTGTTCGGGTGATCTATTTTCCCGCCGGCCGCGTAGTGATCGATCACGTCCTGGAGCGTCGCCAGGCTTCCGTCGTGCATATACGGCCCGGTCAGCGCGACATTGCGCAGTGTCGGCGGCCGAAATTTTCCGATGTCTTCGGATTTCTGAGTGTGTTCGTAAAGGCCGCGATTCGGCGCAGTATAAGTGGATACGCCCGTATTGAAGAACCCGATGCTCATCTCCCGGTCCTTGGCTCCTTCGAACCGGATCGCGCTGAAATTCCAGCCGCCGTGGCATTGAAAGCATCCGCCGCGTTCGCTGGACGAAAATATCAGCTCGCCGCGCTTCGCCGAATCCGAGATGGCCGTCGCCTCGTCGGCCCAACGATATCGATCGTACGGCGAGCGCATGGAAATGATCGTGCGCTCGAACGTCGCGATCGCCTTGGTGACGTTCTTGAGCGTGTACAGATCCGGCTCCCCCGGGAAGGCTTGCGGGAACAGACGCTGATACACAGGATCACTACGGAGCACATTCAGAAATTCGCTCTCGTGCCCTTTGAGCCCAAGCTCAACCGGCTCCTCGCCCAACATAGGTGTCAGCGCCTGTTCTTCCAAAGACTCGAGCTTCGGATTCGCCCAGGTCAGCGTCGTTGCATAGGCGACATTGACCAGGCTCATCGCGCCTCGCGGGTGATGTTGTCCTGTCGTGCCTTCCGCATGGGCGCGTCCATCGGTAAAGGCCAGTTCCTGCCGATGACAACTGGCGCAGGATTCTTTTCCGTTCCGCGACATTCTCTTGTCGTAGAACAGGTATCGGCCGAGTTCCGCTTTCTCCGCGGTTACCGGGTTATCGGCGGGAACTACGGGCTTTGGAAATCCCTTGGGAAGATTCCAGTCGAACCCAGCGGCTAGCGCGAATGCCGGGATCGAAAGCGACAGTGCAAACTGCTTAAGCAACGATAGTCCCTGTCTGCGTAGTGTCGTAACCGGCCAAAACTTCCAATTTGCGCCGCAAGGTGGCACGTTGCAAAACATCGAGGAAAGATTTAACGGCGGGGAGGTCCGCAGTCCGCTTGCGCATCACCAGATCGTAGCGCTCGCTGTGTAGCGGAATGAAATCCAAGCCAAAGGTTTGCGCGGCGGAACGCGTCGCCAGGCACGTGTCGGCGTCCCGTGAAAGCACGCAGTAGGCGGCCGCGAGATGGCCGTAGGCGACGCGATCGTATCCTTGAACTCGAGTCGCATCCATCCCGGCGCTGGCCAGCAGCTTGTCAAGTAACCCGCGGCTTCCCGAGCCGGGCTCGCGGTTCACGAACCGAAGGTTCTTCCGCGCCAGATCTTCAACCTTCCGCACGTTCTTCGGATTCCCGGGCGCGATGACTAAGCCTTCCTCCCATCGCGCGAACGTGACCACGGTGAAATCCTCGTCGGGAAACTGCTTGCGGATAAACGGCAGATTGAACTCGCCGGTTTTCGGAT
>DATGGL010000075.1:0-1774 GCA_035308605.1 Bryobacteraceae bacterium
AAGATCGTAGCGCGTCACGCCCGTCCGAAATTCATTTAGCAAAGATGGATGAATCGCCGCAGTGTACGCCACAGCGCCGGCCCAGACGCCCAGTTCCGTAGCCGCGTCGTCGGCGTGCTGTACCGGATCGCTCCCCGCGAAAGATCCAGCCGCAAATCCCGCCGGAGCCGGAAGCGCGCCGGGGGATTGTCCGTTCTGCTGCTCATAACTGAACCGCGCGAACACCTTGCTGTTGGCGCCGAACTGTTTGTCGGTACGCCCGTCGAACTGCTCGCGATTGCGGATCAGCGCCGGAGTGAATCGATAGTTGTTGAAGTCGCCGGGAAGATTCGGATCGGGATAAAGCGCGGCCAGATTTTGCGCGGCCTGCGAAATACCGCTCAACGGAATTCGATTCCCCGTGAACGGCCGGCGTGTGAAATTCGTAAAGTCGACTTGATTGAGCGAACCCGGATCGAAGATCTGCTGGTTCCCGAATTGGCCGGCCTTCTCCGCGCTGGTGGGAACCGTCGAGATTACCGTCAGACCCCGGTCTTCGCGGGACAAATCGGTATCCACGAAAAAGAACCAGTCCCGGTGAATCGGCCCTCCCAGGCTGCCCCCAAACTGATTCTGCCTGAGCCCCGGTTTGTCCGTCCCATCGAAAAAGTTGCGGCTGTCGACTGCCGAGTTCTGCAGGTATTCGAAACCGCTTCCATGAAACAGGTTCGACCCGGATCGCGTGCCGACATCCACGCTGCCGCCGCTCGTATGCCCCAAAGTCGCCGGAATGCCCACCGCATACAGCCGCACTGACTCGATCTCTTCGAGCGAAGGCAGCAGAACCGCTCCGCCCATCCAGACCTCGTTGTTGTCCATCCCATCGACCATGAAATTGTTGTTCTGGCCGCGCTGGCCGACGCTGTTGAAACTCATATTGGCGCGCGGCGAGTACGGCGTGTAGCCTTCGATATTGCCGCCCTCCTCACCGGCCGTCGCCTCGGACCCGTTACGCATCGCTTCCAGATAATTGCGCCCTTTGAGCGGAATCTCCCGCAGCCCATCGGATTCAAACGCCGCCGATGGGCTGGACAAATGAATAGGAAGCTCCACCGTCTGCCCGTTGGCCACCGTAACCGTCACCCGCGAAGACGCGCCCGTGCGAACCGAAGCCGCCGCCACACTGTAGGAGCCGGCGGGAATACTCGCCGCGTTATATTTTCCGTTTCCGTCGGCCACCAGGTCGCGATGAAATCCGTTGCCCGTGTGCAGCAGCGTCACGTTGGCGAGCGCGGCCGGTCCGCCTCCAGCCTCGAAAATGGTCCCGGAAATGTTGCCCATCACGTCGGCGGCGGGCGCGCTCCGGCAGACCAGAAGAAGTGCGATGACCGACAGCCACGCGCGACATTGGTGGAACACCGGTTTCATCCGACCGGCAATTTTGCTTCAGTCCCTCGGAGGGAGACCGGCTTCCTGGACATCGATATCTTCTAATTCTAGTCTGCCCAGGAATGCCCGTGTGTACGGCTTTACTTCGCCCGCAGAGGAAGTCGCACCAGAGCGAGCCGGCTCGTACGGCTCGGAGAGAATTTAACGACCGACGAAACCGGATGCATCAAGTCTCGTGGCTTTACGCGAGTTACGTACACAGTGAGGGCGTTTATTCGCGAAGCTGGGCCGGACATTTTGCATGATACGGTCTTCAGATTCCTTAACCATCACCCCTGGAGAGGGATCCAGACACGAGGTTCTCGTGCTCGACAAGCGGTCAATTCTCCAAGGCAGTGAGTGGAAG
>DATGGL010000076.1:0-8993 GCA_035308605.1 Bryobacteraceae bacterium
GTCCGAAAACCCTTGCCCGGCCCGGTAGGCGATGTCGGGAAGGCTCGGATTGTACCGGCCCGTTGCCGTCGAAAAATCGCGATTCACAATATCCGTCGTGATCAGGCGGCGGCCGTAAGATCCGAGCGCGTTCATCTCCGCCGTGAAGTTGCCGGAGACCGCGTGCTGCACGCCGGCGAAGTAGCTATAGACACGCCCATTCTTCAGATTCGGGTCGACCAGCGTCACATCGGGGAAGCTGCTGTTCAGGTTCACGCTCGAGAAATTTCGAAGTTCCGAGGAAACCGGCGCGATGTAATTCGTCTTCGAGGCCGTTATCTGCAACAACGGGAGGATGAAATTGTTATTGCGGACGTTTTCCCAGAGATTGTCGAACGGCCGGTCGTAGAAAATGCCGAATCCGCCTCGAAGCAGGGTTCGCGCATTGCCGAAGAGATCGTACGACGCACCCGTGCGCACGGCCCAGTCGTTCTTGTCGGTTCCAAAAAGTTGCTGATCCGGTTTGAGCGTAGCGTTCGTCAACTGCTGCGCGAGCGTTGACCCGGATCCGAGCGCCACTTCCAGATCCTTGGTCGTTCCCGAGTTCGACGGCGCCCCGAATAGTTCGTAGCGCAGCCCGAAGTTCACCGCAAGCCTTGAACCGATCCGGTACGCATCCTGGACGAACGCGAAATACTGCTGATAGTGAAACGTGCGATTCGTATCGGGCAATTGAAGCGACGGCAGCGCCGTTCGATCGATGGCGGCCCGAAAAAAGGACGGATCGTCGAGTGCGAAAAAAGCTAAGTTGGTGAACGCGTACTGGCCATCCTGGCCTGCGGTCAGATAGCCGTCCGAGCTGCGAACCAGCGCGCCGGCGCCGGCCGTGACCTGATGCCGCGCGCGCGACCAGACCACGTTATCGAGCAGCTCGCCACTTCGATTCGCGTTCTTATACGCGTAGAATGCGGGACTACCGGGAAGCACCACACCGTCACCGCTGACCAGCGTCGGAATTTCGGAATGCGCCCGATTCCAATGCAGGTCGTCGTCGCTGAATCCGGCGCGCGCTTCGTTGATCAGATTCGCGCGGAAGGTGTGCGTGTCCGCGGCCATGACGCTCCAGGTATTGTCATGCAATCCCGAAGTGAACGCCGTGTACGGGCTCCAGATGAAGTCAGGCTGCGTGAGAAACGAGCCCATCGCGCGCGCCGTCAAGCGATCCCTTCGAGCCGCGTAATCGAAACGCTGGATCGCGAGCGTCCGATCCACCTCCACGGGTGGGGCAAGCGTCACTTGACCGGTAAACGTGTTTCCAACCACCGCGGGCGGCGCATATTGCTTCAGGAGCTGCGCGGCCAGGCTCGATGGCGATGTGAAGGCTAGGAAGCCGACCGCGGGGACGGTGAATGTTTGCGGATCCTGCTGGCTGCCGTTGCGAAAATATTCGTAGGACGTGGAGAAGAACAATCGGCGCGTTAGCACCGGTCCGGTCACAACGAAGCCGGGCTGCACCTGCTTGTCGGCTGCGCGGGGAAGGCCCGCGAGGTTCTCCTGAAATCCGTTGGCGTTCAGTACGTTGTTGATCAGATAGAAGTACGCGACGCCATGAAAGCTGTTCGAGCCGGAGCGGGTGATCGCATTCGCGACAAACCCCGAAGTCCTGCCGTATTCGGCAGAAAAGTTGTTGGTGGAAACGCGATACTCCTGAATCGCTTCCGGCGCCACCGTCACCAGCGGTCCGGTGACCAGGTAATTGTTATTCTCCAGCCCGTCGAGAAGATAATTCGACGCCGACGGCCGCTGCCCATTCACGGACAACCCCAGCCCCCGCGCCGTCGCCGCGTCCGATGTCACGCCCGGCTGCGTCACCAGCATCGTGTAGACGTCGCGCCCGGCGAGCGGAAGGTTGTTGATTTCTCCAGAATCGATTACCTCGGAGACACTCGTCTCCAGAGCCCCCAGCCGCCCCTTTTGCGCCTCGAACGACCCCGATCGCGTCGAGTCCACATCCGGCCCGAAAAACGTGACCACGGTTTTCGATCCTGGCAGAAACACGCTGTTGTATTGGCCTGATTCCCAAACGTCGCTGAGCGGCCGCAAACGGAAATCGAGATCCACTCGCGATGCCACGCGCAGCTCCAATTCCTGCACTTCCTGCGATTGGAAACCCGCCGCTGAGACGTGCACGCGGTAGACGCCCGGCGATAGCAGTGGGAGCGTGTAGTAGCCCGATGCGTCGCTCGCGCCGCGCCCACCCGCCGTATTGATTTCACTGGTGTATTCGACCGCCGCCCCAGCGATAGCCCGCCCCGTAATCGAATTCAGGAGCCTTCCGGAAATGACGCCCTGCGTGGTCTGCCCGGCGAGCGTTGCCGCACCCAGTACTGCCAGGATCATTACGGGCGTGGTCACCGTAGTAAGATGCAAGGTTAGCATGAAGAGGCGATGGCGGCACTTCGCGATCTGCGCCTTGATCGCTGCCGGAAGCGTCGCAAGCGCCCGCCTTTTGAGCTCGTTTCGTTTCTTCAAGCTTCTCAATCTCAAGGCCTTCGATACTCAATTCGTTCTTCGCGGACGCGAGCCCGTTTCCGGAATCATGCTGGTCGTCGCCGACCAGAAAGCTATCGACACTTTTCCTGAACTTCGGATCCTGTGGCATCCGTACTATGCCGAAGCCATTCGTGCTGCGGGCGAAGCTGGAGCGAAAGTGATCGGTCTCGACCTGGCCTTCGGCGTCCCTGTCGACAAATGGGAACCAGGTTTCGACCGCCTCATGAGCGAAGCCGTGAGCGCCTCTCCCGTCCCCGTCGTCTGCGGCTATGTTTCCGCGTTGAATACGAATCAGAAAGCCGAGCCCGTCCCAATCAACATGCTCGCCGCCGCACTGGGACTTTCAGGATTCGCCAACCTTACCTCCGACGACGACGATTTCGTCCGCCGCCAGGAATTGATAGAAGACTTGATAGAAGACTCCCGCGACGTGCCCGCCCGATCGCTTGCGCTACGCGTTACGGAAAAATATCTGGGCCGCGACGCCGCAATTCACGACGGCCACCTGACCCTGGGCGGCCAATCGATCCCGAGCCGAACCATCTACATCAACTACACCGGCGGCCCCGACACATTCCCGCGCGTGTCGCTAGCCGACGTCGTCGCCGCCGCGCGGACAAATCAGAAAGCCCGCCTCCGCGAATGGCTGAACGGAAAGATCGTTCTCATCGGCAGCGACACCGTGGACGATCGCTACGCCACACCCTTCTATACGCTCTTCAGCGGTCCGCGCTGGACCACCGCTGGCGTCGAGATCCACGCCAATACGATCCGCACGCTGCTCGACCGAAACTATCTCCTTCCCGCCCCCGAATGGGCCCGGATCGCCGCCCTGCTTACCGCCGCGCTCCTCACTGCCGCCATCGCGACCTCGTCCGCCGCAGCGACCGCCGCCATCTGGCTGGCTCTCGAGGCTCTCGCAATCCTTGTATTGACTCACCTGCTGTTCCGCGCCGGATGGATTCTGCCGACGGCCGAGATCCTGGTCGCCGCGACTCTCTGCCTGATCGCCGCCATCGTCTACCGTTTCTCCACCGAAGCGAAGCGCGGAAATCTTTTCAGCCGGGCCGTTTCGTTATTCGTCGGCAAACATCTCGCCGCGTCCCTCGAAGACACCCAGACCATCCGTCTCTCGGGAATCCGCCGGACGGTTACCATCCTGTTCACCGACATCCGCGGCTTCACCGCGTTCACCGAAAAGGTCTCCCAAGAACAAGGCCCCGAAGTCGTCGTCCAGATGCTCAACGAGTACATGGCCGCCATGACCGCGATCGTCGTCAGGCATGACGGGCACGTCAACAAATTCATCGGCGACGGAATTCTCGCGGTCTTCTCCGATGATGATGACCATGTGATCCCCGGCGACCATCCCCTGCGTGCGGTCCGCTGCGCCGTCGAGATGGTGACGGTCCCTGGCTGCTTCGAAACCGGCGCAGGTGTCCACACCGGCGACGTCGTAATTGGAAACGTGGGAAGCGCCGATAAGATGGAGTACACCGTGCTCGGAGACACCGTAAATCTGGCATCCCGGATCGAAAGCTTGAACAAAGAGCACAACACCCGGCTGCTGATGAGCGAAACCACGCAACTGCTGCTCGGCGCCGGCGTCGCCACCACTTGCCTCGGCGCCACGACAGTTCGCGGCAGAACCGCCCCCGTTCCCTTGTACACAGTCACTTCGCTGATCGCCCCCCAGGCAGTAATCAATGGTTAAATTCGTGTCTATTCGTGTTCATTCGTGGCCATTATTCTTTCTCCCGCTCTTGGCCCGCGCCGATGAACCCGTAGGCCTGATCCTTTCCGCCGGCGGCAGCAAACTCCTGCGCGCGAACACCGAGACCCCTCTCAGCGCTCGCCCTGGTGACCTCCTCTTCTCAGGGGACGCCATCCGCACCGAAGCCACGGCAGCCTCGTTCTTGTTCTGCCCCGCAAGAACGATCGACACGCTGACCCCCTCGGGCGAAGTCCGCTTCGACGCGAAGCAGCCCAAAGTCAAAACCGGAAAGATTTCCGAACAGCCCGCCCGCGCCTGCGCTCTCCCGTCGAGCCTCCATCTTTCCTCCGCCAGCCAGCAGCATTACGGCGTTTCGATGACGCGCGGCACCAACAAACCCGAAACTCCTCCGATCCCACGCGACAAGCTCGCCCCCGACGTTCTCGCCGAGCTTCCTGCCGCCGGCACAAACGATCCCGCCGAACTGATTCTCGCCGCCACGGTCTTCGAAAAGCGCCAATTGATCGCCAACGCTCTCGAGGCGTATAACAAACTACGCGAGCAGTGGCCCGACGCCGTCTGGGTGAAGAGCAAAATCTTCGACCTGGAACAGGCCCTCGCGACGCAGGCCGCCGCAGCTACGGCCGCAGGCCCCGGAGGCCAGACCTACGCGCTGCTCGTCGGCATCTCAAAATACAAGCGTCCCGAACTGTCCCTGCAATTCGCCAACGCCGACGCGAGCGTCTTCGGCAGGCTTCTCGAAAGTCCGCGCGGCGGCGGGTTGCCGTCAGAAAACGTGCTGCTCCTGACCGACGAGAAAGCCACAACGGCCGCCGTGCGCAACGGATTCCAGGATTTCCTGAAGCGCCGGGCTTCGAAGAACGACACAGTAATCATCCTGATCGCCGGCCACGGCACCGTCGATGGTCGCAATGCCTTCATCCTCACCTACGACGCCGACCCACAGGATCTGAACAGCACCGCGCTTCCCATGGCGGAGCTGCGCGGTCTCTTCGAAGATCAATTGAAAAAAGTCGGCCGTGTGCTCCTGTTCGCCGATATCTGCAAAGCCGGGACCATCGGGTCCATCCAAAGCACTACCGTCAACGCGGACGTCCAGCATTTGGGCGAGGTTGACGGCGATCTGTTCGGCCTGCTCGCCAGCCGCCCCAAGGAAGTCTCTATCGAAGGCCCGCAATTCGGCGGCGGCCACGGCGTCTTCAGTTATTACGTCATTAAAGGTCTGGAAGGCGCAGCCGACGAAAACAAAGACGGCGTAGTGGACGCAAACGAGTTGATCCAATACGTCTCGAACCAGGTCCCGCCCGCCACCAATAACAAACAACATCCGCGTGAGTTCGGAACCTACGACAACTCGATGAAGCTCTCCGACATCCGCAAACCGGGAATCGATGTGGCGCACGCGCCCGTAATTTTCGACTCAAGGCGCGGCGAGCCTCTCCTGCTTGCGTCGCTCGAAACGCCGCCCCTGCCGCAGGCGGACGATATCGCGAGCTTCAACGCCGCAATCAACGGCGGCCGCCTGCTCCCCGATCAACCGGACAACGCCTTCGACGCCCTCAAGAAAGTCCAGTCGCACGTAACGCCCGCCCGTTACGTCGAAATCAGCAACCAGCTTCGCATCGCTCTCGAAAATCGAGCCCAGGACGTGCTTCTGCGATACCTGGGCGGCGATCAGAGTCCGCAAACCCGCCAGGAGTTCGACCAAGGCGCCCGATACATGGAAGCCGCTCGTACGCTCACTCGTGAGTCTCTGTTCCTTGAAGGACGGCAGGATTTCTTCGCCGGCCGCGCGATGCTCTTCGATAAGAAGTTTCCCGACGCAGCGAGCTTGATCGAGCAATCTGTCCGGATCGATCCGAACGCGGCCTACGCCTACAACGCTCTCGGCATTGCGTATCTGGAGCAGGGCCAATTCGACAAAGCCATCCCCGCCTTTCGCGACGCGGCGCATCGGGCCCAGCATTGGTCCTACCCTTTGCACAACGAAGCGCTCGCGCACGTTGAAACCGGCGACTATCAGGCCGCGATTCGTCTCTATCAACAGGCCATGCGGCTGACGCCGCAATACAGTTATCTACCCTACAACCTCGGGCTCGTGTACCAGCGACTCAACCGCCGCAAGGATGCCGAGGCGTCGTATCGCAAAGCGATCGCCATCGCGCCCAACTCCGCCGAAGCCTACAACGCTCTCGGAACGCTGAAGGCTTCCGAGGGCAAAACCTCCGAGGCCGAAAAAGATTATCGCGATGCATTGCAGCGCAGCCCGAATCTTCTGCCCGCGCGCCACAATCTCGCCGTATTGCTCGCGTCAAATCGCCAGGCCGAGGCGATCGGACTATGGCGAGCGAACCTGGCCCAGTCCCCTGACTACCTGCCGTCGCGCCTCAGTCTCGCAGAGACGCTTGCGGCCTCGGGTGATCGCGCCGGCGCAATCGAGCAGTACCGCCAGGTGCTCGCTGCGAAGCCCGGCTACATCGGCGCTCGCATGGCCCTGGCCGGAGTGCTTGCGAAATCCGGGGATGCCGACGGCGCGATTCAGGAACTACGCGAGGCTTCGAAGTCCGACCCTCAAAATGCCCCTGTCCTGGAACAGATCGGCGACATCGAGGCCGGCCGGGGACGTCAGGCGGAAGCGAAAGCCGCGTATACTTCAGCGCTCGGAGCGACCTCGGATCGCACGGCCCGGAAGAGAATCAACGAGAAGTTGAAGCGATAACATCGGCGGACGGCTGTGTCTTGACCATTTGGGCGATGAGCGGAGCCGAGATCATGACGGCCATCATCGCGGGAAACACCGATCCCACTGGACCATCCGCCATCAGCAGAAAATAACCAGGCGGCGCAAGAAGAATCAGACCGAGCCGCCGCGTGAGAGATTCCGGCGAAGCAAACGCCGGGACCAGCATCAGAAAGACGCAGTCCTGAATATACGTGTGAACATTTATCAACAATCCCGCGGCGACGGCAAGCGCGAACGCCAGCTCAAAGCTCGGGACCTTCCAGATGCAATAGACGGCGGCCAGCGCGATCAGGGCTGCAATCACCCCTTCGACCTTCGAAACGTTACCGAACACTGCCAGCATCAATCCGTGCAGGTTTGGCATCGTATACGGCGTCGGCGTTCGATCGGGAGCCGTCAAGAATTGCAGGTATCGCGCATAACCGATCGGCCAGGACCATCCCTGCACGGCCACCCCGATTCCGTAGAACGCTGTGAACCCGATCACCGAACCCGCCAGCATCCGCCACTGCCGACGGAAGATCAGCACGAGCGGAACAAACAGGAAGAAGTGGAATTTGACCGCGCACAGCGCCAGCACCAGGCCTGCCAGCAACGTTGCGCCGCGGCGCCACAGAGCTATCGCCGCGAAGCACACACCCAAAATGAGCAGCACATCCTGACCGTTGATAAGTGCGGTCAGTACGGGAATCGACGCTGCTCCCAGCACCCGCAGCGGATCGCCGGGCATCACAAACTTCCAGAGGCACAATGCCAAGGCGGCCGCGTTCAGGACCACAAACAAAAGAAAAGCCGGGCGATAGGGGAGCATCGTCAGCGGCTTCAGCATCGCTGCGTAAAAAGGAGGCCGCGAAAATAACACCGCCGGCATGTGAATATTCGCTATTTCGACCTGAGCCCGCTCGAAAGTGGATGGTACATACAGATCCGGCGTGTTCACCAACGTTGCGCCGGCGTAGAAGCTGAGAAAATCGCCCTGCCCCGCGAGCACGCGCTTCCATGGCAGAAAGCACCCCCACAGTCCGACCAACCCGACGCAAAGGATCGTCGCCCACATCGGCGGCCTGACGGGTTTGTGTTCCATCTCTATCTATCAGTTCATCGACCGTCGCGAGCCCCGCCTTTATGCGGTGCTAAAATCGGTTGACTCTTCCCGCGCGTGCCGGAAATAGCGAAACTATATTAAGAATGACTGAACAAGAACGAATGGCGCGTCCTCTCGCCGAAGCCGATCCGGATGTCTACGATCTGATTCGGAAAGAGACGGAACGGCAGAACTCGCGATTGGAACTGATCGCCAGCGAAAATTTCACTTCCGAGGCGATTCTCGAAGCCGCCGGCAGCATCTTCACGAACAAATACGCGGAAGGCTACCCCGGGCGTCGCTACTACGGCGGCTGCGAATACGCGGACGATCTCGAAAATCTCGCCCGGGATCGGGCGAAGAAATTATTTGGCGCGGAATACGTGAACGTGCAGCCGCACTCCGGTTCGCAGGCGAACCAGGCGGCGTATGCCAGCGTGCTCACTCCCGGCGATACGATTCTCGGCATGAATCTGTCCCATGGCGGCCACCTGACGCACGGCCATCATCTCAATTTTTCCGGCAAGACCTACAAGATCGTGCCCTACGGCGTGCGTAAGGAAGACGAGCGCATCGATTATGACGAACTCGCCCGCCTTGCCGAAGAGCACAAGCCGAAAATGATTATCGCGGGTGGAAGCGCCTATCCGCGGATTATCGATTTTCCGCGATTCCGCCAGATCGCCGATTCCGTGGGCGCGATTTTCTTGGTCGACATGGCGCATTTTTCGGGGCTGGTCGCCGCCGGCGTGCATCCCAATCCCTGCGAGCATGCCGACATCGTCACCTCCACCACCCACAAGACCCTGCGCGGCCCGCGCAGTGGAATGATCCTGTGTAAGGAGAAATTCGGGGCGAATATCGACAAGGTGGTGTTCCCGGGGATGCAGGGCGGTCCG
>DATGGL010000077.1:0-4291 GCA_035308605.1 Bryobacteraceae bacterium
CCGCATGGGGATTGCCCGCGCGCTGCTCGAGTTTAACCTGGAGCTGCGTCCGAAGTTGAAACAGCTGGGGCTGCTGACGCGCGATCCGCGTTCGCGCGAGCGCAAGAAGTACGGCCAAAAGGGCGCGCGCAAGCGGTTCCAGTTCTCTAAACGATAGTTTTAGCGTTGAGAACAGTCTCGACGCGGCATGCACGAGTACGTGCGCCACATTAGAAACGGCCGGTTTTGACCGGCGCACACAAATTCCGCTTTGGGCCGTGTGCGCGATAAGACCGGGCGAAATCATCAACGCGGAACAAAAGGAGGCATTTTTGCCGTCAATTTCAATGAAGGAATTGCTCGAAGCAGGCGTTCATTTCGGGCACCAGACCAAGCGCTGGAATCCAAAGATGAAGGAATACATCTTTGGCGAACGCAATGGGATCTACATCATAGATCTGCAGAAGACGTTGAAGCTGTTCAAAGACGCGATGCGGTTCGTAGGCGAGATGGCGGCATCGGGCAAGACGGTGCTGTTCGTCGGCACCAAGAGACAAGCCCAGGAAGCCATCGCCGAAGAAGCCGGCCGGTGCCAGCAGTTCTACGTGAATCAGCGGTGGCTGGGCGGATTGCTCACCAACATGACCACGGTGCAGCGCTCCATCAAGCGGCTGAAGGAACTGGAAGGCATGGCGGCGGAGAGCAACTGGGAAGGCCGCGCGAAGAAAGAAGTGGTCCGCATGGAGCGGGAGCGCAAGCACCTGAGCCAGAATCTGGCGGGCATCAAGGACATGAACGGGCTGCCGGACGTGCTCTTCGTGATCGATTCGAATAAAGAAGCGATCGCGGTGGAAGAAGCGCGGAAGCTGGGGATACCGGTAGTCGCCGTGGTGGATACGAATTGCGATCCGGATAAGGTCGACTACGTGATTCCGGGCAACGACGACGCGCTGCGGGCGATCCGGCTGTTCACCAACAAGATTTCGGACGCGGTAGTGGAAGGACGTCAGTTGGCGACCGAACAGGACTTCGCTTCCGAGAAGATCATCACGGATGAGACGCCGGTGGAGGAGATCCCCGAGTACGCGCAGTACGTGGATCCGAAGTACGCCGAGCAGCTGATGTCCGAGAGCATGCCGGACGAGGATCTGCCTTCGATGTCGCTGCCGCGCAAGGGTCCGGCATCGGCGGAACTGGCCGAGGAAGTTTCCACGCGGAATCAGTAGGGGGACGGGCGGCGATTTTGCCCGGGCGGATGAGCGCCGGTTGCAAACCGGCGCGCAGGCTGCAAGCCTGCCCCACATTAAAGGAAAGCTATGGAGATCAACGCACAGATGGTGAAGGGGCTCCGGGAGCGCACCGGGGCCGGGATGATGGAGTGCAAAAGCGCGCTGGTGGAGGCCAAGGGTGACGCGGCCGAGGCGGAGATTATTCTGCGCAAGCGCGGGATTGCGTCGGCATCGAAGAAATCCACGCGCAACACGCAGCAAGGGGTGATCAGTTCGTATATTCATCCGGGAGCGCAGTTGGGCGTGCTGGTGGAAGTGAACTGCGAGTCCGATTTCGTGGCGCGCACCGAGGATTTTCAAACGCTGGTGCACGATCTGGCCATGCAGATCGCGGCGGCGGATCCGCAGTTTATCCGGAAGGAAGACGTGTCGGCGGCCGCGCTCGAAAAAGAGCGCGACATCCAGAAGGCGCGGGCGCTGGCGGAGGGGAAGCCGGAGAAGATGGTCGACAAGATCGTCGAGGGACGGCTCAACAAATACTACGAAGAGGTGTGCCTGTACGAGCAGCCTTTTATCAAAGAGAACACGACGACCGTCGCCGATCTGATCAAGACCAAGATCGCGAAGCTCGGCGAAAATATTTCAGTGTCCCGCTTTGTGCGATTTAAAGTGGGCGACCGCGGACTGGCCGAGAGCGCGCCTGAATCCGAGAGCAAATAAGGCACTGTGCCCAAGTACGGCCGCATTCTTCTGAAACTGAGCGGCGAGGTGATGGCGGGCGAAGGTTCGTTCGGCATCGACGCGACGCGTGTGGCCGCATTGGCGACCGAGGTTTCAGAAGTCGCGCGCACGGGCGTGCAAATCGGTCTGGTGGTGGGCGGCGGGAACTTCTTTCGCGGCGTGGCCGCGGCGGCGCAGAATATGGACCGGGTGGCCGCGGACCACATGGGCATGCTGGCGACGGTGATCAATGCGCTGGCATTGCAGGACGCTCTTGAAAAGCAGAGCGTTCCGACGCGCGTGATGACGGCGATCGAGATGCACCAGGTAGCCGAACCGTACATCCGGCGGCGGGCGATCCGCCATCTGGAAAAGGGCCGCATAGTGGTATTCGCGGCCGGCACTTCGAATCCGTATTTTTCCACGGATACGGCGGCTACGTTGCGCGGGCTGGAGATCAAAGCCGAGATCGTCGCCAAGGCGACGCGCGTCGATGGCGTGTACGACAAAGATCCCCTGAAGAGCACGGATGCGGTGCGATTCCCGGAAATCGGCTACTCGGAAGTACTGTCCAGGAATCTGCGGGTGATGGATGCGTCGGCGGTGGCGATGTGCCGGGACAACCGCCTGCCGATCGTGGTTTTCAATTTGAACGTTCGCGGAAATATAATGCGTATGGCGATGGGGGAACCGATCGGGACACTCATCCATTAAATGGAATCCATCCAATGGCATCCACTAAAACCGTATGAAACCAGAACAACAGGCCGCAACCAGTAGCAACTTCGCGAATATCCGCGACGTCGAGAATCATGCCAGGACCCGCATGGACAAAGCGCTGACGGATCTGCAGCACGAAATGGCCAGCATCCGCACGGGCCGCGCTTCGGTGAGTATTTTCGACAATCTCAAGGTGGATTATTACGGCACGCCGACGCCGCTGAATCAGCTTTCCAATCTTCACGTTCCCGAGCCGACGCTGATCACCATTCAGCCGTGGGATGTGTCGCAGATTGCCGTGATCGAAAAGGCAATCCGCACGTCGGATCTGGGTTTGAATCCCGCCAACGACGGAAAGATCATCCGCGTGCCCATCCCGGCTCTGACCGAGGAGCGGCGCAAGGAGATCGTGAAGCGGCTGCACGGCATCGCCGAGGATCACCGCGTGGCGCTGCGCAACATCCGGCGGGACGCGAACGAGCACGTGAAGAAGCTGCTGAAGGATAAAGCCATCAGTGAAGACGAGGAACGCCGGGCGCTGGAGGAAATCCAGAAGATGACGGACGGTCACATCCAGAAGACCGACCAGATGGCAAAAACCAAAGAGAAGGAAATTCTCGAGATCAAGTAGTGATTCCGGCGTGGGCGGGAGCCCATCGCTGAATGGCCTGCAGGAGCTGCTCGATTTTCACGGGCTTGCTCAGATAGTCATCCATGCCGGCCGCGAGAAAGCGCTCCCGGTCTCCGGCCATGGCGTTGGCCGTCAATCCGACAATCGGCGTGTGACGATCGTGGCCCTCGCGGAAACGGATCTGCGCGGTGGCTTCCAGGCCATCCATGCGCGGCATCTGGACGTCCATCAAGACGAGATCGTAACGGTTCTTCATCACGGCGTCGACAGCGCGGCGGCCGTCGACGGCGAGCTCGGCATGGAATCCGTAGCGCTGCAGGACCCGCATCACGTATTTCTGATTGATATCGTCGTCCTCCACCAGCAGAATCCTGGGCGCGCCGGAGGCCGGCGCGGGGACGTCCACTTTATACGCGCCAGAAGCCGGCTGGGCGCCGTTCTGCTCCGACGCCGCCAACGCTTCGCCGATCGTGTCGCGCAAATCGCCGGTGAGCACCGGCTTTTGCACGTGGCCGCGGAATCCTACGGCGCGGAGCACGGGCGCATGTCCGCGCATGGTCGAGTCGGTGAGAGCGATCAGAATCGTGTCTTTGGTCTGCGCGTCAGCCTGAATCGCGGCGGGAGTCAGAAGAGCGCCCTGATCCTGCAGATTGGTCGCGATCAGAGCCACTCGGAACGGGCGGCCGGCAGTGGCGGCTTCGCGGAGCGCATCGAGCACGGTACGGCCTGGTGGAAGGTCCTCGCACGCCGCGCCCCAGGTTTCAAGGAGCTGGCGAATCTGGGTACGTTCGGGAACGCTTTCCTCAACCAGCAGGACCCGCGTGTCTTTCAGGTTCAGACGCTGGCAGGGCGCCTCCGAATCCTGCGCGGTGTCCGTGGCGGCGGGTTCCGGTTTGTCGAATACGGCGGTGAACCAGAAAGTGCTGCCTTCTCCCGGTTTGCTGTCGAATCCGATTTCGCCGCGCATCATCTCCACGAGCTGCTTGGCGATGGCGAGGCCGAGGCCGGTGCC
>DATGGL010000078.1:0-25920 GCA_035308605.1 Bryobacteraceae bacterium
ATGCGCTCACCGCGGCCAGTTCCTCGCCCGTGCTCACACGCGCCGCGATCAACGCAAGCTCAGCCTCTGAGCGGTCTACATTCAACGCGGCCGCTCTTGCGTCGATGCCGCGTCTCTCGCCCAATAGCCTTTCGAGCTTAGCTTCCTCAATTCGCGCCTCCGTTCTCCGCCATTCCATCACCCGTTCTAACGGAAAAGAAAATCTCCTCACACACTCTGCTCCGCCAGCGCGTACATCTTCTCAAGCGTCCCCTCGATCCCTTCCGGCGCATCCGCACTCTGGCGCAGAAATTCCAACAGCTTCGGCCGGATCCGGATTGCCGAATCCAGCCGTCCGTTCGACCCGGCCGCATACGCGCCCAGATTGATCAAATCCTCCGACCTCTGGTATTCCGCCAGTGTCTCGCGGATCTTTCGCGCCGCGTCCTTCTGCTCCGGCCTGGACACGCGCTCCGCCAGCCGGCTCACCGAATTCAGAATATCGATCGCCGGATAATGCCCCATCGCCCCCAGTTCCCGCGACAGAATAACGTGCCCATCGAGAATGGCGCGCACGGCGTCGGAAATCGGCTCATTCAGGTCGTCGCCTTCCACCAGCACCGTGAAGAATCCCGTGATTGAGCCCTTCTTGAAATTCCCGGCCCGCTCGAAAATCTTCGGCAGCAGATGGAACACGCTCGGCGTGTATCCTTTTTGGCTGGGCGGCTCGCCCACCGCCAGACCGATCTCGCGCTGCGCCATGGCGAGCCGCGTAACCGAGTCCATCACCAGCAGCACGCTTTTTCCCGCATCGCGAAAATACTCCGCCGCCGCCAATGCGACGAACGCCGCGCGAATCCGCAGCGGCGCGGGCATGTCCGACGTCGCCACCACTACCACGCTGCGCTTTAATCCCTCCAGACTCAGCTCTTTTTCGAGAAACTCCCGCACCTCGCGATTCCGCTCGCCAATCAGCGCAATCACGCTCACATCCGCCGAGCTATTCCGCGCCATCGCCCCCAGCAGTGTGCTCTTCCCAACGCCGGACCCGCCGAAAATCCCGATGCGCTGCCCTTTTCCGATAGGAAGCAAGCTGTCGATCGCACGGACGCCGGTCACCAGCGCTTCGGTAATCGGCTCCCGCTCCAGCGGACCCGGCGCCGCCGCGTACAACTCCCGGCTCCCGTCCGCCTCAATCTCCGGCCCGTCATCCATCGGCCGCCCGAATCCATCGAGCACCCGCCCCAGCAACTGCGGCCCGACCCGCACAAGCGCCGCTTCCGGCCGCGCCACAACCGTGTCTCCAAGCTGCAATCCGCCGGTTTCTTCGAGCGGCATCAGCAGCACACGCCCATCCCGAAACCCGGCCACCTGCGCCCGGATCACCCGGCCTTCCCCCGATTGAATCTCGCAAAAATCGCCCACCGCCGCCGCCGGACCGTCAGACGCCACCAGCAGCCCGACCAGCTCCCGGATATGTCCCGAGCAGCGCAGCGTCTCCAGCTCCGGCAGCGCGTCGATGTATTCCTGAAGCATCATTTTGCTTGTCCGCCCGTCGCTTGTCTCCCGGTCGCGTGTCTCCTGGTAATGTCCGCGAGCCCGCGCTCGATCTCCGCCAGTTGCGTACTCACCGTCGCATCCAATTCCCCGCGCGCGGTTTCAAAAACCACGCTGCCCGGCCCCAGCGACGCGTCTCCCAGAATCTCGACGGCCGCCGGCAATTCTATTCGCGAGCGAAACTCGGAGAGCATCGCCGCATCGCCCGGCGAAACCCGCAGCCGGTGCGTTTCCCGCGCGTTCAATTTCTGGAACGCGGCCATCACCAACCCCAGGATCGCTTCCGGATCCGTCGCCAGTTCGCGATACAACACCCGCCGAGCAATCGCGATCGCCAGCTTTACCGTGTCCCCCTCCGCTTCGCTGCGGAATCGTTTCCGCATCCCGGCCAGCTCCTGCATCATTTGGTTCCATCGCGCGATCACCGGCTCCAGGTTCTGTGCCGCTTGCTGCTGCGCGCGCTGAGCAGCCGCAGCCTCGCCGGCGGCCTGCCCCTGCTCGAAAGCGGCCTTTACCCGGGCGTCTATATCGCGCTGCAGATCGGCGTTCACCGGCTCAGGCTTGGCGCCCGCCGGATGTCCCGAAACCGAGCCGAGGCGCAGCGGCATCCACGCCTGAACCGCCGCCGATGCCGCATCGCCCGCGCGAATCAGCTTACACGACATACTGCTCGCCCGCAGCGCCCTTCAGGCTGATGACGCCGTCAGCCTCGAGCTGCCGCACCACCGCGATCATCTGCTGCTGCGCCGATTCCACTTCCTTGATCTTGATCGGCCCCAGCGATTCCATGTCTTCGCGCATCATGTCCGCGCCGCGCTGGCTCATCGCCTGCAGCATGTGCTGTTTCATCTGGTCGCTCGTCCCCTTGAGCGCGACGGTAAGGATCTTGCGATCCACTTTAGCCAGTAATTCTTTTATCGCGTTCTGATCCAGCAGTAACAGGTCCTCGAAGACGAACATCATGTGCCGGATGGTTTCTCCCAAAGCCGGATTCGCCTTTTCGATATGCTCCAGAATGTCTTTCCCGGCATTCGAATCCAGCCGGTTGATCATTTCCGCCACGGCATTGACGCCGCCGTAAGCTTCCCGGCTCAGCTCCCCCAGCGATTTCAGTTTGGCTCCGATTACGGTCGCAATCTTGATAATGATTTCCGGCGAAATCTGGTCCAGGCTCGCCATGCGCAGCGCCACATCGGCGCGCAGTTCCGCCGGTAGCGATGCCAGCAGCCCCGCCGCCTGCGAAGAATTCAGATGCGACAGAACCAGCGCGATCGTCTGCGGATGTTCATTATGAATGAACTTCGCCAGTTGCTGCGGATCGGTCTTTTGCAGCGCGTCGAAGTTGACGGTTTCGTTGCTGATGGTCTTCATCAACTGGTCGAAGATCTTCTTCGCGTGTTCCGACCCGAAGGCGTTCACCAGCACCTTGCGCGCATAATCGACACCGCCCTTCACCACATAGTCGTGCGCGACGGCCATCTGGTAGAACTCTTCGAGCACGCCCTCGGCTTCCTCCGACGTCAGCGATTGCACACGCGCGATCTCCCGGCTGATGATCTGGACCTCGTCGTCATCCAGTTCGCGCAGAATCTGGCTGGACGCTTCATGCCCGATCATCACCATCAGAATGGCGACCTTGCGGACTCCCGGAACCTCCACGGCATCTTCGTGATCCGATACTCTGACCATTTAACTGCGCGCTTGGCCGCGCCTCTCCTAATTCACCTAACCGCGCGGCTTAGCCGCGCTTCTCCTCATCACCTAACCTCTACTCATCCACGCATCCACGTCCGAACCACCTGCGCCTGCAAGGCAGGATTCTTCTTCGCCTCCGCCGCGATGTGTTTCGTCAAAACTTCCGTCTTCTTCGTCTTCACCACCGGAATTTTCAGCGCCATCAGCGCCTCAGCCTCCTGGCGAGCGCTTTCGAGAGTCCGCTCCGCCAGCTTGTCCTCCATTTCCCGCTCTAATTCTTCCGGCGTAATCGGCTTCGGCTTGCCGGCCTCCAGCGCCGCGGCTGCGGCTACTTCAACCTTCCGCCTCCGCTCCCGCGACCTTCTTCGCAACACCACGAATCCCGCCACCAGCGCGATCAGCGCCCCCGCGCCCACGCCGATCAGCGCATACAAATTCCTGCCTCTCAGCTTTTCCAGCCACGCGGGCATCGCAAACCTCGACGGCGGCGGCGCAGCCGCGGCCGGCGGATTCAGGTTCACCGGCTCCGCCATCAGCGTCGATTCGAATGGAAATGCCTCCACCACCAGTTGATCGCCGCGATTGGTGTCCAGTCCCGCCGCCGCCGTCACCAGATCCTTGATCACCTTCAGCTTCTCCGCCGACGGCGGTTCGATCACGCGCCTGTTCCCCTCCCAGCGCAGCGTGTGATCCACCAGCACCGAAAGCGACAGCCGTTTCACGCCGCCCTGCGGCAGCCGCGTATGCTTTACCACCCGGCTGGTCTGATAGCTGATATTTTCGGTCGATCGCGAATAGCTGCTCGACCCCGTCGCCGGCCGCGACGTCGGACGCGGAAGATTGGAGGGCGTTCCCGGAACCCCCGAAGCCGACGGCAGCGCCGGCCCGTCCTGCGTGTGTTGCGACGTAACCATCACCGATTTGTTCGGATCGAACAGTTCTTCGCTCTGGTCCGCGCTGGTGAAGTCGACGTCCGCCGAAACTCCGGTCCGGAAATGATCCGCGCCCAGCAGCGGATCGAGCGTGGCCGCGATCTTCGCTTGCAAATCGTGCTCCACGCTCTTGCGGTAATCGAGCGTCGCTTCCGTGGCCGCCGTCCCATCTCCAACCGCATTCGCCCGCGGCCGGTTCAGAAGGTTTCCACCCGTATCCACCAGCGAAACCTGATCCGGGGACAGCCCCGGCACCGCGCTCGCCGTAAGCTGGCAGATGGCCGCGATGTTTTGCGCCGAAAGCGCCGCCGCATGCCGCAGCTTTACCAGCACGCTCGCCTTGGCCGCCTGCCGCGTCTCCGAATACAACGAATCCTTGGCCAGCGTGATATGCACCCGCGCCTGTTCCACCTCGCGGATCGACATCACCGACCGCTCCAGCTCCCCCTCGATCGCCCGGTGATAATTCACCTGCTCGGCAAACTCGCTCGCGCCGAAGTTGGCTTTATCGAACAGCTCGAACCCGATCCGCCCCGACTTTGGCAGCCCCGCCGACGCCATCTCGATCCGCAGCTCCGCCACGCGCGCCGAGGGCACCAGCACCGTCGTCCCGCTATCCGCCAGCCGGTACTCGACCGTCCCTTCGCGCAGCCTGGCAAGCAGCGGTCCGGCATCCTCGGCGGCAATGCCGGTGAACAGCGGCTTGAAATCGCGCTCCTGATTCCAGTGCGCCAGCCCCGCAATCGCGCCAAGGACGGCCAGCGCGGCCGCGGCCAGCCAGATCCGCTGTGCGATCGAGAGCCGCCGGAAGAGCTGCAAGATCTGATTCATTTATTCGGAAGCCGCTCACACCTGCATCTGCATCACTTGCTGATACGCCGCGATGACTTTATTCCGCACCTGCATGAAAAGCTGAAACGACAGCTCAGCCTGCTGCGACGCGATGGCCACGTGATGCAGCTCTTCGCCCTCGCCGCTGAGAAACCGGTCCACCGTCTCCTGGGCGTTGGTCTGAAAGCTTTCCACCTTCGACACCGCATCGGCGAACGCCGATGGAAATGCTCCGCCGCTTTGCGCGGTTGGCATCTCGGTGAGCGCCGGCGCGATCGCCGGAATCGCTGCAATTGAAGGATTGGTCGGAAGAATCGGCAGCGACATCGCCTCACCTCATGATGTCGATCGAGCGGCTGATCATATCCTTGATCGACGAAATCGCCGCCACGTTCGCTTCATACGATCGTGTCGAGTTCAGCAAATCCACCATATCCTCCGCCGGATTCATGTTCGGAAATGCGACGTACCCGTTCGCATCCGCATCCGGATGCCCCGGCAGATACCTTCGCTGCGGTTCCCGTGTATCCGTCATCACCTCGGCAACCGTCACCCCGGTTTCCAGCTCATTCTGAAACACCGCCGAGAATGGCGACGTCTGAACTTGTGTCGCGAACACCGCGTCCTTGCGCCGGTACGGCCCGCCCTCGGGCGTACGCGTCGTCTCTGAGTTCGCCATGTTCTCGACCAGAAGCTCCGCCCGCTGCCGCTGCGCCGACATTCCCGATGCAGCCACCTGCATCGACCCGAACAGACTCATGAAGTGTTGCCTCCCTGGATCGCTTCCTGTACCGTCTTCAACTGGTCTTTCACCAAAACGGAAGCCAGATTGAAACGCATCTGATTCTCCGCCAGCAGCCGCGCCTCGCGATCGAGATCGACATTATTCCCATCGGGTTTTTCTTTTAGCCCCTCTGCGTTGATCACCTGTGGCTGCTGCCCCTTCGCCAGGCTCATGAACTCGAATTGAAAGTCGATGTCTTGCGCTTTGTAGCCAGGAGTATCGGCATTTGCAATGTTCGCCGCGACAAGTTTTTGGCGCGTGCTCAGCAAATCCATATACCGCTCAAGATTTCCCGTCACTCCATCCAACATGACGCCGCCAAGCGTGCACGCCGCTTGCCAGCTCTTATCGGCCAGAGGTCAGTAAAAACTGAGCGGTATCTTTAATCGAATTCCGCCCAAACAATCGTATGGTCGGACGCTCCCTTGAGCTTGCGAGGGGCCATGTCTACTTCGACTCTGCGGCAGCGTTCCGCAATCGGAGCCGTCGCCAGAATGTGGTCGATGCGCCAGCCGAAGTTTCGCGCAAAGGCGTTTCGGAAATAGTCCCAATAGGTGTACTGGACCGCTTCGGGATGCAGCTTTCGAAAGACATCGATGAATCCCCACGCCAGGACTTCTTTGTAGGCATTGCGCGCGTCGATATGAAAATCGACATCGTTTTCGCGCTTCTCCGGATGGTAAACGTCAATCGGCTCCGGAGCGACGTTCAGATCGCCCACCCAGATCGCCGGCCGATTCGGATCGAGCGCGCTCTCAAAATACCGCCGCAGCCGTCGGAACCAAACCAGCTTGAACGTGTATTTTTCAGATTCGATCGAATACCCCTGCGGCACATAACTGTTGATGATCGGAATTCCATTGACCACCGTCTGAACGATCCGGAAATCGTCGTTGTCCGGCCCTTCATGCAGTCCGAAGACGACTTTCTCAGGAACAGCGCGCGTTAAAGTCGCGACTCCGTTGTAGCCCTTCATGCCCCGAAACGTCGCATGATATCCGGCATCTCGAATCGCCTCTTCTGGAAAATCCTGATCCTGGACCTTGGTCTCCTGCAGGCACATCACGTCGGGTTTGTGCTCGCCGATCCAGTCAAGAACGATCGGGAGGCGTTGCCGGATGGAATTGACGTTGAAGGTAGCGACTTTCATTGATCCCTGAAGCATCGATTATCAGCCATTCCCGAGCCCCCCGACAGCCCCACCGAACCGCGACCGCAGGAAGCGGTCCATCCCATGAAATCGAGAAGCCAGTACCTTTCTCAATCCCACCGCGCTTTTTTCTGAAAAATTCCTGCGACCGACCCGATCCTTGCCGAATCGTATTCTCCGTACAGCAGGTTTGCTGGGAGTACCGGGGATCAGAGTGCCGGGGCCGCCACCCTCCGAGGGCGGTCTCGGCTTTCGCGGACGGAGGGGCCATCCTCCGACACTGGCCCCTCCATCCCACAGGGCGGCCAATGTTACCGCAATGGGCTGTGGACGTAAAGGCCCTCTGGCTTTTGCGGCCCTCTGGCTTTTGCAGATTGGCTACGGCAACTGGCAAGCGAAGCTGGCCGCGTCGTCCAGGCTGCCCGAGCCCTTGTACTTCGCGACCTGAGGATACGGACACAGCGGACGCGTGCGGTCCACCTTCCCGTCCGTGCGGTGCGACGCGATGATCCTTTCGGGCGCTTTGTTCTGTTCCACCCACTGGTCGAGCGCACCGACTTTGTCAAACACGTTTGGACCCTCTCCGCCGCCGCAGTGCCCCATTCCAGGCTCCAGGAACATACGGACGTTATTCGACGTCTTCGATGCCCCGCCCATCGTGTCCACCATCGACTTGTAGTACTTGATGGTATTCAGCGTCGCCACATTCGGATCGCTCCATCCGTGATAGATCAGCAGTTTCCCGTTATGCGCGAAAAACGGCCGGAGGTTCGGATCGGTGGCGTTCATGACGTTGTTCTCCGGCTGGTCTGAGCGCGCGATATCCGAGTCGAAGTTGAACGTCCGCCAGTCCCAGTTGGGATTCTTGAATACGACGTACTTGTAGTGGTCGAGAATATTTCCGTACGGATCCGGTCCGCCGCCCAGAACGCCCCAACCCAGCTCGGTGCCCGGCGTATACGAAGGAAACAGTTCCTGTCCCGTGCGCGGATTCGTCGCGGCGCTGTAAATCTTCTTCGCCGCAGCCACCTGAGGAGCCGTCAGACAAGACGGACCATCCGCGCCCTTGCACAGCAGCGCTTTCGGATCGAAATCGCAGCGCGTCGGGTCCTCCAGCAGACCGTCCTTCGCTCCGTCGCGCGCGTCGCAGGCGTCCAGAACAGCCTGATGGATCATCGGGTACTTCGCGGCCGGGACATAGCTGGCCGGATCCTTCAGCGTCGCGGAAGCGATCCACAACGCCAGCGCCGTCCGGTTTGCCGGCGCGCCGGCGATGATTCCGTCGAAGTCATCCGGGAACTTCTGCGCTTCCTTCAAAGCCTGCCTTCCGCCCGTCGAGCAGCCGTTCCAATACGAAAGCCGGGCTGCGCTTCCGTAGAACGCCTGAATCACGGCCTTGGCCTTAACCGTCATCTCATGCTCGGAGCGCCATCCGAAATCCGCCAGCTTCTCCGGATGCTCCAGCGCGAAGCTACCGCTCCCGCCCGCGTGCCCGGTGTCCGTCGAAACACTCGCATAGCCGCCTTTGACCGAATCGGCCAGCGCCGTATAACTGATCACGCCTGCCCAGCCGCCGTTCCCGACCGCCTCCAGCTTGTGATTCCAGCCAGCCGTCGGCAGCCAAACCTCCACCTTGATGTCCGAATCGCTCGACGGCTTAAGCGTCGCCGCCACGCGGCAAAATTCGGGGAGATCTTTGTATGGGTTGCTCTTACCCTGGCCCGCTCCCGGTGCCGAGAACGCGCCCGCCGCCACCACCTGCGCCATCGTGATCGTCGTATCCGGCAACGCGAGCGACGCCAGGCTCTCGCAGGAGGCTGCAAACGCCGGCGCCGCGATTAGGCATACCAGCACGCCCTTCGCCCCGCTCGGAATCGCGATATTCATGGCTGGACCTATCGGCCGGAGCTGGTTTCGCTGCTCGAAAACAGAAGCGGCGCGACGTCATTCAGATAATTGCGCCACACCATGAACGTGTGCGCCCCGCCGCTCGAATGGAACGTGTGCTTGATGTTGTTCTTGTCCAGAAATTCCGAAAAGCTCTTGGCCGCCGGATAGAGGCCGTCTTCGGTGCCGCATCCGATCCACAGCAGGTGAAGTTTCTTATTCGCTGCGTCCGGATTCTGGATCAGGTTCCCAAAAGTTTTCTCGAAGTCAGCCGGACGAAGCGCCGCGCTGAATCCGCCGACATAACTGAACAATTCCAGGTGACTCAACCCGATCCCCAGAGCCTGGCCGCCGCCCATCGAAAGCCCCATGATCGCCCTTTGATCGCGATTCGTCGAGACCCGATACTTCGATTCCACCAACGGAATGACATCTTCCAGCAAATCCTTGCTGAACAGATTCGTATTCTGCGACGGTCCCCCGGCGCCCTGCCGGGGCATCGTGTCCGACGCCACGCCATAGCCGAACGGCATGACCACAATAAACGGCTGGGCCTTTCCCGCGGCCACCAGGTTATCGAGAATAATATTGACCCGGCCGAATCGCGTCCACGCGCTCTCATCCAGATTCGCCCCGTGCAACAGATACAGCACCGGATAGCGAGTTTGCTGCGACGCGTCATAGCCCGCCGGCGTATACACGTTCACCCGGCGCAGCCCGTTGATCGCCTTCGATTGATACCAGTGCGTGCGGATTTCCCCGTGCGGCACCATTTGAGCGTCATAGAATCTCGCGTGGTCTCCCCGGATATCCAGAATGCTCATCAGCGTGCTCGGTGTCGACCCGGTCTTCAGTCTCGGATTGCTCGGATCGATGATCCGCAGCCCATCCACGACGAAGTTGTAGTGATACATTTCCGGCGCAATCGGCCCCACCGTGACACTCCACAGACCCTTGTCGTCCTTAGTAAGGCTCTTACTGCCTTGAACGAATTCGCCGATCAGCGTTACCTCGCTGGCTTTCGGCGCGAGAAGACGGAATGTGACATGTCCATCGGCGGCGATTTCCGGCGACGCGATCGCCGGGGCTTGATTCGGCGCATTCCCGCCAGGCTGCTGGCCCGCAACCATGGCGATGCCCAGATTCACCACGCAAATCAGCGCGAACGTTCTCATTTAGGGTCCTCCTTACGCTAGGAAAACAAGCGACCCACCAAGTATACAGCGCTGCTTTACCGGTCGAGCCCGAACGCGATCAGCGAACTTCCGGCGGAAACCACAATGTACTGCTTGCCCTCATTCTGGTAGCTGATCGGGTTCGACCAGATGGCCCCGCCGGTCTGAATCCGCCACAGCGATTTCCCGGTCACCGCATCCAGCGCAAAGAAATCGCCTTCCATCGTTCCCGAGAAAACCAGTCCGCCCGCCGTCGAGAGCACGCCGCACCAAGGAGGCGTGGTCACCCGAAATTCCCAGCGTAAATCTCCGGTCCGCCAGTCGAGCGCTCGTAACGCTCCCCAGGGCTCCTCCCCGGGAATCGGCAGACGCGTGGCTCCCATGAACAGATGACCCGGCTGATAGGTGGTTTGGGTTCGCCGCAGGATCGCTCCTTTTTCCCGCACGTTCTGATAAAAGAGCTGCGTCTTCGGATTGTAGGAGGGGCTGAACCAATTCGCGGTTCCGTCGTCGTCGGGATAAATAACGGCCCCTTCCACAGTCGGAACCGCCGCCGGATTCACAATCGGCCGCCCCCGCTCGTCGAGCCCTTTGGCCCAATTTTGCCGCGCGAATTCCTTGCCCGCGAGAAACTCGCCCGTCAGCCGGTCCAGCACATAGTAAAACCCGTTCCGGTTCGCGAACAGCACCAGCTTCCTCGGCCGCCCCTTAAAAGTCGCATCCAGCAACACCGGCACTTGATTGGCGTCCATGTCCAGCACATCGTGCGGCGTGAACTGGAAATGCCATTTCAACTTTCCGCTGTCGGCATCCAGCGCGAGCAAAGAATCGGCATACAGATTGTCGCCCTTACGATCGTCGCCGATGAAATCCGGCGACGGATTGCCGGTGGCCCAATAAACCAGGTTGGCCTCCGCATCGTAAGCTCCGGTAACCCACGTCGGCGCGCCGCCGGTTTTCCAGCTATCGCCCGACCAGGTTTCATGCCCCGGCTCACCCGGCCCCGGAACCGTCCAGAAGCGCCATGCCCGCGCCCCGGTCTTCGCATCGTAGGCGTCGAGGAACCCGCGAATGCCGTATTCCGCTCCCGCAATTCCGACTACGATCTTATCCTTCACCGCCAGCGGCGCCACCGTGATCGAATAGGCTTCCTTGTAATCGGCCACCTTCACGTCCCAGCGGACGCGCCCGGACCGCATGTCCAGCGCGACCAGATGCGCATCCACGGTGCCCACGAAAAGCTGGTCATTCAGCGCCGCCACCCCGCGGTTCACCTGCCCGCAGCAGACGATAATTCCCGGCGGCAGTGGCCGATGATAGGTCCAGATCGGCCGCCCGGTCTTCAGATCGAGCGCCGTCACATTGCTCGGCGGCTCCGTGATGTACATGACGCCGTCAAAAACCAGAGGCATCGTCTCAAAGTGATGCGTCGTATGGATCTGATACATCCACGCGACCTTCAGCCCCGCGATGTTCCCCGTGTTGATCTGGTCCAGGCTCGAATAGCCGTGGGCCTGGTAGCCGCCCGAATATGTCAGCCAGCTTCCGGGCTCCGATTCCGCCTTGAGGATCCGCTCGTACGGAACTTGTGCGTCCACAACCGCGAGCGCGGTCAGCAACAGAAATGTTGTTTTCATCGTCCGCCTTGGAGAGATTCCAGATAAGCGACGACGTCGTCGAGTTCCTCAGCGCTGAGAACGTTACGGTAGCTCGGCATCAGAGACCGCTTGGGCTCTTTGCCGATATCGGCCAGCTCATTCTTCCAGAAGGAATGAAACTGGTTTGAAAGATCGCGGATTTGAAGAGAGAAGGCGTCTTCGTTCACCCGAACCCCTGTGAAACTGCGGCCGTCCTTCAAAATCACATGCACTTGAAGGAATGCGAGCGGCACGAAGGCGTCCGGATCCACCAGCGAAGCCCGCATGTACGCCGCGTTCTGCCGCGCGCCGATATCCGCAAGGTCCGGCCCAATCGCGCCGCCGCGTCCGCCAATCGTGTGACACCGCGCACAGCCTCCCTTGCCCGCGTAAATCTGCTCGCCCCGCCGCGGATCGCCGCCGGATTTCGCGCCTTCCACGCGGCCCAGCTTCCGAACGTAAGCCGTCACCTGCCAGACTTGATTCGTCGCCAGCGCGCTCGCCGGCATTCTGGTTCCCGGAATGCCATCGCGAATCACCCGAAACAGCGTTGGATCGTCCGGCGCATGCGACAGCCGTGGCAGCGCCAGAACGGCGCCCAGCCCGCCCTCGCCTTTTGGCCCGTGACAATAAGCGCACTGTGTTCCGAAAACCCGCTGCCCTTCGATCAGATCTTCCGGCGAGGCTTTCGGCTGGGGTCCGGGGTCCTGACCGGTAGCCAGCCGGCACGCAAACACAATCCCCGCGATCAGACGCCGTCTCATTTGGCAGCGACGATAGCATAAGCGCTCCGGCAGACTCAAGTGCGTCAGCCGGTACCGATGCGTGTATCCTGATGGGAATCCGTATGAAAAATCAAAGCGGGTTAACGCGCCGCACAATGCTTTCCGGCGCCGCTGTGATTGGAGCCGAAATCGGCATGGCGTCGCCCGCCGATCCCGCGTCAGACCCGCTCGCGTGGACGCTGAATGAAGCCGCCACAGCCCTCGCCAGGAAGACCGTGTCATCCGAGGAGCTGACCAGACTCTGCCTGGCGCGCATCAGCAAGCTGGATCGGCAACTGAACGCTTTCATCACCGTCGATGCCGATTCCGCTCTCATGCAGGCCCGTGAATGCGACCGTCAGCGAAAATCCGGCCGCGCCCCGCACCGTCTGCACGGCATCCCCATCGCTCTCAAGGACAACATCGACACAGCGGGCATCCGCACCACTGCCGCCGCGCAGGTTTTCAAAGACGGCATTCCCAGCGAAGACGCCGAAGTGACCAAGCGCCTGAAAGCCACCGGCGCCGTGTTCCTGGGCAAGCTGAATCTGGATGAAATGGCGTTCGCGGGCACCGGCACTACCGGATACTTCGGCTCGGCGCACAATCCCTGGAATATCGACCGAATCACGGGTGGCTCTTCGGCCGGTTCCGCCGCCGCCGTCTCGGCCGGGTTGTGCTTCGCATCCGTCGGAAGCGATGATGGCGGTTCCGTCCGCATCCCCGGCGCGCACTGCGGCGTGGTCGGATTCAAGACCTCCTACGGCCGCGTGAGCACCCGAGGCGTCGTGCCTTCCGCCTACTCAATGGACACGATCGGACCCATCGTTCGCAGCGTGGAAGACGCCGCCGTCCTGCTTCAAGTTCTGGCCGGCCAGGATCCCTTGGATGCCATCACGACCGCCGAATCCGTGCCCGACTACTCGCAGGCTCTTCGAACCCCGATCTCGCAATTACGCATCGGCATCCCCCGCGAGTACTTCTTCGAACAACTTCATCCCGACGTCGCCGCGGCGGTGGAAGAGGCGATTCGTCATCTGCGCCCCAAGGTGCGTGAGGTCCGCGACGTTACTCTGCCCCGCCTCCAGCAGGCCGAGAACGGCGATTACGATGTCGAGCTGTACCACTATCAAAAGCCGTTCTTCGACAAATCTCCGGAGCTATACCATCCGTGGTCTCAGCGCCACCTGAACCAGATGAAGAAAGTGGAAACTCTTCCGTACATAGAAACGCTAAAGCGCATCCGCGAGTGCCGCCGCGATATCCGGCGCGTGTTCGAAGAGGTGGACGTTCTGCTGCTGCCGACCATGCGCGAGCCCGCGCCGCTGATCTCGGAAACGGTCAACGAAACTCATCGCCGTCCGCCCAGCAACACTTCCACCTTCAACCATTTCGGCACGCCCGCCATGACCGTGCCCTGTGGATTCTCAAAAGATGGATTGCCCATCGGCCTTCAGATCGCCGCCGCGGCCTATCGTGAGCCGGTAATTCTTCAGCTCGCCTACGCGTACCAGCAATCGACCGACTGGCATCGACGAACGCCGCCAATCTTAAAAACCATATGAACGGAGAACTATGCGACTGATTCCGATCTTGAGCCTCACCGCGATCGCCGCCGCGCTGACCTTCGCCGGCCCGGCCGAGGATGAGGCTGCGGCAACAGGACAAAAGTGGCTCGCCTTCCTCGACGATCAAAAATACGAGGAAAGCTGGAAGCAGGCAGGCTCCATGTTCCGCGGTGAAGTGAAACAGGACGACTGGGTCGCTTCCTTAAAACGATTCCGCGACCCGTTGGGCGCACTGACTTCCCGCTCAGCCTCAAAGGTCGACTTCACCAAGACCCTGCGCGGAGCGCCCGACGGAGACTACGCCATCATTCATTACAAAGCCGACTTCGCAAACAAGAGCGTCACCGAACGCCTCACGCTCGTAAAGGAAGATGGCAAGTGGCAGATGGCCGCCTACGCGATTCACTAATTAATGCACCGTCCAGCTCGCGCTGCCGCAGGAATCGCATTGCCGTGCGTTCGGATTCAGGCGTGCCCCGCAGCGGGCGCACGCATGCGATGACTGCTTTCGGCCTCGGGCACTTTGAAACGCCACAAGAATCCCGAAGCCCGCGAAGAACACAATCACCACCAGCCAGGACCCGGTGTAATAGTACAGCGTGAGCACCGCCAGCACCGCGGCAGTCGAGATCAGCCACCACCGCGGCTTGCGCGGCGTATCGTCCATACCTGAATCATAGGTCACCCGGACGCAACTTCAGATCCGCGCCCTTCCACGCCGCTTGAAATTCGCGTTCCACCCACGCCGCTGCCTCCGCCTTCTGCTGCGCCTTCAAGCTCTCAAGCAATCCGAACAGCATGCGCCCATTCTTGGGACTCCGCCGCAGTCCTTCGCGAAACACCCCTTCCGCTCCGGCCGCATCGCCCGACAATAACAGCGACGCGCCCAGCGATTCGCGAATCGGGTAATACCACGCCGGCGGTTCCCCATATGCCAGGCCATCCTGGATTTCGACGGCTTTACGCCATTTCGGAATCGCGGCCGCTGGCGTCGATTCCAACCGCGCGTCCAAGGCCACGGAGGCAAGCTCCAAAACATCGCCGAGCTTGTTCGTGTCCCACGGAATGTTCCGGTCGAGCTTGGTCCGCAGGCTTTCGAATTCCTTCTGTTCCGTCCGCGCCTGCGCCAAGTTGTGTTTCCCTTGAAAGGCCATCGCGCGGGAATAATGCCAGAACGCCTGGGCGAGCGGGCTTTCCGATTGTGGACGCGGCGCGCCCAGCAATTCATCCCACTCGGCGACGCGAATCCGCGCGAAGGTCGCGAACAATCCGAAAACGTCCGCCATCTCGGGCATGGCCTTCGCCATCGGCTGCGCGGCATCCAGGATTTCGGTCGCGGCCTTGCGAGTATCTGCGACGCGCCCCTGCATCGATCGCGCGTATAAAACGAACTGCAGATTGTGCAGGTAGTACGCGTAATAACTGCCAATCACGCCGGTCCTCTCGAAATACTGCCGGTCCACCTCCGCCGCGCGAGCATTCACGTCCACCGCGAAGTTATATTCGCCCAGCACCAACCAGATATGTCCCGGCATGTGGACCATGTGTCCCGCCCCCGGAACAATCCCCATCAACCGCTGCGCGCTCGGCACCGCGCGCTCCGGTGTCGCGGACGACTCTACCGCATGAATGTAGAGATGATTCGCGCCCGGATGATCCGGATACCGCCGCAAAACGCCTTCCAGCACCCGCTCCGCCTCTTCGACTCCATCCGCGGCTTTCCCATCGCCGCTATACCAGTGCCAGCGGACCGGAAGCAGTAACGATTCCGCGAACCAGACCTGCGCATCGGGATCGTCCGGAAAGCGAGCCGCCAGCGCCCGCATCGCCGCGATGTACTTCGCCGGCTCCGAGTAACCCGGACAGCGCGCCGCCGCAGCCTCCAGCCATACGCGATCGATTGCCGAAAGTCCTTCCATCTTCAGCCCCGCCTGCGCTGCGGTGCATGCCTCTTTCACGTTGACGTCCGGATCCATGTCCATGTTCAAGTACGGCCCGATCGCCATCGAAATCCCCCACTGCGCCATCGCCGCATGGGGATCCAGTTCCACCGCCTTTCGAAACGCCCGCAGCGCCTCCGGCCGATTGAACCCGTACATCAGCGCCAGCCCCTGATCGAAAAACTTCTGCGCCTCCGGATTTCGCGTGGCGATCGGGTGGGTCCAGATGCCCATGCCGGACAAAAGCGCGGCTGGTTTCTGCGCATCGGCCCCGTGCTCATGTTGCGCCGAAGCCGCAAGACTGAAGAAGGTGAGTAAGGCAATCGTCTTCATTCCATCCCCTTCCTAATTCGCCGTGATTCGTTTTCCGCTAAGCTGCGCCTGCAATTCCGGTCCCGAGACTTTTCCGTTCAGATCGTACGAATCCACCACTACGGTTCCCTTGAAGCTGTTGCCGCCCGGGTCGAGAACAATCTGTTCCTTGATTACCACCGTTCCAATCAGGTTCCCGTTCATGTCGTAGCTCCACGACGGATGGTAGACCTTTATAGTATTTCTCGACGACGCCGTCCACGCACCAAAGCATACGTTGCCCTCAAGAGGCGATCCATTGTCGTTCAGAAACTCCAGCCCGTCGATGGTGAAGGATTCAAAAGCCTGATAAATTGTCTGCCCGCTCAGCGTCACGTTCACGGCCCACAATCCTACTCCGGATAGGGCGACCAACGGCGTATCTTCGGCTCGCGCCAGCGCTACCACCGATCGGGATTCGGCCAGTTCCGAAGCCTCCGGCAGCGCCGAAAGCTTCGAGGTAAGCTGTTTTCCACAGCCGCCCTTCACGCCCGGAGCGAGCATCGCCGCCACCCCCAGCGCCAGCATCCATTTTTTCGAGTTCTTTGTCACGTTCGTTTCTCCTTTTTTGCGGCCTCGCGCCGCGACTCCCACTGTGCCCCGATGCCTCCGCCCCGGCAAGCGAAACAGTATGAAAATCATCGAGTTTCGTTCTTTTTCGCGCGCCCCGGGAGTATACTGAGTCCCAATGAGCGCGCCATCGGGCGGGGACGATCGCCTGGAGTCCTGGAAGGAGATCGCGGCTTACCTCGGACGCGAAGTCCGCACTGTCCAGCTTTGGGAAAAAAGCGAAAATCTGCCGGTCCATCGGCACCAGCACGCCCGGCAAGGATCGGTCTACGCCTTTAAAACCGAACTCGACGCCTGGCGCGACGCCCGGAAAAATTCCCCCGTGCCCGTCCCCGCCGCCAGCTCGAAGCCGAGAGCCCCGTGGATTGTGGCAGGCGCGATCGCCGTTCTGGTAATCGGCGGGCTAGCCGTATGGAAGGGGCGCCGTCCCGTAGGCGATCTCCCGTCAGCAGTCGTCGTCCTCCCCTTCCTCGATTTGAGCCCCGAAAAGGACTCCGAGTACTTCAGCGACGGCTTAACCGAAGAAGTGATCGACGCGTTGAGCCGCGTTCCCAATCTTCGCGTAGTAGCGCGAACCTCGGCCTTTGCCTTCAAGGGCAAGAACACCGACATCCGCGAAATCGGAAAACAGTTGAACGTGAACGCCGTCATCGAAGGCAGCGTGCGGAAGTCCGGGGATCGCCTTCGAATCACCGCCCAGCTCAACCGCGTTTCCGACGGTTACCATATGTGGTCCCGCACCTACGACCGCGAGCTCCGCGACGTGTTCGCCGTGCAGCGTGAAATCTCCCAATCGATCGCGAGCGAACTCCGCGCCGGCCAGCTTCCCACCCGCGAACACCGCGAGCCGACGAAAGATTTGGAAGCGTATCGCCTCTACCAGGAAGGCCGTTACTTCTTCAATAAATTTGAGCCGCCCGAATCCGATTACAAAGCCATCGAGCGCTATCAACAGGCGATTGCGCGCGATCCGAACTTCGCCGCCGCCTATGCCGGCATGGCCGACGCGTACTCCTACCTCGCTGAGAATTTCGTCGTAGCGCCCAGACAGGTCATGCCTAAGGCGAAGGAAGCCGCGATGAAAGCGCTCGCCCTGGATGACAGCTCGGCCGAAGCGCACACGTCGCTGGGCATCGTGAAGCTGGATTATGAACGCGACCGCGAAGGCAGCCAGCGCGAATTCCTGCGCGCCCTGCAGCTCAATCCCGCCTTCGGATGGGCCCGCCACTGGTACGCCCATTCGCTTGAATCCCAGAACCGGATGGAAGACGCCCTCCGCGAAATGCGCGCGGCGCTCGATATGGATCCGTTATCGGCTCCCATCAGTTGGGACATCGCCGGCGAGCTGATCAGTCTCCGCCGGTACGACGAGGCGTTGGACTACCTGAAAAAGGCAACCGAGCTATTCCCCGGCGTTCCCACGTTCGCCATCATGCGAGTCTGCGCGTATTACCGCAAAGGCGATGTCGCCGCGGCTCGGTCTCTCGTCGAATCTTTGAAGCAACAGCCCGAACTGCGCAAGGACCCCATGTTTATCGCTGTGTTCGCGACGCAGGCGGCCATCGACGGACAGAGCGCCGAAGCGCGTCAGACCCTGGCCCGGTTCGAAGAGATGAGAAAGACGCAGTACATCGAGCCCTTCCTGTTGATCGAACTATGCAACGCCCTCAAAGACCGGAAGCAGCTCATGATATGGCTCCGCCGCGCAGACGAAGAGCGGTCCACCTTTGTCGTGTACATGCACGCCTACGCAGCTTATTGGGGCCTGGACTCAGAGACTCTCGCCGAATTCGACAAACTTCCACAAACCCGCGCTCTTACGACAGCATCCGGGCGTTCTTCTGCCCCTTAAGAACCAGTTCCGCGGCCAACAGCGCCGCAGCCTGATTCTGAGCCGTCTCCGTCCGGTTCACGATGTCTTCCACGAACAGCGGCCCGAACGGCAGCGCCAGATTCTTGCAGTCGATATACCGCGCCGACTTGCCGTTCACGATCAGCACGTGATCCCCGCCCGATCCCCCGGCAATGTCGATGGTCTTGCGCATTTCGATATACCCCTCGGTCCCCAGAATGAACGTCCGCTCGTCCCCGAACGCGGGCAGCCCGTCTGGAGTGAACCAATCCACGCGAAAATATCCGAACCCGCCGTTGCCGTGGACCAGCATGTCGCCGAAATCCTGGAATTTCGGCCGATGCGGGTGATTCACATTCGCCACCTGCGACATCGTCACGTCCGCCACAGTCGACCCCGTGAAATAGACGAACTCATCCGCCTGATGCGAACCGAGGTCGCACAAAGTTCCGCCATAAAGCGCCGGATCCCAGAACCACTCCGGACGCGTAGGCTCATTGATCTTATGCGGCGCCAGTTGGATGGTCTGCACCACCCGGCCAATCGCGCCCTCCTTCACCAGCGTGCCCGCGTGCATGGTCGCTTTCGACTCCATGCGTCCGTACATGATGCCGAACATACGCTTGGTCTCTTTTACCGCCTTCCGTACTTCGGCCAATTGCTCCAGCGTCGTGATGGCCGGCTTGTCGACCAGAAAATCCTTGCCGTGCCGCATCGCCCGCACACCCAGCGGCGCCCGCTGATCCGGAACGGAGGCAGAACAAACCAGTTGGATCGACGGATCGTTCAGAATCTCGTCCTCGCTGCGCGCCACCTTCACGCTCCCGTAGCGTTTCTGAAATCCCGCCAGCGCGTCCGGCAGTTTCGAATGCACCGCAACCAGCTCGCCGCCGCTGCGCCGGATCGTGTCCGTGATGCCGTTTATATGGTTGTGATCCAGCCCGATTACGGCGAACTTGATCGTGTGCTTGGGCGCGGTTTCTGACTTCGGCCCGCTCGCCACCTCGTGCGCCGCCTGAGATGCCTGCCCCTGAAAGGCCAGCGCCGATCCCGGTAATCCAATCGCCCCGGCCTTCAGTAAGGAACGCCGGCTTACATTGTCCATCGCCATGCCGGTAGTGTAACTCGGCACGGGCTACATTGGTGACTCAGCCCATTTCGAGGCTTTCCCCCGCGGAAACCTCAGTGCAATGCCTGATTCCAACGCTTTTGCCAAGACCCGAATAATCGATTATGACCCGCACACTCCTGTTCCTCGCCGTGTCGCTAAGTCTTTTCGGCCAGCGTCGCTTTAGCTGGCAGAATGCCTGCTTCAACAACCTCGCGGCCCCCTATTGCGCCGGTCACGACTTCGCCATCAAGCCAACAAAGACACAACCCGGGTCGAAAAACGGTGGGCTCCCCAACGGGCCGGAGAACGGGGTTGCTGGCGGCATCGACTGGCGCTTCGCGGACCCGTCCGCGGATGCAGTTGTGGGACTCAATATCAGCCGCATCGCGTCCTCGCCTGTAGGCCGTCGATTCGTGATCCAGCTAGGGGTGAGCCGCGGCCTTACGGAAGCGGATATGCAGAAAATCCTGGACGGACTGGCCGGCGTCGACCAGGTCGCGCTCTCGGTTCACAATAACCGGATGGTCGCGATGATCATCGGCGGCGGCGATTCAACTCTTCCCGCGCTGGAGGCCGATTGGACGGCCGCGCCCGCTCCCGGAGGTTCCATGCTGGTCGGCCATACGGACGCCGTCGACCAGGCGCTTCAGCGCCTGTCCCAGGACGATTCGGGTCCGCCATCTGAGTCAATTCGTCTGTTTGAGCAACAGCAGAACACGCGCGAGTTTTGGGCCGCCGGATCGGCCGGCTTTGCGCCGGAAGCTGCCGGCGCCGGCGCGAAACGATTTTCACTGGCGCTTTCGATCGGCAACAGCCTGTCGAGCGATGTAACTCTCGAATTCGCCGCAGCCCCGGGCCCCGGCTCGCTTCAGATGTGGACTGCCCTGGGCAAGCCAGCCGTCGAAGGCAACAAGCTCCGTTTCAGAACCTCAGTCGAACCCGAGGAGGCGCAGAAGTTCAGCCAGATTGCCGCCAATCCGCTGGCGCAGCGCCTCGCAGCGCTCATTTCAACCTCGCGCTATCTTCCCACGCGCGACACAACGCTCCCCAACCCCGACAAGCCGGTAATCTACGGCCTGGAAGGCGGCCCCAAGGTAGTGAACCAGCACTAACCTTCTAGCCTCCCGCAGCCCCGTCACCGAACCGCGACCGGCAGGAAGCGGGGCCGTTCGCGGGCCGCTACTTATGCCGGTAAGTAATCCGTCCGCGCGTCAAATCGTAAGGCGATAGCTCCACCGAAACTCGATCGCCATTCATCACTTTGATCCGGTTGCGTCGAAGTCTGCCCGCCAGAGTTGCCAATACTTTCTGGCCCGCCTCAAGCTGGAGCTGAAACATTCCCGCCCGGAACTTCTCCACCACGGTCCCGAACACTTCGATCCCCGCTTCCTTTTCATCCTCGCCCGGCCGTGCGGCCTTCACCGGTTTTGAACCCATTCTCATATTGACAAACTTCTCCCTTCGAACCGTTCTTCACATCTGGATTTTGTGTTTATGGACTGCGTGTTTATGGACTGCGTGTTTATGGATAGTCTGCTTACGCGCGAACTTACCAACGGTTGCTCTGCCGTGATCCGCCTGATCCACGCTCTGCCTTAGGACGCGCTTCATTCACCGTCAACGCTCGCCCGTTGAGCTCTTTGCCGCTCAACACCTCGATCGCGCGGTCTCCCTCCGAGTCGACGGCCATTTCGACAAAGCCAAACCCGCGCTGATTGCCCGTTTCCCGGTCCGTCGCGATACTGACGCGGCTCACGGTTCCAAATTCCTCAAACATGGATCGCAACGCGTTTTCGGACGCATTGAAACTAAGGTTTCCTACAAAAATATTCTTCATTTTCACTTTCTTTCCAAAAATTGAGAGCGGTGAATCTAGGCAGGATCGGACAAGGGCGGTTGGGCCGGACTATCGAAAGATGCCGAAAATCAACACGAAACTACACCTCAATCATGACACGGAACCGTCCTCCATGCAATCTTGATCCACCCGCCGAGGCAGGAGTAAGATAGCCACCAAACCATGCCACTCGACCCGCAAGCCCAGGCTGTTCTCGATTTCCTCGGAATCACGGCGATGCCCGGCATAGAAACGCTCACTCCGCCAGCCGCCCGCGACCGGTACGCGGCGCTCTCGGAAGCGCGCAGGCAGTTCGGCCTCGAACCCGTTCATCAGGTGCGCGACGTCAAAATCGCAGGACCCGCAGGAGAAATTCCGATCCGTCTTTATGTCCCCGATATTCCCAAACCCGCCCCGGTACTGGTTTACTTTCACGGCGGCGGATTCGTCATCGGAAACATCGAAAGCCACGATCACGTCTGCCGCTCGCTGGCGAACAAAGTGCCGTGCGCGGTTGCATCGGTCGATTACCGCCTTGCGCCCGAAGCGAAATTCCCAGCCGCGGTCGACGACAGTTATGCCGCAGTGGAATGGATCGCGGCAAACGCCGATAGCCAGGGAATCGATCCCAGCCGGATCGCAGTTGGCGGCGACAGCGCCGGCGGCAATCTGGCGGCTGTAATTTCGCATATGGCTCGCGATCTAAAATCACCCAAGCTGGCGTTCCAACTTCTGATCTATCCCGCCACCGACATGCGCATGACCGCGCCGTCCATCGAGAAAAATGCCGATGGCCCGCTGCTGACCAAGGCGGCAATGATCTGGTTCCTGGATCAGTATTTGACAGGCGATCGCGACAAAGAGAATCCCTTGGCGTCGCCCCTGCTGGCCTCGGATGTAAGCGGGCTTCCCCCGGCCTTTATCGCAACGGCGGAGTGCGACCCGCTTCTCGACGAAGGCGAAGCATACGCACATCGCTTGGAACAGGCCGGCGTGCCGGTTGAACTCCGCCGCTATGCCGGCATGCCGCACGGGTTCTTCAGTTTCGCCGCCGCGCTCGATACCGGCAGACAAGCCGTCGAGGATGCAGCCGCCAGCCTTCGCGGCGCCTTCGGTCTCGCCCGTCTCCGCTCGGATTCCGCGGCCTGATTATTTCGCCGCTTGGAATAGTTCGCTGGGAGCCGGATCCGAAGAACGCTTCACTGGATTCGAGAACTCCAGTGCGCCGTCATCCACCCTGGACCATTTGAAGCTGATCCTGTCGCGCAAGTAGTTCTGATACACGCGCCACGGCGAACTAGCCCCCTGCTTCGGCCAACTCGCCAGCGCGCGCTGCATGTAGCCCGACGAGAAGTGTTCCACGAACGGCGCAGCCGCCGTCTTATCGCGCGGATTCGGCGTAGCCTGGCGCATGCCCTTTCGGTCCATGAAGTTCAACACCCGGCACACATAGCCGCAGATCAGATCGGCTTTGAGCGTCCACGACGCATTGATGTACCCGAACACGGACGCCAGGTTCGGCACGCCGGAAAACATGACGCCTTTGTAAGCGAGCGTCCGCGGAAGATCGACGCCGCGTCCGTCCACCGAAAGCTCGATCCCGCCCACCGCATGCAACGCCAGTCCGGTCGCCGTGATGATGATATCGGCTTCCAGTGCTTTCCCCGATTTGAGCAGAATCCCCCGTTCGGTGAACGTTTCAATCTGATCCGTCACCACGCTGGCCCTCCCGGCCTTAATCACCCGGAACAAGTCCGCGTTCGGAATCAGGCACAGCCGCTGCTCCCACGGGTTATATCCCGGTGTGAAGTGAGTCTGCACATCGAACTCAGGCCCCAGAGCCTCGCGGACCTTTTTTATCAGTCCCTTCTTCACGAAATTCGGGAACCGGCGTGCCAATTGATAGAAGACCATCATGAACCCGATGTTCTTCCAGCGCGTAAGCCGGTAGGCCCACGATTCGGGCAGCACGCGGCGCAGCGCGTTCGCGATCGCATCCTGCTCCGGAAACGAAATGATGTACGTCGGCGAGCGCTGCAGCATCGTCACATGCGCCGCCGTCGACGCCATCGCGGGTACCAGCGTGACCGCCGTCGCTCCGCTGCCAATGACTACCACACGCTTGCCGCGATAGTCCAATGCTTCCGGCCAAGCCTGCGGATGGACGATGCGCCCCTGAAAGCGGTCCACATTGGGAAGCTCCGGCGTGTAGCCCGAAGAATAGCGATAGTATCCCGCGCAGGAAAACAAGAAATTACACGTCAGCGTGACGTTCGCTTCGCGCCCATCTGGCGATACGCGAACCGCTTCCACCGTCCATTCGGCCTGTTCCGATGACCACGAAGCCCGCTTCACCCGATGCCGAAAGCGAATGTTCCGGTCGATGCCTTCTTCTTGCGCCGTGGCTGCGATGTAATCGCGAATGTGCTCCCCCTCGGAAATCACCGTCGGACGCGTCCATGGGCGGAACGAATAGCTCATGGTCAGCATGTCGGAATCGGATCGAATGCCAGGATAACGGAATAGATCCCAGGTCCCGCCAATGCGGTCGCGCTGCTCCAGAATCAGGTAGCTCTTGTTCGGGCACAGCGTCCGCAGGTGATGCGCGGCGTCAATGCCCGAGAGGCCCGCGCCCATGATCACGACATCGAAGTGTTCCAAGGCCATCGGTTACTACGAAGAACATACTATATCCCCGAAGCCCTGAACGCATGCGTGCCGCTACTCTTCCCGCAACACCACGATCGGATCCACCCGCGCCGCCCGCCGCGCCGGAATCCAGCAGGCCGCCAGCGCGACCACTCCCAGCAGCGCCGCCACCGAAGCATACGTAGCCGGATCCGTCGCCGCCACGCCGTACAGCAGATTCTTCATCGCCCGCGTCGCCGCCCACGCCGCCAGAAGTCCCGCCGCCAGTCCCGCCCCCGTCAAAGCCAGTCCACGTCCGACCATCATCTGCACGACTTCCCCTGCGCTCGCCCCCAGCGCCATCCGCAGCCCGATCTCACGGCTTCGCTGCGTCACCGCGTAGGAAAGCACTCCGTACAGCCCAATCGACGCGAGCAGCAGCGCCAGTCCCGCGAACGCGCCCAGCAGCGTCATCTGCTGCTCCCGGTCCGCGACATCCAGGTCGATCAGTTCATCCATCGTCCGCACCGCCGACACCGGCTGTTCCGGGTCCACTCCCGCCACCACCGCGCGCGCCGCGTTCGCCACCGCATGCGGATCGCCCTTCACGCGCAGCACCAGATTCTCAGGCACCGCCCAGGTGTCCGGAATCTGCTGATACGGCAGATACACCCCCGGCTTCAGTTCCGTCTCATAGCCCCGCTCGCGGACGTCCGCAACCACGCCGACGATGGTCCGAAAAACCAGTGGCCGAAAATTGACGGAAATACGGTGCCCCACCGGACTCTCGTTCTTCCAAAACCTCCGGGCGAACGTCTCGTTGATGATGATCACCAGCGGCGCCCCCGCCGCATCGCCCGCCGTATACAGCCGCCCCTCAATCAACTTGACGCCAAGCGTCTGCAAGTAATCGTTGGTCCCCACCCGCATCAGCGCGTCCTGCACCGGACCGTTGGGATCGCGATCCCGCCCCTCAATCTGAAATCCCTGCGTATTTCCCGTGGTTTCGAATGGAAGGCTCGCCGCATACGCCGCCCGCTCCACGCCCGGCAACACGCGCGCGCCCTCCAAAACCCGTTCGAAGAACGCGTTCCGCTGCAAACCGTCTTTATACTTGCTGCGCGGGATAACCGTCCGCAGCGTCAGCAGGTGATCCGATTGAAACCCGACGTCGATCGCCCGCAATCGCTCCAATGTCCGTAGCATCAGCCCTGCGCCGATCAGCAGCACCAGCGCCGCCGCCACTTCCACCACCACCAGCACATCCCGCCCGCGACGCCGCTGGCCGCCGATCCCCGTGCGTCCGCCCTGTTTCAGCGCGTCATTCAGCGACGCCCGCGCCGCCTGAATCGCCGGCGCCAGGCTGAACATCAGTCCCGCGAAAATCGACAGCAAGAAAGTGAACACCAGCAGCCGCCCGTCGAGCGCGGGAGCCGCCGTCGCCGCCAGCCCACGAGGTACCAATCGCCCCAGCACCTTCATCCCGGCGGGTGCCAGCGCCAGTCCCATTAAACCGCCCGACAGCGACAACACCAGCCCCTCCGTTACCATCTGCCGGATCAATCTTCCCCGCCCCGCTCCCAGAGCCGCGCGAACCGCCATTTCCCGTTGCCGCGACACCGCCCGCGCCAGTAACAAACTGGCCAGATTCGCGCACGCAATCAGCAGCACG
>DATGGL010000079.1:0-5719 GCA_035308605.1 Bryobacteraceae bacterium
CAGGAGCCTGGGGAATCGAAGCCTGCGAGCGCGGCCGAGGTGACGTTCACGGGCGATGGTCCGCGGTTCACGGCCAGGACAGAAATTTTCACAGTCTGTCCGGCGATGACCAGGCCGTCGTCGGCGACCGCGTCGAAGGTGAGTCCGTGCGCGGCGAGGACGGCGTCCTGATAGTCGCGTTCCTTCGAATTGAGGCGGAACTCGAGCTCATAGCGCGCGGAATCGTTCAATCCCATCGAGCCCAATTGCGCGCGGAGGGCTCTCAGCGCTTCCAGGCCGGCTTCGACGGGAGCAGCCGTGCCTGCGTCGTCTCCGGTGTCGAAGGCGTGTTGGGCGCGCGTGGCCTGTTCAGAAACCGCGGCGAGGCCGCGGGTAAGAGCTTCGGGAGGGTTTGGACCGGCGTAAGAGGCTAGCGCGGTCAGCCGGGTGTCGATACCGTCAAAGAACGACGTTTCGTCCTTATCCATCTGGCCGCGAAGCGAGGTCTCGGCGAGATGATACGCGGCTGGCCCGCGTCCGCCGCGTCCCGTCGTGATGCCGGGGAGCGGTGGAAGGCCGCTCATGCCCTGGCATTTGTGATTGCTACGCGCGTCGGTCCCGATTTCGGCGTACGTGCGGCATAGGAGTGGATCGTAGGCCGCGGTGTTGGGCGTGACAATTTTGACTTTCACGGGCGGAGGGGGTGCAGGCTCGGCGCCGGGTCCGCCGCGTCCACCTCGTCCTCGTCCCCCATCTTGGCCGCCGGGAGGGCCCATGGCGACGGCCATGTAGAGTTTCTTCGGCTGCCAGGGGCGGAGGCCTTCTTCGCGGATCTGCTCGGGATATTTGGATGGGTCGCCGGCCTGGCGATAAGCTTCGGTGCTGAGGATCGTGTCCGCTTCATGGGCGCGATCGCCGCCCCGGCCCTGAATGTTCATGGTGAGCATTACGTCCGGGCGAAGCGTACGAATCAGGCGCACGAAATCGCCGATGATTTCGCTGCGTCCCCACTTGTTGATCACTTCCTCCGGATCGAAGGAATAGCCATAATCGATCGCTCGCGTGAAGTATTGCTCCGCCCCATCGATGCGATGGGCGGAAAGAAGTTCGGACGTTCGCAGCACGCCGATATCGCGGAACAGCTCGGGGCCGATCTCGTTTTGCCCGCCTTCGCCGCGGTTCGATTGCGCGTCGATAGAGCGCAACCCCATGCCCAGGGTGAACAACGCGAACAGCGCGTTGTGCTCGTCGTCCGGATGCGCCGGGGTCTGCATGAAGGTTCCCGAAACGTTCAGCTTTCTCAGCGCCAGACCGAGCGCGATGTGACCGCTATCCTGCGAAGCGATCGGAAAGGTCATGCGGTTCTGCGCGAGCAGCCGAAGATCGATGGGGAGAGTCAGCAACAGGGCCGCGGCCGCGGCGATCGGGAGCGGGCGTTTCATTCAGTCACCTTGAAAGTAAAGTTTACCGGAATTGGAACGCCGGAGCCTGATGTCGCGCAATGACGCCGGAACACGTTCTGACAGTGCAAGTGAGATAGCCCGGATGCATGGCATAGCCCGGATGGGCTTGATCGGGACGCCTCCGTCTGGGGTAAACTCAATCGGTGCGGGCATCCGCGAAGAGATTGTCCGCGAGGGGAGGGCTGTATGAAGACAGCGGTCTGGGGTATTACGACTGTAGTGGCGTTCGCGTTGACGGCGGCTGGATCTTTCGCCGCCGAATTACCGGGATGGGCGTATGGCCTTCCGCCCGGGGCGACCAGCGCTCCGCCGGCGCCGCCGCCTGCACCGGGCGCTCCGGACACCAGCCAGAAGCATCTTCAAGGAAGCAGCCAGAGTTTCACGCTCGCGCAGATACGAGATAGCTTCGGACCTGCCGATTGGTTCCCGGGCGACCATCCCGCCATGCCGGACATCGTGGCGCACGGAAAGAAGCCGGACGTGCGCGCCTGCGCGCTATGCCACTATCCGAACGGAAAGGGGCGTCCTGAAAACGCTCCAGTTACCGGTTACGCTCCGTCGTATTTTATTCAGACGATGCTCGACTTCAGAAATGGAGACCGCAAGAGCGCCGATCCGAAGAAGGCCAATACGAACGCGATGATCCTGTTCGCGAAGACGATGACGGATGAGGAAATCAAGCAGGCGGCCGATTATTTCGGAGCAATGAAGTGGACGCAGTGGATCAGAGTGGTCGAAACCACCAGCGTTCCGAAGACGCGCATCGCGATCGGAATGTTCCTGCCGCTCGAAAGCGGCGAGAAAGAGCCACTGGGACGGCGGATCATCGAAGTGCCGGAGAATCCCGAAAACACCGAGATGCTGCGCGATCCGCATTCCGGCTTCATCGCCTACGTTCCGGTGGGGAGCGTCAAGAAGGGCCAGGCGCTCGTAACCGCGGGTGGGAATGGAAAAACGACGCAATGCGCGCTGTGTCATGGAGCGGACCTGAAGGGCATGGGTCCGGTGCCAGGGCTGGCGGGCCGGTCACCCAGCTATCTCGTGCGCCAGATGTTCGATATGCAGCAGGGCGTGCGCAAAGGGCAGTGGTCGGAACTGATGAAACCGGTGGTCGCCAAGTTGACCGAAGAAGACATGCTCGAGATCGCGGCCTATACGGCATCGCTTAAGCCGTAACCGAATCCGGATTCTTAGAATGCCGCTTGCGGGCTCGCGAAAGGATTCGCGGCGCGCGAAAGAAACTGGAATCCAGCGGCGCGCAGCGAAAGCGGCTGGAGCTTCACGTCTGGGAGACGTGACTTCGCGGATGCTTCAATACCGCGGAGAGCGCAGGCGCCATCGAATTTGTTGCTGAGCACGTCGTTGATATTGATGCCGGTCTCCCGCACCATCAGGTGAGCGTAGCTTTTCACGCTCCAGCGGCTCATGATCCGGCCCAGAGTCATGCCGCGGGCGGTTTTCGCGCGCAAGTCGGCAATCAGAGCGTCTTTGCCGGCCTGGTCGGTCTTGAATGAGGCGTAGCCGCTTCTTCCCTTGCGGCCTCCGCGCTGGCCCACGAAAATCAGGGCGCCGGGGTTGTGCTGGCGGCGGACAAGCGAGTTCGGGTCGTTCCAGCCTTCTTGAATGCTGATGGCCGTGGCCAGACGCTCAATCTTGTCCGGGACGCACGGGTCGCAAAAGGCAGCCGGCAGGCAAAGTCCCTGAAGAAAGAAGCGACGAAGGCGCCGCCGCGGGTACGACATATCCTGTCATTCTGAGACCCGCACATGATGGTGGGAATGGGAAAAATCAGACATTTGGACTAGAACCCGGCCGCACTATCCGTTACGAAATACCCATCCAAAATCCGCTCGGATAGTAGCTTAGGACTAGTAGGGCCGGTCCAAAGTGCAGAAAATGCTGGATTGCGCACCCTAAAAACGGCTGGTATTCTCCTTGCGGAGTTACTTATGTCACAAGGCGATATTCGACGTCATCCGCGAACCGCGCAGCCCGCTAAGGTTCGTATCTCCTGGATTCATAACGACGGCCAGCCGAGATTCGCGCAGGCCCGATGCGTGGATCATTCGGAGGGCGGAGTGCGCGTGGAGTCGCCGGAACCGCTTCCGGTGCGATCGTACGTGCTCCTGCATTCCGAGCAGATGAAACTCGGGGGCGGGGCGGTGGTCAAGCACGTGACCCGCAAAGGGATGAAGTATACGCTCGGGCTGGCGTTAAGTTCACGGTTCTGAGATGCCCCGCCACCCGCTCGCTGGCGCGCGCGGTTCGGTGTGGGTATTGAGATGTCAGGTTTTTAATTATTGGCCGGTTGATTTACCGTGAACGTGTACAGGCTGTCGCCTGCGGCTACCAATAAGTATTGTTTGCCGTCGAGCATGTAGGTGATCGGACCGGCGCTGGGCAGCGCCATCAATCCGGCGTGCCACAGAATTTTTCCGTTGGCGGGATCGAAAGCGATCAGATTGTTTCCATTGCTGGTGAACAATAGTTTGCCGGCGGTGGTCATGATGTGCTGTACCCCGTTGCCACTGAGCCATTCGTGACGCCATGCGATGTTGCCGGTCTTGTAATCGATGGCGAGAAGCGCGCCCGGGTCGCCGCCCGCGCCTATGTCGCGTCCACCCCATCCTTCCGGATGATCATCGGTATCGGTGAGGTAAAACATCGCGTAAGTACGGCTGGTGCCGACGTAGAAGAGACCGGTGTCCGGATCGAAGCTCGGGGCGGGCCAGTTGGTGGCGCCGTTGGAAGATGGCGATACCAGCACGCCGTCGGTCGAGGGATACTTGTCCGGATTCGGAATCGGTTGGCCCTTCGCGTTTAATCCCTTTGCCCAGTTGAGGGTCTCGATATAGGGTTTGGTCAAAAGGTGTTCGCCGGTCAGGCGATCGAGAACGAAGAAATATCCGTTGCGGCTGGCTTGCGCGACCAGCTTGCGCTTCTTGCCGTTGATTTCGCCGTCGAATAGGATCGGCGTTTGAACCGCGTCCCAATCGTGGACGTCGTGGGGTGAAACCTGGTAATACCAGACGATCTTTCCGGTGTCGGCATTCAGCGCGACGATCGAGCAGGTGTAGAGATTGTCGCCCTTGCGACTCTTTTCCGCCATCACCGGGTTCGGATTGCCGGTACCCAGAATGTACAGGTTCGATTCGACATCGTAGGTGCCGGGGATCCACGTCTGGCCAGTGCCATGGGCGGAGGAGTATTCGTCGGGCCAGCTTTCGATTCCGGGCTCGCCTTTGCGCGGAGTGGTCCACCATCTCCACTGCACTTTTCCGGTTTCGGGATCGCGGGATTCAAGAAAGCCGGGGTTATCCAGGTGATCGCCACCGATACCGACCAGGATGTGATTTCCGACAACCACCGGCGCGACCGTGGAAGTGTAGTCAAGCTTGGGATCGGCAATCTGCACCTTCCATCGCTGCCTTCCCGTGGCAGCATCCAGGCTGACCAGATTGCTGTCCGGAGTTTCGAAGAACAGCCAATTGCCATACATCCCCACCCCGCGATTGCCAATGGTGCTTCCGGTGTTCGGCGGGTATTGGTAGTGCCACAATTCACGCCCGGTGCGCGCGTCGGCGGCGAAGACGTTGTTCGGAGTGGTGAAGTACAGGATTCCGTTGACCATCAGCGGAGTCGCCTTGATGGGGACCTCGGGGCCGGAGTTACCGCCTTGACGCGCAGAGGAAAAGCGCGTCGCCCAGGCCAGCGACAACGTGTGGACATTCGATGAATTGATCTGCGTCAGCGGGCTGTAGCGGCGGCCGGAATAATCCCCGTTGTAGGTGGGCCAGGCATCCGTCGGCTGTTTCAGTAACGTGGCGGGATTCAGAAGCTGTCCGAAGAGTCCGCCGCCGAGCACAGAAATGAGAAACAAAGTTTTCATTTTAGAGTCACCAAATAGGCCGTCACGTTGTGGATGTCGGCGTCCGTGTACTTCGGGAGTAAATCGCGGTGGGCCTTAAGAGGGTCAGTCAGTTCAATCTTGGGAACGTCGCCATTACGGGAAAAGGAGCGATATTCACCCGCCGAATCGCGTAAAGAGACGTTGAAATCGTCGATGTGGTCGACGGTTCCAGACACAACTTCGCCGGAGGGGAGCGTCAGTTTGACTTTGACGGCGCTACGCGGAGACGAAGGGGCCCCGCCGCCTCGCCCTCCACGTCCGCCCGACTCACGCGGCTGGAGCCATCGGCCCTGTAACGCGAAGGGAGGGTATTTCTTGGCGATGCCCGCCAGATCGCCTGTTGGCGAGTGACATTTATTGCAGGTTC
>DATGGL010000080.1:0-57532 GCA_035308605.1 Bryobacteraceae bacterium
GGTTTCGCTGGTTGAGGCGACCATCATGCTTTTCTCTGGTTCGCCGGAACTGGAAACGTTCGTGCTCAGCCGGCCGGTGCAGACCTATATTCCGTTCGACGATACCGTCGTTAAGGCGCTGCAGCCGTTACCGAAGCTGAAAGAATTGCGGGTCCGGCAGACGCGCGTGGGCGGTGCCGCGCTGGCCGCGTTTTCGCTCAAGAATCTCGATCTGAACTACGACCGGACCTTCAACGACGCCGGGATCGCAAGTCTCAAGGGTATGACGGGGCTGACTCGTTTGTATCTCCGGGGCACATCGGTCACCGATGCGGGTCTTAAGAATCTCTCCGGGCTCACCGAGTTGACCGACCTGGATCTGGCGGACATCGGGATCAGCGACGAAGGGCTCTCCGCGCTGGCTCCGCTGACAAAACTGCGGCGTCTGAATCTTCAGGCTTCGAGCGTCACCGATGCCGGCCTGGATGCGATTCGAGGAATGACCGGGTTGCAGGAACTGAGCCTGTATCGGACCAAGGTAACCAACGCCGGCCTGGCGAAACTTGCGAATTTGAAGGAATTGCGAAGTATCGATCTGCGGTACAGCCGCGCCACGGCCTCCGGAGTTAAGGAGCTGGTAGCAAGTCTCCCCAAGCTGGACGTAATGTTCCAAAGCAATTCGAACGGGGAAGTGAAGCGGACCACCAGCGCGGAATCGGTCGCGGCCAAGGGTGAGCCGGCGATTGCCACCTGGCTTCGTTCCATCGGCGGCACGGTCGAGATGAAAAATGGCCACGTGACCGGCGTTTCGATGAAGTCCACTTCGATTACCGATCGCGAGATGGAGATCTTCACCAAGCTGCCTCAGCTCGCCGAGCTCAGCCTGCGAAATACGGAGGTCAGCGAAGTCGGCGTCGCGCACATCTCTTCGATTCTTTCGCTGAAAAAGCTGGACCTCAGCTACACTCTTCTGTCCGATAGCGCGATGCCGCGCTTGAAGCCGCTGGTGAATCTGGAAACGCTCAGCCTGAACAGCACGCAAGTCGAAGGCTCGGGTCTGGCGGCCATCGAGGGTCTCGCCAATCTGCGCGAGCTGAACATCGAAAACACGCCCTTGAAAAACGATGCGCTGCCGCACATCGGCAAGTTGACGGGTCTGGAGCGCCTCTCGATCCGGTACACGGACATCAACGATAAAGGCATGCCTGGCTTGGCCGATTTGAAGAATTTGAAGCGGCTCAATCTGGCGGGGGATGATATCCGCGACGCCGGCCTGAAAAACCTCGCCGGGATGACCGGGTTAGAGGATCTGGATCTCAGCTTCTGCCGCTTTACCGAGTCCGGCTTGAAGGTCTTGACCGGCTTGTCGAATTTGAAAAAGCTCGGTTTGAATCAGACCAGCACCAACGATGAGGCGTTGGATTCGGTAGCGAAGTTTTCGAAGCTCGAGTCGCTCAGTCTGGAATACACTGCCGTGAGCGATGCCGGTTTTGCCAAGCTGGCGGGTCTGAGCGGCATGACCGAGCTGCATCTGGATCACGTGAGCCTGACCGACGCTTCGGTCAAAGTGCTGACGGGAATGTCCAACCTGCATTACATGGATCTGTATCACACCGAGTTTACCGAGCAAGGCTACGAGAATCTGAAAAAGGCGCTGCCCAACTGCAATATCAACTGGAATAAGGATTCGACCAGGCGGGAGCGGAGAACTTAATGAAGCGGCTATCCACTCTCGTGCTCTTCGTGGCCACCGGAGGCTGGTGCGTTCGCGCAGCCGAGTTGCCGCAGGCGAATATCGCGCACTCAATCGAGGCCCTGGGCGGCGACGTGACCCGCGGCTCCGATGGCAACATCATCGAAGTGTCGCTCGCCCGCACCGACGCTTCGAATAACGACATCGAAAGAATTGTCGAAATCAAGAGCCTGAAGCGCCTGGATCTGTCCTTTACTTACGTAACGGACGCCGGCATCGAACGCCTTCAGGATCTACCGCAGCTCGAGGAATTGACGCTGGACACGGTTGAGTCGCTCACCGACGCGGCGGCATCCTACCTTCGCGCCAACAAGCGCCTGCGCAAGCTGGTTCTGCGTGGAACCGACATCACCGATGTCGGGATGCCGTACCTGGCCGCGCTCACTGGTTTGAAATCGCTGGATCTGAGCCATACGATGGTCGGCGACGTGGGCCTCGAAAGTTTGCCGGCTCTCAGTGACCTGGAAGAATTGAACCTGGGCGGAACGCGGATCACGGGAATCAATCTCAACTTCCTGAAATTGCTGCCCAAACTGAAGAAGCTGAGCTTCAACGGAATCCAGCGCCGCAACGCCGGAGCATGCTGGACCCCGTTGATTACCGACCTGGATCTCGACACGATCTCGCTGCTTTCCGGGCTCGAAGATTTGAACCTGGGCGTCGGCGTGAGTCTCGGCAGGACCGGCGTCGCAGTAGGCGCTGGAAACTGTCACGTCACCGGCGGAATCCAACTTACGGATCTGGGTGTGGCGAAGCTGGCGAAGTTGACGAAATTACGGCGGCTCGATATCAGCGGCGCCAAAATTACTCCGGCTGGGTTGAAGGTCCTGAAGAGCCTGCCGCAGCTCGAAAGACTGAGCCTGTGGAACTGTAAAAGCCTGGACGATTCCACCGCCGGAGAATTCGCAAGCGTGCCCAAGCTGACGATGCTGGATCTCTCGTATACAGGCGCTGGCGACGCGACGCTCAAGAGTCTTGAAGCGCTTCCGAATCTGAAGCTGGTCTACTTAACGGATACAAAAGTAACGCCCGCCGCTGTCGAAGAATTTCGCAAGGACAAGCCCGCCAGCTTCGTGTCCTGGGCCAAACGGCCCGACGCGATCCCCCGGCCGCCCAAGGCTACCAAGGCTAAACCCAAACCCACGGAAAGTGAAAAAGAACCAAAATGAACCGGTCAGTTCTGTATAGATTCGGGTTTGCGTCGATCCTGATGGCCTCCGCCGTTCGGGCCCAGAGCCCCGATCCTGCTTTCTTTTCCACCAAGGTTTACCCGGTCCTCGAAGCCGCCCAATGCCGCCTGTGCCACACCAGCGCCGGCGTCGCCTCCGGCACGCGATTGCATTTTCCGGATAAGGGCGCGACTCCGGAGCAGATTCAGGTATTCGGTCTCTCTCTTGCGCCTCTGATCGATCGGGCCAACGTCTCGAATTCGCTCCTGTTCGTCAAGCCGACCAACCGGCTGAAGCACACCGGTGGAGAGCGCATCAAGCCTGGCTCCGAGCAGGAGCAGGTCCTGAACCAATGGATCCAGTCCATCGCATCCGCCTCCGACCAGACTTTGGCAGGGATGCGCCGCCGGCTTACCGAAACCGAGGCGACCGCCAAACAAAGTCACGCCGTGCGCCGCTTGACGCACAGCCAGTACGACAACACAGTTCGCGATCTGCTGAGCGACTACAGCCGTCCGGCGCTGCGGTTCCCCCCCGAGGACTACGTCGACGGATTCAAGAACCAGTATCATTACCAGGCGATGCCTCCGCTGCTGGTGGAAGCGTATAGCACCGCGGCCGAAAAAGTCGCGCTGAACGCGTTTCGCGCCGGCGACATCAACGGCCTGATTCCGTGCAAACCGGTGAACGCGACGGACGTGAAATGCCGCGACCAGTTTGTCCGAACGTTCGGATTGCGGGCCTTCCGCCGTCCGCTGCGGGATGTCGAATTCAAGCGCTACGCCGCTGCCTTCACGGTACAGGCGACCGTCACCGGCAAATTCCTGGAAGGCGCCCGAACCGTGGTCGAAGCGATGCTTCAGTCGCCGAATTTCCTGTTCCACTTAGAAGGCGGACCCGACGGGCAATCCAAAGATTACGAAATCGCCAGCCGGCTCTCGTATCTGTTGCAGGACACAATGCCGGACAAGGCATTGCTCGAGGCCGCTTCGAAAGGCGAGTTGCGGACCGTAGCCGGCCGCGAAGCCGCGGCGCGCCGTCTGCTTGAAGATCCGCACGCGCACCAGGCGCTGGACGAATTTTTCGATCAATGGCTGCGATTTGACCGCGTGCTGAATTCCTCCAAGGAAGGGCGCCGGTTCCCCGAATTTTCGCTTGAGATGGCAGGCAACATGGTCGAAGAGACCCGGCGCCTGCTCGATCATCTGGTCTGGGACGACCGCAATTTCATGGAGTTGTTCACCGCCGATTACGCGTATCTGTCGGCCGACCTGGCAACTCTGTACAAACTCCCGGCCCCATCCGGCCAATTTGAGCTGGTTCGTTTTCCCGATGGCATGCGCCGCGCCGGGTTGTTAGGTGAAGCATCGTTCCTGGCCGCGAACGCGGGCCCCACGGAAACGTCGCCCACGGCGCGCGGAATCTTTATTCGCGAACAGTTGCTGTGCCAGCAGGTGCCTCCGCCTCCTCCGAACGTCGACACCAATCTTCCCGAGGCCAATGCGGACAAGCCGCTCACACGCCGTCAGCGGATGTTGCAGCACGAAGAGAATCAGCTCTGCGCTTCGTGCCACCGCTTGATGGACCCGATCGGTTTCGGACTCGAAAGTTTTGACGCGATCGGAAAATACCGGGAACATGAAACGATTTTGATCGAGAGCCCCACCGGCAATCGCAGGAACGATAAGAAGATCGATCTGGATCTGGATACCAAGGGAGAAGTCCTCGGGATTCCGAATTCTTCGTTCTCCGATTCCCGGCAATTGGGAGCGATCTTGTCGCAAAGCACTGTCTGCCAGGAATGCATTGTGCGGCAGATGTTCCGCTATGCGTATGGGCGTCTGGAGACCTCAGCCGATGAAGAAACCATCCATCAGCTTTTCGCGACGTTCCGCGATTCAGGCTTCCACTTTAAAGAGTTGTTGATGGGGCTGGTAAAGGCCCCCCAGTTTTTGGCAGGTTTGGACGATAATCAAGGAGGGGGCGTCCGGCCCTCGGCGCCTGGTGGGACTACCAAGACCACGAGCCCCACGGCAGGTGCAAAGACCGGAGCGAGGAGATAGGGATGCGAATCGACAGACGCAAGTTCTTGAAGGGTGTAAGCATGACGGGCGCGCTGGTGCGGGTTGGCCTTCCGCCGCTGGCTGCGATGTTCAACTTCAACGGCACAGCGTACGCTGCGCCGGCTAAGAAGAAGGGCGCCGAGGCGATCGAATCGCGTTTCCTCATCTGGTTCAACGGAAACGGCATTCCGGAGCGCTACTGGATTCCCGAAGCGACCGGACCGGATTACGAATTGTCGCCTTGTCTCGCGCCGCTGCTGCCGGTGCGGGAGTACGTCCACGTAGTCAGCGGAATCGACAACGTCGCCGCCCGGCTCAACGGCCAGGGCAACGGCCATTTCACCGCGCTGTGCGGCATGATGACCGGTACCGCATACACGGGACGCGGCGCAAGCGGTCCGTCGATCGACCAGATTCTCGCCGCCAAGATGGGCGGAAAGTCGCGCTTCCATTCTCTTCAGATCGGCGTCGCGCAGGAATCGCACGGCGAAAACGTGCATCGGAACATGAGCTGGGCCGGCTACGATCGCGCGCTGCCTCCGGAAATGATTCCGCAGAACCTGTTCGACCGCCTCTTCGGGGTGAAGGATCAAACCTGGGTCAAGCGCAAGAACAGCGTCCTCGATCTGGTGCGCGAAGATGTCGCCGAGCTCAAGCCCGTGCTGGGTCATGAGGATCAGGTCCGTCTGGATGAGCACCTCACTTCCGTACGCGATCTGGAACGCGCCATCGCCAGCCTGCCGCCGGACTACGGAAAGAACCTCAAGGAACCCGAGGATATCACCGATCTCACCGATTACCCGAAGATCGCGAAAATCCAGTCGGACCTGCTCGTTCAGGCTTACGCGACCGGCCAGACGCGCGTCGCCTCTTACATGTTGACGAAGTGCCAGAGCTTGACCCGCTTCCCGTGGCTGGGCCTCTCCGGCAACCGCCATCACGATTACACGCACAACAACGCGGGATCGCCGGAGCAGCAGAGAATCCTGCGTGACATCACTCGCTGGCACGTTGAGGAGTTCTCGTACTTCCTGCAGCGCATGAAGGCGACGCCCGAAGGTGACGGAAACCTGCTCGATCACACAACATGCGTCTATGTTCACGAGCACGCCGAAGCCAATCCGCACAAGTGCAACGGTCTGGCGGCCCTGGTCGCCGGCGGCGGTATCAAAGGCGGCACCCACACCAAGTCGCACAATTCGTTCGGCGACATTTACCTTACGATCGCGGACGAAATCCTAAAGACTCCGCTGGGCAAAGAGTTCCCGACGGCCGAAGAAAAGATGAGCGCGCTCGTCTAGAGCTTATCCGCTCAGCGGGCGTTGTTGAAGAACGTCAGGACCCGCTTTACTGTATGCGCGGTTCAGTGAACGGGCCATCAACGTCACCGAGCCGCGAGCGACAGCGACCGGGTTCCCCACGCGAAGTGCGTGCTGACCGAGTAGTCAACATTATCCGCTCAGCGGGTGTTGAGTCACGTCAAGACCCGCTTACTGCGTGCGCGGTTCAGTGAACGGGCCATCAACGTCACAGACCCGCGCGCGACAGCGACCGGGTTCCCTACGCGAAATGCGTCCTGACCAACGAGTAGTCAACATTATCCGCTAAGCGAGCGTTGAGTAACGTCAGGACCCGCTTACTGCGTGCGCGGTTCAGTGACCAGCAATTGTTGCCGTAGGCCCGACACAGAACCGCGAGCGGCAGCGACCGGGTTCCCTACGCGAAACGCGTCCTGACCAACGAGTAGTCGACATTACCCGCTCAGCGCGTGTTGAGTAACGTCAGGACCCGCTTACCGCGTGCGCGGTTCAGTGAACGGGCTATCAACGTCACAGAGACGCGAGCGACAGCGACCGGGTTCCCTACGCGAAATGCGTCCTGACTAGCGACTTGTCGATCGCATCCAGTGACGCGACTCCGGCCTGCGCCATCGCCTGCACCAATTCCGCCTGAAGGATTTCGAAAACGCGCTGTACCCCCGCCGCGCCGTATGCGCCCAGTCCCCAACGCGCTCCACGGCCGATGCACACAGCCTTCGCGCCCAGCGCCAAAGCCTTCAAAATATCCGATCCGCTGCGGAACCCGCTATCGATCAGGATCGGAACGCGTCCCTGCACCACGTCGACGATCTCCGGCAGGACTTCGATACTGGAAGGCGAATAATCCATCGCGCGCCCGCCGTGATTGGAAACATACACGCCGTCGAGCCCGTGATCCAGGCACATTTTGGCGTCTTCCGGCGTGATGATCCCCTTCGCCAGCAGAGGGACTTTCAAAAACGGCCGGATTTGTTCCACGTACTTCCAGCTATACCAGTTGCGATCCTGGCGGATTCGATACGGATTCGATTCCGCCCGCGCCGGCCGTAATCGCGCCATTGCCGCCGTGGTGGTATTGGTGAGATGCGCGTCGTGCAGCGGCCGTTCGTAGTATGCCGACTGCTGATCCACCGTCATCGCGACGGCTTTGCAGCCGGCCGCCTGGGCCCTCTCCAGTATGTCGCGGCTCAGGCCGATGTCTTTCTGCGGATAGAGCTGAAACCATAGCGGGCCGGTAGCAGCCGCGGCAACCTTGTCGATCGGGAACGACGAGCCGTTGCTGACGATGTAGGGAGTATTCGACGCCGCGGTCGTGCCCTGATGCGTCGCCATTTCTCCTTCACGATGGATCTGGCTGTGGCCGGAGGTCGGCGACGCCATGATCGGAAACGCCATGGGCGTGCCCAGGATCTCCGTCGCGGTCTTGATCGTGCTTACATCCGCGACGCCGCGCGGGACCAGTTTGAGCCAGTCGAACGCCTGCCGGTTGCGGCGAAGCGTGAATTCGCTTTCCGTTCCATAAGACGTGTAGTTGTAAACTTCCCGCGGCTCCTTGGCGAAGAACACCGCTTCGAAATCCTGCAGCGTGACCAGTTCATCGATTCCCGGCACGCGCGAATGGTCGTGAAAGGGATCCTGCTGCCCGCGCAGAAGCGACGATGCGGCTACCACGCCGCCCAGCCCTCCCATCATCTGACGTCTGGTCGAACCACCGCGCTTCATAAACCGTTCACCTCAACTGTAGCGTTAAACATTGGGCTGTTCTTAATCTTAAAACACTGGCGGGCTCACCGAGACGGGCGGGATTTTGATAATCTTACTGCTGGTCCCCGGAAATTTTATGAGACACAATTCTTCGTCGAAATCGATGTGGGCCGGCGCCCCGCTTGCGCTGATGTGGACTACGCCATTGTGGTTTGCGCCGGCGTTGTGCCTGGCGCAGAATCCCTTCGCGGGAAACGCTCAGGCCGTAGCGGATGGCCAGAAGCTCTTCGTTCAGTCCTGTGCGCCGTGCCATGGAAGAACCGGCGAGGGCGCGCAAGGACAGGCCGAGGGTATGCGGCCTCCGGATCTGACCCGCGGCGTCTTCAAGGCGGGAAGACGCGATGATGATCTGTTCCGTGTGATCTCGGACGGTGTCCGAGGCACCGAGATGCCGTCTTTCAAGTCGCTGGGTGGCGAGCAAATCTGGCGGCTGGTGACGTTTGTCCGATCGCTCTCGGCCACTGCCGTGGTGCTTAACGGGGATCCGGTGAACGGCGAAGCGCTGTTCTGGGGCAAAGGAAATTGCGGGAATTGCCATCAGATCGGAACGCGCGGAAACCGGATGGGTCCCGACCTGACGCGCGGCGGACGGCGCAGCAACGCGAAAAGTCTCAGGACCTCGATCGTGGATCCGAATGCCGACATCTCTCCAGGGTTCGCGATCATCACTGTCGTGACGCGCGACAATCAGAAGATCACAGGACTCCAGCGCTGGCTGGATAATTTCTCGGCGCGTATCGTTGACGAATCCGGCAACGAACATACTTATCTGCGCGACGAAGTGAAATCCGTTACGCGCGAAATGCGGTCCACCATGCCGGATAATTACGGCAAGATCTTCAACGACAAGGAACTGAACGATCTGGTTGCGTTTATCGTGAAAACTCGAAGCGAGGCGAATTCTCAATGAGAACGGTGGCGTGGGTTTTGGCGGCCCTTTCGGTAGCCGCGCAGGCGCAGGTGACTTCGGAAACTTTGACGAAAGCGCAGCAGGATCCCAACTCCTGGCTTTCCTATGGCAAGAATTATTTCGGGTGGCGCTACAGCCCGCTGACGCAGATCAACACCAGCAACGTGGCTGGCCTCGCTCCCGCGTGGATCCTGGCGACCGGCGTTCCAGGGAACAACGAAACCACGCCGCTGGTGTCCGGCGACATGATGTACATCACCGGCCCGTCGAACACCGCATGGGCGGTGGATCTGAACACTGGGAAGAAAGTCTGGAGCTATTCCGATTATGTTCCCTCCGGTCTGGGCCTGTGCTGCGGCACCGTGAATCGCGGATTCGCGATGTTGGGCGACAAGTTATTCAAAGTGAATATCCAGTCGACGCTGGTCGCCCTCGAAGCCAAGAGTGGCAAGGTCCTGTGGGAGACCATGATCGACGACTACAAGAAAGGTTATTCGAATACAGTAGCGCCGTTGATTGTGAAAGATATGGTCGTGGTCGGCACGGCCGGCGCGGAGTGGGGCATTCGCGGCTATATCGACGCCTATGATGCGGCGACCGGAAAGCGCCGCTGGCGCTTCTACACGGTCCCCACCGCTGGCGAGCCCGGCATTGAGACATGGGGCGGGAATTCGTTCAAGACCGGCGGCGGGTCAAGCTGGATTACCGGAACCTACGATCCGGAGTTGAACCTGATTTACTGGGGCATCGGCAATCCCGGTCCCGACATGGACGGCTCTGTGCGGCCCGGAGACAATCTTTATACCTGCGCCATCGTTGCCATCGACGCGGACACCGGGAAGCTGAAATGGTACTTCCAGATGACGCCCCATGACGTCCACGATTGGGACTCGATCGGCGATCCGGTTCTGCTGGACGCGACTGTGGATGGGAAAAAGATCAAGGCGGTGGCGCAGGCCAATCGCAACGGTTTCTACTACGTGCTGGATCGCACGAACGGAAAATTCATCGCGGCAAAGGCCTACACCAAAGTAAACTGGGCAGACGGAATTGGTCCGGACGGACGCCCCATCCTGATCGCGAATAAAGAGCCTACTCCGGAGGGCAATCTGGTGTGCCCAGGGCTCGGAGGCGGTCACAACTGGTCAGCTACCACCTACAGCCCGCAAACCGGACTTTACTATTTCGGATCAACGGATGGCTGCCAGTTGTTCACGGTGGTGAAGCAGGAATTCGTCGAAGGGAAGCAGTATCAGGCCGGGGATGCCATCGGCGTGCCAAAGGAACCGAGCACGGGTTCCGTCATCGCCGTCGATCCCGCGACGGGAACCACTAAGTGGAGGCACGAATTAATGAGCAGCACGTCGGGTCTCCTGGCTACTGGCGGCGGCCTTGTCTTCACGGGAGATTCGGAGGGCTACATGATGGCCCTGGACGCCAAGACCGGCAAGGTGGTCTGGCATTTCCAAACCGGTGGGCCCATTCGGGCGCCAGCCATCAGCTACACGTTCCGCGGGAAGCAGTACATCGCCGTGGCTGCGGGACAGAATATGTTGGCGTTCAAGCTGCCCTAAACGCGTTAGCCGGCGGGTCTACCCGTGAACGTGTTCGGTCTTTGGGGGCCCGTCGCTAAGTGTGCCTTCGAGCGCTGCGCGCACCAGTTGGCTGCGCGTCCGCACACCGGCTCTGGCGAATAACTGTTGCAGCGTCGATTTGACGGTTCCTTCCGACATACCCAGCCGGTCTGCGATTTTTCGGTTCGAGAGGCCCTCGACCACGCCTTGAACCACCGTCTGCTGCCTTCCCGTGAGGTCCGCGATGCGCAGGTGGGGATCCTCGGTCACCGGGTATCGGTCGGCGAGCATTTGGATCAGGCCCTGTTCCAGCCACGCCTCTCCGTCAGCCACCAGCCGCACCGCCTGGATCAGTCGGGCCGAAGAATTCGACTCCAGGAAAATCCCCGATGCTCCCGACTTCAATGCTTGTGCCGAACTGGCCGCGTCGACCGTGGAGGTGACCACCAGAAACTTGCCTTCGTATCCCCCGTTCCGCGCCGCCGCCATGAACTCGATCGCGCCTTTGCCTCCGAGGTCCAATAGAACCACATCCACACCGGACCTGACCAGCAGATCGAGCGCCTGCGCCGGAGTCGGACACGCGGCTACCAATGCGAAATCGGGCTCTGCCCCCAGCAATCGAGCCAGGCTCTCACGAAACAAGGCTCGCTCGTGGACCAGACAGAGCCGGACCTGTTCCGTATGGGCGTTGTTATTCATCCCCTGTTGAGGCTCTGCAAATTCCATGGTTAGAATGTTACGTTGAACCGGCTGACTTGCCAAGGTCCTTATCCGAAAGATCAGGCTGATCGTGCCGGAAGTTGAACCACTAAGGAACTTGCTCTGACCCAATCAGCCCCCGTTAGGGGCTCATCAGTCGATTAATCCAACGGCCAAGGCAATTTAGTGGCGCATCCATAGGAAAACAATATAGATCTATCCTTTATTCAGTGGTGGGCGCAGGGTTTCTTGGAGCCCGCTTACTCGGCCCCTAGTCTGGCAGGGACGGCTGAACGACCGATTGGCCATTTGATTATTGGCCGAAAGGGTCGAGCATTAACCGTGGGTACTAAGAAGTCTGCGGATCAAACGTTCATGGGAGCCGGCTGACGCACCTGCTCATGAGTCGTCGAGCGGACCGAGAAGAGGGTCGCCGTAAGACCCAGCAGCGCGGCTAGCGATACCCACACTCCGGGAATCGCGCGGTTTCCAGTAATCTGGATCAAGTAAGTGCAGATCGCCGGCGTGAATCCGCCGAAGATCGCCGTGGCAAGGCTGTAAGCGATGGAAAATCCGGACGCCCGCACATCCGGCGGCATCAACTCCGTCAAAAACACCACCATCGCTCCGTTGTAGCTCGCGTACAGGAACGAAAGCCACAACTCGACCGCCAACAACCGCTCGAACGAAGCCGCGCCGACCAGCCACGACATTGCCGGGTACGCGGTAACCAGCGTGAGCGCCGTGAACGCGATCAACAACGGCCGCCTTCCGACGCGATCCGAGAGCGCACCCATCAACGGCAGCCAGAAGAGGTTCGACACGCCCACGCACAAAGTAACGATCAGAGTATCGCGGCTCGCCAAATGCAGTGTGGACTGCCCGAACGTCGGCGTGTACGCCGTGATCATATAAAACGATACAGTCGTCATCGTAACCAGCATCGTGCCGAGAATCACCACGCGCCAGTTCGCCGCAATAGAGGATAGAATCTCGCGAACCTCGGGCCGTCTTTTCGCGAGGAATTCCTCTGTCTCGGCCAGGGAACGGCGCAGCCAGAACAGCAGCGGAATGATCGCGCAACCAACCAGCAGCGGCACCCGCCATCCCCAACTGCTCATCTGCGCCGGGGTCAATCGCTGGTTGAGCAGCACTCCCAGGAGCGCGGCAAATACCACCGCGCACTGCTGGCTCCCCGATTGCCAGCTCACATAAAATCCTTTGTGGCCGGGTGTCGCGATTTCAGAAAGGTAAACGGATACGCCGCCCAGTTCCACGCCGGCCGAAAATCCTTGCAGCAGTCGCCCGGCGACCACCAGCAGCGGCGCCGCGATTCCGATCAGGTTGTATCCGGGAACCACGGCGATGGAAAATGTCCCCGCCGACATCAGCATCAAAGTCAGAATCAGGCCGGCACGGCGTCCGCGGCGATCGATGTACGTCCCGAGCACCAGCGCGCCCAGAGGACGCATCAGGAATCCGACGCCGAACGTCGCCAGCGACAGCATCAGCGATGCGAATTCGCTGCCCTTGGGGAAGAACGTCCGCCCGATGGCCGCGGCGTAGTAGCCGAAGACCATAAAATCGTACATTTCAAGAAAGTTCCCCGCGGCCACCCGCACCACGGACATGACTTTCGCTTTGCGGCTGTGCGGGTCGGTCACGTGTGTAAATTTACCAGATCAGGCTTTCGTTTTGATCTCTTCGCTGCCCGGGTCCCAATAGACGCGGAAGCCTTCCCAATAAGATCGCGCCGCCATAATACACGCGACCGAATGAGAAAAACCGTGATCCACGGTCGCGCTGGGCTCCTTGCGGGCGCGCATGGCGTCGAGCCAATCGATCAGGTGATGCGCATCGTCATCGTCGGGTCCAATGTTATCCGCCCTCGGCGCTCCTGCGGCTCGCACGATCTCGCCGTGATCGCCCGGCGGACCCATGGCCGGCGGCGCGAAATAGTGCGGTTGGGCGATGTCTCCTGCGGGATCGGGCTCGTGCGGCCCGCCTTCGCGCGTAAGCATGAACAGCGAGGCTCCCTCGCCGCCGTAATTATCGATGGTGCCTTCCGTGCCTTGAATACGCGTAAAGCTGCGGTAACTGTTGCCGAATGTGGTCGTGTAGGTGTGGACGAAGCCTTGCGGATACGTAAAGATCACGCTTGCCGTGTCGGGATTTTCACGTCCATCGTTCCAGACGACGATGCCGCCGTTGGCCGACGCCGTGGCCGGAGCCGTCGCGCCGGTCCACAGGTGTACCAGGTCGCTGGCGTGGCTCATCCACTGTCCGAAAATGCCGGTCGAAAAATCTCGATACAAACGGAACTCGAGATATATCCGCGGATCGAACTCGCGATGCGGACGGTCCAGCAGCCATCGCTTCCAGTCCGTATCCTCGGCGCGCAGTTCTTTCAGCTCCGGGCGGCCGTGCCAGCGCTGCATGTTGACGTTCCACTCCTGGCTGATCTTGACAATCTTGCCGATGCGGCCGGACTTGACGAGATCCCGCACGGCGAGCTGATAGGGCTGCGTGCGATGCTGTGAGCCCATTTGAACCACCTGCTTCGATTCTTTGATTGCGGCTCGCCCTTCCTTGGCATCCTTCAGGGTATTCGCGAAAGGCTTCTCGACGTAGCAATCCTTGCCCGCGCGCACCACGTCGGCGCAATGGCGGGCGTGTTGAAAATCGGCGGTGGCGATCATGACGCCGTCGATATCGTTGCGCTGAAGCAAGTCGGCGTAGTTCTTATACATCTCCGGCTTCTTGCCAAAGGCTTTTTCGACCTGCGCTGCCCTGCGTTCACGCGCGAGCGACCAGAGGTCGCAAACCGCCACCGTTTCGACGGGCGTTTTTTTCGAAGCCAGCTCGACCATGTGGACGTGGCCATGACTCCGGTCGCCGCAGCCGATCTGGCCCAGGCGAATCCGGTCATTCGCGCCGAGAATGCGGTTGTAAGATTGCGCGGACATCGCCACGGCGGAGCCGGCCACTGTGTTGACGAAGACCCTTCGGTTCATTTCGCGTCTCCCTTCAGATTCGGGTTCTTTGAAAGCGAAATCAGATTCGCCATGATGCGGTACGCTCCCGGCACGCCTTCCGGCAACTGGCGATAGAACGCGTAGGCGTTGTAAATATAGACGCCTTTGCCGTATCGAGCGTAGAGAAAGCCGCCCTTTTGCGGATCCTGTTCGGGATCGTGAGTTTCGAGAAGCGGCGTGTAGTTCGCATCCCAGGATTCCATAAACTTCGATCCGCGCTCCGACACCCAGCCTCGAAAATCCTTTTCGCCGATCTGGTTGGGCCACGTAAACACTGGATTGCCAGGCGCCAGAATGTTGATCTTCGACTCCTCATCGGTCACTTCTTCCGGGTCGTTTGTCATGGTGTACGGATACGGTCCGAAGTTGTGATCGAACTCGGGTGTATTGTATTGGACGATCACGACGCCACCGTTTTTGACGTAATCGAGCAGCCGCGCGTTGTTGGTTTTCAAGTCGTCGCGAACCGCGTACGTGCGAACGCCCAGCAGGATCGCGTCGAACTTCGAAAGATCTCCGGAAGTCAGATCGGCGGAGCTGAGCAGCTTCAGATGAATTCCCAGGTTTTCGATCGATTGCGGTACTTCGTCCCCGGAGCCCATGATGTATCCGACATTAAGATTCGGGGCGACTTTTACATCTACTGCCGCGGCTTTATATGTAGCCGGGCGATAGAGCAGATCGGGCCGTAGACCTTCGTAACCGGTCACCCGAAAGCCTTCGCGATACTCCCGCCCGCTGTACTCGGCCACGGCCTGGATCGAATAAAGTTGCTCCTTCAGTTGAGCGGGGAAAATTCGAAACTCAACGCGCTGGTCGTCGCCATCTTTGGCAGTCTTGAAATCGCTCACCGCCGGTTCGGACCGCCAGCCATTCGGAAGATCGACACGAACTTTTCCCTGCGCCGGGCCTTTCACGTTGCTGTGCACATTAGCGACCAGCCTGAAGGATTTTGAATCGAGCGGAATGATGCCCGCACTCGGCGACGCGGAGACGGAGATCGCCGGTGCGACAATCAGCGGCTGCATTACCGAGCCCTCTCCATTCACGTGGCGCACCGATTGAACCACCTGGCCGATTTCGACCGTCACGCTTTCATATTTGATCTTGGCCCAGGCAGCCACCGGATACGGCGTAAACGGACGCGTCAGAGACGACGGATCTTGAATGTCGTACCAGGCTTGCTCGACGTTCGCGCGGCTGAAATACGGTCGCGTAGCCTTTGCGTTCTGAGGCACGGTTATGCGAAACCCGACGTCCTTCGGCTTGTTCCCGGTGAGCGTGCCCGCAGCTTCGACCTCCGCATTCGCGGTCCAGTTCTCACCCGCTGGGGTCGCGATGCGGATTTGTGCGAGTTGCACCGGCGTGTTGCCGGCGTTGTTCACGTGAACATTTACCCGGAACTGCTGCCCTGGAATCGCCATCCGGAAACTGTCAGGGTCGCCCCCGAACATAGCCGCCATACCGCCGCGGGGCTTGTCAGGCGCCACCGTCGCCTGCAAGGTCAGTTGCAACGCGAGCGTCAAGGCGTCGTTGAATTGCCGCTGCTTGGCGCGGAGCTCATGCAGGACGTCATATCGTTCGCGATCGGTCAAGCTGGCCGTTGAGACCTGTTCAACAAGCCGATTGGTTTCCTTCCATCCGGTAGCGAGCATCGGTGCGACCCGAGCCGGCTCGGCCGGTTGGAAATTCGCCATCGCCTGCTCGACCGCTGCATTGATTCGCATCAGCCCGTCGCGGAGAAAAGCCGGATGGCTCTCTCGCGCCAGATCCGCGATTCCGGCGAGCGATGTATCGATGCCCTGAAAAAAAGATTCTTCCTGCCCTGTGGCCGGGATCGCCGAGGCGAATCGGTGATAGGGGCTCGAAAGCTCGCCCGCCGCGGGAACACCGGTGCCGCCGTTTTGCGATTTCTGGTAGCCGAGCCCCTCGCGCGCGATCTGCAAATAAGATAGTCCCGCGATGGGATCGACGGTGCCTTCCGGAACCGTAACGTCCGCGCTCAGATTCCACCCGAGCCATTCGCCGCGAACGTAATCGAAAACCCGTGCCGGCGCCCAGTGATGGGTCGCGTAGTCGTACACGCCTTTTTCCGTGACCCGAGCTCTTGGAATGCGCTCATATACCTTCAGCGGCTGCCAGGGCTGAAGTCCCTCGCGGATCTGTTCCGGAAAAACGTTCGGATCGGCCGCGGCCTTAAATACTTCCTGCGCCATCTGACCCGCGACCTGATGATTCCCGTGCCCATCGCTAGGACCTCCGATGAAGACCGAAGTAACCACCAGCGGCCGTGTCGTGCGCACCACGCGAACCGCATCCGCCAGCACCCGTTCGTGCGACCAGCTCTGAAGGGTCTCCTCCTTGGTCTTCGAGAACCCGTTGTTGACCACGCGCGTGAAGTATTGCTCGACTCCGTAGTAACGGCCAGCAGCCAGTAGTTCCTGCGTTCGGACCTGGCCCAGCGCGTCAAAGAAATCCGGCGACATCACGTTCGCGCCGCTCTCGCCGCGATTAAGTGTCAGCAGCATTACGCGAGCGCCCTGCCCGCGCGATTCGTACGCAAGCATGCCGCCGTCCTCATCGTCGGGATGGGCGGTGATCATCATCAGGCTGGCGCGGGTGTGCAGCTTATGCAGCGCCTGCCAGAGCCCCGCCGCTCCTCGATCAATCGGAAGTGCGAACGCATCCGGCGACGGGTCCTGCGCCCGAAGAGTCAATACGAGACAAAGGATTGTAAGAGTTCGAAGAACGGACATGGAGAGGCCTCAGAGCTACATCTTCGCCATACCTTACCATAGCTCCAATCGGAGACCTCTCCACGCGCGCTTGATCCATTGTGGGGAAGGCTTGCAGCCTGCCCTACCTAGGAAGCAGGAAGGACGCTACGCCGTCTGCGTCTGCCAGGCGCTCATCTCGTCCGCTGAAGGTCCATACATCCCCGGAAACTCTACTTCGTTGAGCCGCAAATAAACGCCCAACTGCGCCCTGTGATGGATCAAATGGTTCATGATTGAGCTGCGCATCACCGTCGAACGCGGCATCGACATAATAGTCTTGCCCGCATACTTAAACGTCCAGATTTTCTGCCAATCTTCGTCGCTGGCGACCAAAATCTTCATGCGCGCTTCCGCGACGTTCTTATCGAATAACCGGAGCAGGTCGGTGCGCGTGCCCGCGATCTCGGGCTTGAAATCGGGAGTCAGTTCGAGCACCTCCCGGTCGAGCGTAAACATCGTCCACGACGGCATCTCTGCGACGTGGCTGGCAAGCTGCGCCAGACTCATCGATTTCGGATGGGGCTTGTAATCGAATTTTCCATCGGGTACGCACTCCAGCAGTTTCCGGGTGTTCTTCATCTCTTCGTCGAATTCGGGCAGAAGCGATTCACTGAACGGCATATTTTCTCCTTTTCTCAAGAAACTCACTGCCAGAACGATATCAGCCATTGCGGACAGATTCGGTCCGCAATCAATGCCACACTGAAAGAATGTTGGAGACCTCAGCGAGGCTGTTGCGCCTGCTCTCGTTGTTTCAGGCTCAACGCTATTGGTCCGGCGCGGAGCTCGCCGAACGTCTGGAGATCACCTCGCGCACCCTCCGCCGCGACGTCGATCGGCTGCGGAGCCTCGGCTATCCGGTGAATTCGACATCCGGCGCGGCGGGCGGTTATCAGCTTGGGGCCGGCGCAACGCTTCCCCCGCTTTTGCTCGACGACGAGGAAGCGGTCGCGGTCGCCGTCGGACTGCGAACCGCGGCGAGCGGAACCGTCACGGGAATTGAGGAAGCCTCGGTGCGGGCGTTAGCCAAGCTCGAACAAGTGTTGCCGTCGCGATTGCGCCGGCGGGTCGCTTCGCTGCATACCTTCATCGTGCCGCTCGGCAATATCGGACCTACGGTGGACGCGCAAACACTTTCCGTAATCGCGGGCGCCTGCCGCGACTGCCAGATTCTGCGGTTCGGTTATCAAAGCCGGGATGGAACCGCCAGCGCCCGCGAAGTGGAGCCTCACAGACTGGTTCATACCGGGCGGCGCTGGTACCTGGCCGCGTGGGACACTGCTCGCAACAACTGGCGGACATTCCGCGTCGACCGCATCGAGCCAAAGCTCGCCACCGGTTCCCGGTTCGCGCCGCGCCAGCCGCCCGATGGCGATTTTGCAGCCTATGTCTCGCGAAGCGTGGCCTACGCGCCATATCCGCATCGCGCTCAAGTAACTCTTCATGCATCGGTAGAACTAGCCGCCGAGCGTATTCCACCTTCGATCGGAATTCTTGAAGCGATCGACGACAATCGCTGCGTACTCCACACCGGAGCCGGTTCGCTCGACGGCCTCGCCATGTGGATTGCTATGATCGGCTTCGACTTCGAGGTACGCGAGCCGCCTGAGCTCATCGAGCGAATCCGCACTCTGGTAAAGCGATTCCAGCGCGCGGTAAAGTGAGAGTCATATGGCCAACGAAATGAAAGTTCAGCTCCGCCAGATTTCCGCGACCACTTCGGAAGCGGCGATGGGCCCCCATCGCGTACTGGTCGACCGGCCGATCGATAAGAGCGGCACCGACCTCGGACCCATGGGCGGCCAGCTTTTTCTGGCGTCAGTAGGAGGCTGCTTCATGAGCAACTTGCTGGCGGCGGCCAAAGTGCGCGACGCAGGGGTTTCGAGCGTCGAGACCGAGGTTACGGGCATAGTCTCCGCCGACGCACCGGCGCGCTTCACAGCTCTGGAACTTCTGGTCACAGCGGATGGCGATCGGGACGCGCTCGAAAAGCTGGTCGAAATCGCCGCGCGGGGATGCATCATGGTCAACACGCTGCGTTCCACGCTCGAATTGAAAATTCGGATCGGCGCACCCGTTTAAGGGCTTGTTCAAAAACGTCGAGACGCGCTTGCTGGCGTGACCGGTTCCGTGCGGACCTATCGCGACTTCACAGAGCCGCGAGCGGTTAGCGCGGGTCCCGAAGTTTCTCAACACCCTGTGATGCTCCTCTACTGTTTCTTCAAGAAATAAACGTAGTTGTTCAGCCCGAAAGTGGCCGTCGTAGCGTTGACGAAATGAAAGTCCAACTCATTGCCGCATCCGGTTTCGAGCGTCTTCCAACTCTTACCCTGAAAGCCGAGCTTGGCGGCCAGCTTAGTCGGGTCGGCTGATTTATCACGCCTGCGCATTTCGTCAAAGGCCCCCTGGAAAAGCATATCCGCCGGATAATCTTTAACTCCATATCGCGGACCCTTGCAAGCTAGCTCTCGTGGCCCGATGATTTCCGAAGCCTTGATAAGCACCGTCTTTCCCACCAGCGATTTCATCTCCGCCGGATCAGGCTTCTGCGCTTCCGTCCACCACGGACCCACGACCGCCGAATCGATCTTCCATGTGCCCAGATAAAAAGCATCCGCGCCTGATGCGAGCGAAGCGGCAACCAACAGAATGGAGAGTCCCGGACGCATCTTCAGTTTCCCGGATGATATTCGCGCTCGGCGTGCCCTTTGAGTTGCGAGCGATAATAGTACACTTCCCGCAGATCGCCGCTGCTATAGCGCTTGGCTTCATCATTAAAATGCGGCGATTTCGGGTTTCCGCTTTCCCCCCCCGCCGTCACGGCTCTGGCCCGCACTTGATCGCCAAATTCGACGACGGCGACAAAACTGTTTCCGCTGGTCCCATACCACTTCTTGGTTCCCGGATACGCGCGCGCTCCGAACGACGCGAGTGAGCCCCACGTAGAAGATGTGAACGGGACGGGAATGCTGGGCCCGGCGTCGTCGAACGGCTGCACGATGTCGCCTGTCAATCGCTGGAAGCGGTTGATGTCGCCCCATGGCGTCTTCCAACTTCCGAAATCCGCCGCAAGCTTATCGGACGCTGCTGCCAGAGATTGGAGGAGCCGTTCTCCGGGAGCCTTCGCAATTTCATCTTCGTTGGCCAAGCCGCCGCGTCTTCCTTCGCCGCCCAACCGCCGCCGGACGTCCTCGCCCCAGAAGACCGCGAGCGATGTCGGAACCGATGCCGCGGCCCAGCGAAGATCCCAGGCGCGCAGGAGCGCCACCTGATCGGATAGCTTCGTCTTCAGCGGACTGCCCGCCGGTGCGTTGTCCCAGGCTTTGATCAGCGCCGGCATCGTTTTTTCGAACCAGGGAAGGTAGCTGTCGAACGCCGCCGCCAGCAGCGAATCGAGCGTGAAGTTTTTCTTGTTTTCCAAAACCCGAATCGCATGCAGCCCGCGAGCCGATTCGCCTCCGTTCTCCACGTACGCCGGAAAGTCCGCCTTCTTCAGGCTGCTCGCTCCCGCTCCGGACCACGGCCAGTTGTTGACGTTGAACAGCCAGCCGCTCTTCGGATTCAGCAAGTGCGGTGTCTCATCGACGGAAAGAAGTCCGTGCCATTCAGTCTCCGGATTGCTTCCGTCCACCGGCTTGGTCCAATCGAATTTCGTATCGCGGCGAGGAATGTAGTTACCGTGAAAATACGCGATATCGCCATCGGCATCGGCGAAGATTGTATTGTTCGATGAGTTGGCCTTCAGCTCCATGGTCTCGCGGTACGCCTTGTAGCTTCGCGCTTTGGTTCGGGAATAGGATTGCATCAGAGCCTTGATCGGCTCCTGCATGATCCGGAAGCTGACCCATTTCCCGTTTGCTTCCCGGACCACGGGTCCGTGGCTCGTGTAGTAGACCGTAAATTTCTTCTCGGCCATGCCCGACTGGGTCTTATACGGAACCGTGATTTGTTTCTCCGGAAGCGGACGCCAGTCGTTGCCGTATTTATAGACGAAATGTCCATCGCGCTTCTCGACGGTCTCAAGATATTCGTCGATCGCGTCCACGCCACTCGATGTGTGCATCCAGCCGGCGCGATCGTTGAAGCCTTGATAGATGAAAAACTGGCCCCAGGTCGAGGCGCCGTAGGCATTCAAGCCTTCCTCGCTCACCATTTGGAGCTCGGACCGGAAGAAAAACGAAGTGTGCGGATTGATCAGCAGCAAGGCGTGATGGGAGACGGTATTCGACGGCGCGACAGCCATGCCGTTCGATCCCGAAGGCTCTGTTTCGACGTTTTCATCGACGAGAGGGCGTTTCAACCTGCGCGCTTGCGCCGCGCCCGCCTTGTCGTAGAACGCTTGAAGCTGGTTCAGGTTCACCTTCTCGATGTCGCCGCCGATGCTTCCTTCAGTAAAGCTGAGCGCCATCCACGGCTCGAAGCGCGCGATCACCCGCGGCTTCACCTCGGGATGTTTCGACAGATAGAAGTTCAGGCCGTCCGCGAACGCAGTCATCAGAGTTTGGAGCCACGCAGGACTCTCCGCGTACTGCTTCTTGAGCATCGCCGGATCGATAAACAGCTTCATCCGCAGGTCCAGGATGATCTTAGATTCGCCCTCCGCCTCCGCCAGGCGGCCCATCGCATTGATGTAGTTTGTCTCAACCCGATTGAAATCATCCTCGGCCTGGGCATATTCCATACCGAAAACTGCATCGGCGTCGGTCTTGCCGTAGACGTGCGCGATGCCCCAGTCGTCGCGGATGATGGTGACATTCCTGGCGTGCTGCTCCCAGCGCGCGGCCTCCGGATTCCTGGCCGCCTGAAACGCGAAAGACGTGGATGCAGTTGCGAGTACTAGAATCAGTTTCCTCAGGCAAAGTCTGTGCATAACGGCTCTCTCGATGATAGTTTATGCCCGCCTGTCCGTACTTGCTCGACGGCGCCGCGACTGAACATTGTTAATATCCAGGAGGGTTAATATCCAGGAGAGGATAACGACAAATTTGCTGGACTCCGGCGCACGTCACCTACGCCTCGCGATCCGAACCTTTCTGCGGAACAAGAGCGCCTATTTGTCGGTAATCGGGACCTTAACGCTGGGCATCGCAATGAGCATCGCGATGTTCTCACTCGTGGACGCCGTTCTGCTGCGGCCGCTCCCGTTTCCCCGGCAGGAATCCATTCAGGTGATCTGGAAGACGGATCCGCTTGCCGGAACTCACGTCGAGGAATTGGCGTATCCGGAGCTTCGTGACCTTCAGGAAAGCATCCCGGACTTCGAGTCTGTCGCGGTGATGCCAACCTCGCTGTACGGCTACGCCCGAGTGCTTCAGACCGGAACCGCCGAGCCCGTGCAGATCGAGAGCGCGCCCGTATCGCACGATTTCTTTCGCGTTCTTGGAGTCTCTCCGATTCTCGGCCGCGATTTTACGAAAGAGGACGAGCGCGTAGGAGCGCCTCCGGTAGTCGTTCTATCCGATCGGGTGTGGCGCAATCAAATGGGCGCGGACGGGAACATCGTCGGGCGCATGATCCGCCTGAACGGGCAGGGCCATACCGTGATCGGCGTGATGGCGCCCGGAGTCGAGTTTCCGCGAGGAGCCGGTCTGTGGATTCCCCTGGGCGTCGAGCGCCGCATTGTAGAGCGCCGCGGCGCGACGTTTCTTCAGGCAATCGCGCGCTTGAACCCCGGCGTTTCCCGTGAGCGCGTCGCAATTCAAGTGAACGCGTTGTTCACAAGGCTGGCTGTCGATTATCCAGACACCTACACACGCTCCCAGCAGGGCGTGGTGATGCCGCTGGTCGAATACTGGACCGGCTCGACGCGTATCCAGCTTTGGATCGTCCTGGGCGCCTCCTTGCTTCTCTTGAGCGCTTCGGTGATGAGCGCCAGCAATCTACTACTCTCGCGCACCATATCGCGCCGCTCCGAAATTGCGACGCGTCTGGCGTTAGGGGCCCGGCGCGGACAGATTCTGACTCAACTCGGGACCGAGGGAGCACTGATTGCGATGGCCGCCGTAACGGCCGGGATGACTGTTGCCCAATATGCGATTCGAGTGCTGATCCGATGGGCTCCCGAGGACATCCCGCGATTATCTGACGCGGCGTTAAATCTCGATTGCGCGTTCTTCGCCGCGGGCGTCGCCGCACTGGCTGCGATTGCTTGCACAGTCATTCCTGGATGGTCCGCGACGCGCATGCAGGTCGAAGCCGCCCTGCGGGAAGGCGGCGCGCGATCGTCCATGTCCCGCCGGGCCAGCCGCGCCCGAAGCCTGTTTGTCGCGGCGCAGTCGGCGGTCACGGTTGTTCTGCTGGTCGTGGCATCGCTTCTCATCCTCAGCTATCGATCCATGATGTCCGCCCACACGGGCTTCGCGAATCGCGATGCTGTGTCGATGAATCTGCAACTCCGCGGTCCAGGTATGTTCTCCGGGCAAGCTTTCGACGCGAATTTCCGGCGTTCCTTTTACACGGAACTCTTGAAACGCTTGCGTGACGCTCCCGGAGTAACGTCTGCGGCCGCGGTCCTGCTTCGGCCGCTGGAGGGGACCATCGGATGGGACGTTCCCTATGAATTCGAATTCGAGGCTGGACGTGAACAGAGCCGGGTCCTTCCGAAGGTGAATTTTGAGGTCGTCACGCCCGACTACTTCAAGACCATCGGCACCGTGCTGCTCGAAGGTCGCGACTTCGACGAACATGACGCGCCCGGCGGAGAACCGGTGGCCATCGTCAGCCGGACGCTGGCACGGAAGATTCAGGGGGCCGGCCACGCGCCCGTCGGCCATCGGATCCGCATCGGTTCGCCAGACGCTCCCTGGACCAAGATCGTGGGCGTTTCTGCCGATGCGCGGTACCGCAGCGTCACGCAATCCGGCGCCGACATTTTCGTCCCGTACTCGCAGGCGCCGCAGCCGACAAATTACGTCGTGCTCCGTGGATCATTGCCTTCCGCGAATCTCGCGGCCCTGGTTCGCGAGACCTTGGCGAAGATCGATTCAAATCAGACGATCGCAGGCGTCGCCACCGTCGGCGAACTTATCGGCGCCAATACGGCGCGGAATCGTTTCAATGCCATCCTTCTATTGTGGTTCGGCGTATGCGCAGGCATCCTGTCGGCGGCCGGCGTGTACAGCGTGGTTGCGGAAGCGATGGCGGCGCGAGACCGGGAAATCGCGATCCGGACCGCTTTAGGCGCTCAGCGATTTCGTCTGGTGCGCGAGATCGTGGCAGGTACGCTCGCCTTCGTCGTGATGGGTGAACTATTCGGGACGTTTGCCGTATCAGCGTTCGGAAATCTGGGTTCCGGCGTGCTCTACGGCGTCACCGCGCACAACCCGTTAATTCTCGGATCCGTTGCGCTGTTCCTATTTCTAGTCTCCCTTGGATCCGCCGGAGTGCCAGCCTGGTCCGCCTCGGGCCGGGACCCAAAGATCCGCCTCACCGAGTGAACCGCAGCCCCGCTTACTATCGTGCGCCTGAACCGCCGCACCGAACCGCGCGCGCCAGCAAGCGGGCGCTCAGCAACCTTCTCAGAACGTGATCCGTCCGGAAATCTGCAATTGACGTGGGCCGTAAATGGCCGTGCTCGTCTGCGTGACCGTCGGAAATGCTGCGTTGGGAACGATACAGCCGTTGGTGTGCCCGGCGCAGACTCCCGATCCGGATGCTGTGAAATTGAATGCGTTCGGCGGCGATCCGGGACCCACGTTCGTGATGATCGGATGATTGAACAGGTTGAAAGCTTCCCCCACCAGCGACAGCTTCAATCGCTCGCGAACCTTGAACTCCCGCGCGATCCGGAAATCCGTGTTGTAGATATTCGGCAGGTAATAATTGTTCCGGGGCAGATTCGGCATACGCCCGCCGGTCGTGCCGCCTGAGTTGGTCACCATGCCGCCCGTCAATCCGCTATCCGGCCCGCCGGACGGGAACCCGCTGATGTACTCCGTCAACGGCTGGCCCGTCGCCGCCGTGATGATGGTCGAGAAGTTGAAGCCGTCCACCAGCAGCCGCAGAGGACGATTCGAGATCTTGTTGAACGGCGGTACCCACACAGCGGAACCGACGAAACGATGGCGTTGGTCCAAATCGGACGTGCCGTATTCCAGTTTGCGGTTCAGCGGATCCACCGGCGGGTCCGTACCGAAGAAGGTCCCGAACTGCCCGGCCACCTGCCCGCCATCGATAGCGCGGGCAAGAGTGTAGTTCGCCAGGAACTCGAATCCATGGCTCATGCTCTTGCGGAACGTCAGCACCATCGAGTTGTACCAGGAGTTCACGTCGCTGAACCCGGTGAGAATATCGCCGGTTCCCGCATTCAGGCGAGTCGTGTAGAACGGAAGCGTGATGGTGCTCTGCGTGACGCCCGACGCGTTGGTCACATCGTACGTTTTAGTAGTCGTCGCTGGCGCCAGGTTCGCATCCACATAAATCGGTAAATGGAGCGCCCGGCTCACGACATACGCCGCGGTAAAGCTCATGTTCATCGGAAGCTGCTTTTCGAAGGTCACATCGCCTTCATGCACCAGCGGATTCACGAAGTCGGGAACCAGGCCGTGAGCCAATTGGCCCGCTGCCGGAGGCGTCATCAGCGTCGCCTGCGGAACCAGTGCGCCCGGGAACGGAGCCTGTAGCGGCGGTCCGGTGGGCGTGAAGATCACGTTCGGAAACGTCAGCCCCGGAATCTGCGTCGGCGTCAGCACGGAGGTCTGTTGATACACGCCATTCTCGACGCGTTGCGCATAATAGGTGCTGCCGGGGGTTTGCGCGTAGAACATTCCGTACCCCGCGCGTAAAACGCCACCTTTGCCGAACGACCAGGCCAACCCGATACGCGGCGCAAAATTGTTCCGGTCGATGTTGATGGTTGATGTGTAGAGAGTCGTCAGCGGAGTCAGCGTATTAGCCTGCGGCGGTTGAGGAACCAACTGGATGTCGTACCGAACGCCCAGCGAAACCGTCAGATTGGATCGCGGCTTCCACGAATCTTCTACAAACCCGTCGAGGTCTTTCATCCAGAAATCGTCCTTGCCCACGTGGGTGATCGGATCCACCGCCATCTGAAAACTGGTCCAATGCCGCCCCGTCAGTCCGTCGCCGAGATTGGTTCCGGTGACGTCGGCCACCCAGTTGTTGAACGCCGTCTGCGCAGCTCCCGAGTAAGTGTAAGCGCCGCCGCCGTAGAACAGGTTGATCATCACCTCATGGATCAGGTTTGCGTCAAAGCCCATTTTGAAGGTGTGCTTGCCCTTGACCATCGACAGCACATCGGTCATCTGAATGCGGTGCTCATTCGGCTCCGCCGCGCGAGGCAGAGCGTTGGGCATTCCGTACGTATCCACGCTGCCGCTGCCAATGTTCACGCTGGGGCCGCTGAAGTTCGCGCCGGTGATCTCCAGATCCTGTCCCCACTGAAACCGGACGTTATTCACGATCGCGTTCGTAATCGTCGAATCCCAATTCGTGATGAAGATGCGCTCATGCGTCACGTTCGGTCCGTTGGCCGAGACGGAGCTGTTCGAATAGGAGGTCGCTCCCTGGTACGAGTTCGGAGCGTGAAAATCCAGCAGATTGAAGGAAGACGCGATGTGGTTCTTCGCGTTCAACTGATAATCCAGCTTGCCGAATCCCAGATCCTGGTTGAAGAACCGTGGGAACGCGCCGGATTGCGCCGCGAGAAAGTTGTTCGCCGACGCGCACAGCGTCGCGCTCACTTGAGCCGGGCAGGTGAGCGGATACTTCACTGTGCTGGTGTACTGAATCGGATTCACCTTGCGCGACCCGTCGTACGTAAAGAAGTAAAACAGTTTGTCCTTGATCAGCGCTCCGCCAATGCTCCCGCCGAACTGCTGCTGCTGATGGATCGGCTGGGTGTAGATCCCCTGCGATTTCGCTAGCGGGTCCAGGGCGTTCCAGGCCGGATAACGGAGGTAGTAAAACAAATCGCCGTGCAGCGCGTTAGTCCCCGATTTGGTGATGGCGTTGGTGATGCCGCCCGCGGCCTGCCCCATCTCCGCGCTATAGCCTGCGGAGCTGACCTGGAATTCCTGAATCGAATCCTGGCTGTAGACGTAAGGAACGCCCGTGGCGCGCCCGCGCGTCTCCGAAAAGAGCGCCTGGCTGTTATTCGCGCCGTCCACCGCGGTGGAATTATACAGACCCGAGATTCCCCGATAGCTCACCAGTCCGCTGCCGCCGTCGGTGGTCACGTTCGGCGTCAATAGCACGAAGCTTTCCCAGCGGCGTCCCGCGATCGGCAGGTTGTTCACGAATCCGGTGCTGACCACCTGCGAAACATCCGTTTTCGACGGATCGACAATCGCAGCTTCTCCTGAAACTGTGACTGTGTCGGAAGTAGTCTGAAGCTGAAGTTGAATGTCGACCGTCAGCGTTTGTCCAACCTGTAGCGTCAGATCCGTGCGGACCAGCTTGGCGAATCCTGCCTTCGTCACGGTCACTTCATATGGCCCCGGTTGTAGAAAGGTGGCCTGAAAAATCCCATCCATGTTGGTTGCCACGGCACGATCGATTCCGGTCGCGGGGTTGTGCACCAACACATTCGCTCCGGCCACCACAGCCCCGGCGGGATCCTTCACAGTTCCGCTGATGTTTCCCGATCCTGCGCTTTGAGCGAAAATCGCAGTGGCGCCCGAGAGTAGGGCGAATAGTCCAAGGGCAGCTCGAACGGCTGATATCTTCACAAGAATTGACCTCGCTGATGAATTGCGGAAACTTCTAACCTCGTTACACTGGAAAACTGGGTCGGGTGGGTCCGGGAAACGCACGTTGGTCCCGGTTGGACGAACCCACACGCCCGAAGACCTAATGACCGATTTTACACGATTTGGATTCGTCTTCTAAATACAAATTAGTGCATTCATGATTACAACTCGGTTACATCGCAGCGCATTGGCGTAAGGTTAGCGATCCCGAGGCGTAGAAGGAGATTTGTTGCACCGGGGAAGGGGCAGTTTTCCGGTAAAACGCGATCGAGATTCGAAGCGGGACGAACTTCTGGCGCAACCTTTTGCGAGCGTGGCAATTTCGCCCGGCGGATTCTAAGTCCGCCGCCAAATCACGCGCGAACGTACTTGTTGAACCAGTCGACGGTGCGCTGCCAGGCCAGGTCTGACGCGGCTTTGTTAAAACGCTCCGGCGTGGCGTCACAATTGAAGCCGTGAACGGCGCCAGGGTAGATGTAGCCTTCGTGCGGAACATCGGCGGCTTTCAGGGCCGCGTCGTAATCCGGCCAGGTTGCCGCGAGACGCGTGTCGAGTTGGCCATGGTGGACCAGAATTGCAGCCTTGATCTTCGGCACGTCTTCTTTTTTCGGAGGGCCGCCGTAATACGGCACCGCAGCCGCTATATCGCTGCCCAATCGCACTGCCAGCGTATTCGACATGCCGCCGCCGAAACAGAAACCCGTCGCGCCAATCTTACCCGCGCAATCGGATCGCGCTTTCAGCCACATTGCCGCCGCGACAAAGTCCTCGGTCATTTTCTTGCCGTCGACTTTGGCGAACATCACGCCGCCATTGTAATCGTCGCCGGGGAAGCCGCCCAGAGAAGTGAGCCCGTCCGGAGCGAACACCATGAAGTTCGCCAGCGCGAGCCTCCGCGCAATGTCCTCGATATGCGGATTCAGCCCGCGATTTTCGTGCACCACAAGGATGCCAGGCAGTTTCACAGAAGTCTCCGCCCGCTTGTCGGCGCTAACCGGGCGGACGAAGTATCCTTTGATGCTCCCGTTCCCTTGCGGCGACGGAACGGTCTCATACGTGGCCTTGATCCGGTCGTCGGTCTTGGACACCTGCTGCGCCAAAGCGTAGTTCGGCATCAAACTTTCGATAATCGTCGCGGTCGCTACGCCGCCGACGGCGTACTTCTGGATGCCGTCCGTAAAGGCTCGGCGCGTGATCACGCCGTGGATAAACAGGTTGTAAAGTTCTACGGCCTCGGCCGGTACGCTCACTCTGGTTGACGCCATGGGGGCTGACTCCTTTCAAGAGAATATAGCACGGGTCTTCTTATTCACTGATCTGCAGCAGGCCGCTGGCATTCCGCTTCGGCACGGCGCCGACCGGGATCTTCGCGACAACTTTCATCGATTTGTTGTCAACCACCACCGTCGCGTCGTTGCCGGCGCATGCCACGTACAGATTCTTGCCATCCGGAGGAATCGTCAACCATTCCGGATGCAGCCCGACTTCCACCACCTTCAGCAGCTTGAAATCGGGCAGCGAGTAAGCCGCGACATAGTCGTAATACTTGCTGGTGCTCCACAGCGTCTTGCCGTCCGGCGTAATTGCCAGCCCGTGGGCCGGCGATCCCTGGAGGCCGTCCGTCTCCCGCTCTTTCCCGGCGACGTCGGGAAGCGTGACCCTCTTCACTTCTTTATGTGTCTGAAAATCGACCAGGGCCAATCCGTGAAAATCGGAGAGCTGGACGACAATCTCCTTCGTCGACCCGTCGGCATTCTTCGTGAATACCATGGGACGAATGCCGCTTGAGAGTTTCACGGACCATGCGACCTTATCGGTTTCCGTATCGATTACGCTGATCACGCTCTTTGCGACTGACCCGGATACGGCAAACTTGCCGTCCGGAGTGACATAGACGTTGTGTACTGCACCGTCCACCGGAACGCTCCTGAGGTTGGTCATGGCAGCCGTATCGATCACCTCGACCGCGCCCGGAGCCTCGGCAATGCCAACGTAGACGCGGCGGCCATCTTTCGACACCGCCAGATTGTTGGGCCGCCCGCTCAGCGCAATTTTCTTAATGACCTTCAGGCTCTTTGCGTCCACCACATCGACAGTCTTTGTCGGCTCCTCGGTAATGTAGATACGGCTTCCATCGGGGGCGATGGTTACGCCATGGGGAACATCGATCCCTTCGATGGTTCCCACGACTTTGTTCGTCGCCGGGTCGATGACGTGGACATTGTCGCCGGCCGAGTTCGTTTGAATGACGCGAGCCTTCTGGTCGCCTGCCATCGCGGGCGCTGCGACCATCACCAGCGTCGCCAGGGTAAATCGAAAAGCTTTGTTCATCTTCACGGTTAATCTCCAGTCACTTTGAACCAGCGCTCTTTTCTCCCCGGACCCAGGCGGCGAGCGTTTGCCACTCCGGATCGTTCTGCGATTTCCAATGCTTGCCTCCCGCGTGGAACGGATCGCCGCCCGCTTCGTGGGCCAGCGGATGCATCAGCATCCGGCTGGCCATGGGGTCGCCCGGCGCAACCACGCGCTTCCAAGCCTCGAAATTCATCCGCGATTGCTCCTCGGTCCACGTTTTCGCCCCGGGAGCAAGTTCCTCAAGTCGCGGCGTTCGATTGTCGTGGCACTCCACGCAGCGGGCGTGTCCAGGCCGCTTGGCAAGAAAAATCGGCTGCACCCGGTCTCTGAAAAATACATAGTCCAATGCGACCGCCTGTGTCGATACCGAAGCGCCCGCAGACCCGGTGCGGACCCACGCCGCGATGGTCTGCCATTCCGCGCTGTCCTTGGAGGCCCAGAATTTTCCGCCCGTGTGCATGGCGTCGCCTCCTGCCTCGGTGGCCAGCGGATGCAGTAACAGCGGGCTCTTTGCTGGGTCTCCCGGCACGATCAACCGCGACACCACCGCGAAATTGCTCTTCGATTGTTCCAGCGTCCACGACGTCGCGCCGGGCGATAACGGTTGCAGGCGCAAACGCGTCGCGATCTTCGTATGGCAGGTGAAGCAGGCCGCCCCGCTTCCTTCGCCAGGCTCCCGCGACTTGAGAAACACCGGCTCTACCCGCGCCCGGTAAACGTCAAAGTCCAGCGACGGAGCCGCCGACGTCGTTTTTGGAGCGCCGGTTCGAACCCATGCCGCCAGCGTCTGCCACTCCGGATCATTCTGCGATTTCCAATGCTTGCCTCCCGCGTGGAACGGATCGCCGCCCGCTTCGTGCGCCAGGGGATGCATCAGCATGCGGCTCGCCATCGGATCGCCCGGCACCACCATGCGGCTCCACGCCTCGAAATTCATCCGCGACTGGTCCTCGGTCCACGTCGTCGCGCCGGGCGCGAGCTCCTGTAGTCGAGGCGTCCGGTTGTCGTGGCACTCCACGCAGCGGGCATGTCCAGGCCGCTTGGCCAGAAAAATCGGCTGCACGCGATCTCTGAAAAACGTGTAATCGAGCGACGAAGTATTCGCCGGCGCGGGAACTGCCTGCTGGGCAGACGCGGCCGCCACTGCCATGGCGAGGGGACACAGCAGCTTAAACATGCTGCCTATTCTACACGTTGGCGTTACAAAAGTTGTGGTGGACCTGGAGGGATTCGAACCCTCGACCTCTTCCATGCCATGGAAGCGCGCTCCCAACTGCGCCACAGGCCCGACTCGTCTTAGCTGCGCGCCAACCGGCCGAAATTGCCAGCCGCACGCCGTGGTAAGGTCTAGCGCCACTATAGCAGGCCTTGCGTGATAGCCGCAATCTTCCGGGCCTCCGACTCGGTCATGTCCTACACTGTCATGTATGGATCGAAATCAAGCGTGGGACATCGTTTGCGAGTTCGTTAAATCCGACAGCCTTCGCAAACATATGCTGGCGGTGGAGACCTGCGTCGCCGCGTACGCCCGAAAGGCCGGCGCAGACGAATCGACCTGGGGGATGGCCGCCCTGCTGCACGATTTCGATTGGGAGATCCATCCCAACCTGCCCGACCATCCCACAAAGGGCCAAGCGATTCTCGCCGGGCGCGGCGTAAGCGAAGAGATCCAGCTCGCGATTCTTTCGCATGCCGATTTTACCGGCGTTCCGCGCGACTCGCCGTTGCGGAAGACATTATTCGCCTGCGATGAACTGGCCGGGTTTCTCACTGCCTGCTCCTACGTGAAACCCAGCCGCAGCATTCACGAAGTCGAGTTGAGGAGCGTAAAGAAGAAATTGAAAGACAAAGCCTTCGCGCGCGCCGTGAATCGCGACGATATCGTGAACGGGGCCGCTGAATTAGGTGTCGATCTGGACGAACACATCGAATTCTGCATCCGTGCAATGCAGGCCAACGCGGAGGCGCTGGGTCTCGCGGGAACAGCAGCGGCGGCGAGCTAGCGGCGGCAGATCTTACTTATCCCGCACCCGCTCGCTGGCGCGCGCGGCTCAGTGTGCAAGACCGATAACCAACGCCCGCACCGAGCCGCGCACGGCAGAGAGCGGGTCCCGAACCGTCTACTTCAACTCCGCCATCATCGACTCAATCGATCGCAATCCCAACGCGCCCGGCGCCGTTGACCAGCCGAACTCCGCCGCCAGCATTTTCGCGACGTCGTCCTTGCTCTTGGACTCGCGCACAAGGCCGCTCACCCGGCTCCGCATCTTCTCGAAGTTTTGCCGGTACTGCATCAAATCCGCCTTCTTGGAGATCGGCCCATGTCCCGGGATCACGGTATCGAAATCCCAGCCGGAATTCAAAACTCCGTCGAGAGTCTTGGTCCAATCGACCACGCTGCCTTTGGCGGAATAGTCGATGAACGGTGCGATCGTAACCGGCGCGCTCGAAGTGCCGATGGTGAACAGATCACCGGTGTGAATCACGTGCGCCGCGGGGAAGTAAATCACCGCGTCGCCATTAGTGTGGCCGCGGCCGAAGTAGCGCGCCCGCACTTCCTTCCCGCCCAGGAACACCTCGGTCTCGTCGCTGAACGAAATGCGCGGGATGCCAGGCATTTTGCCGTCGACCATGTTCGCGCGCGCGTTCTTGTGCGCGATGATCTCGGCGGATGCGCCCAGCATTTTCGCGTTTCCGCCGGTGTGATCGCCGTGCTGGTGCGTGTTCAGCACGTATTTCACCGGCTTGTCTGTCACCGATTTCACCTTAGCAAGAATGTCGGAATAATCCCGCTCGAATTTGTCGTCGATCAGGATGGTGCCTTCGTCGGTAATGTAAACGGCAACATTTCCGCCATCCCCAATGATGGCGTAGAGATCGTCTTTGATCTTTTCGATTTGAAGCTGCGGAGGCGCCTGCGGCGTCTGCGTGTAGGCCACCCATAAGCCCATCGACAGAGCCAACCCCGCGGAGACTCTCAGCAAGACCGTCTTATTCATCCCCGCAATATAGCAGAATCGCCGGACGGGAACTAGCGTTTCTTGCTGGTCGCTCTCGGCTCTAACCCGAGCGTGCGCAGATACTGATGCACATTGGCGACATGCTGATTCGATGGATAGCGCTTCAGAAATTCCCGGAACGTCGTGCCCGCCTCCGTGCGACGTTCGCCCTTCATCAGCGACACCCCTTTGTAGTACAGGGCCTCCGGCGTCTTCGGATTCTCCGGCATCTTCAGCACGGTGTCGAACGCCTTCACCGCATCGTCGTACTGGCTGGCGTTAAAGTACATGTACCCGATGTACCACTCCGCGTTGGGAGCGTTTTCTGTGTCGGGAAAGTTCTTGATGTAGTCCATGAACTCCGCCATCGCGATTTCCTGCTTGCCGCCGGAATAATCGCGAAATGCGTTCTGCCACATCGTCTCGGCCGACATTCCCGGCGGCGGGCCGCTCTGGTTGGCTGCGGGCGGAGGCACGGCGGGAGCTTGCGATGCGCTCAGCGTGCGAATCGCGCTCGAAATATCCGCGAGCTTTGAATCGAGCGCGCCCATCCGCCGCACCAGATCGGAAACATTGGTCGCGACCGAGCGAAAATCGTCCGACATCTGATCGACTTTCGTGCCCAGCGTCGCCATCGGCGTCACCAGCTTCGACTGTTGATCGTTCAGCTTGGTCGAAACCTCACGTTCCATCGCCGTCAGCCCGGAGGCGACTTTGTTCGATGCGTCCACGGCCTGCTGCAACATGCCTTGCAGCGCGGTCATCTTGGCATCCTGCGAACGTTGCAGTTCCTTCACTTGCTCCTGGAGTTGCGCGACGTCGCGCTGGATGGATTGCAGCTCTTCCTTCTTCTGCCCCACCATCAGCGCGGGCGCGAGCACCAGCCCGATCAAGAACAGCCGTTTCATGACGTTCCTCCTTTGAGGAGGGGACGGCGTTCCCGTCCCCGGTCTTCACTTGGGTTCGAGCGCTACCGTCCCGGCGCCATATGCGCGCGGCGATTGCGCTGATAGCATTCTTCCGTTGCGTCCGTGCACACCGGACGATCCTTGCCGTAGCTGATGGTCGTCATGCGATCCGCCGGCACGCCGAGCTGCTGCAGGAATTCCTTGGCGGCAGTCGCGCGGCGATCGCCCAGGCCCAGATTGTACTCGGCCGAACCACGCTCGTCGCAATGGCCTTCGATCACCACCATAAACGAGGGATCGGCTGCGAAGATGCGCTTCAGTAGGTCCGCATTCCGCGTCAGCGCGGCGCGGGCATCCTCGCGAATGTCCGCCTTGTCGTAATCGAAATACGCGTCTTGCGCTTCGCGCGTCAGCATGTCGGATCCGGAAACCGTTCCTTTTGGAGCCGGCGGAGGCGGCGGAGGCAGAGCCCCGGAGCTTACTTCGACCGTCACGGATCGTGTATCGGTACCGCCCGCGCCCCGCGCGGTCAGCGTATACGTACTCGTATTACTGGGAAAAACTTGACGGTTGCCATTCGCCTGGACGGCGCCCAGGCCCTGATCGATGGTGATATCTGTCGCATTCGCGACCGACCAGCGAAGCGTCGCCGACTGGCCGCGCTCAATATTCCGCGGCTCGGCTGTGAAGCTGTTGATCCGCGGCGCGAGCGCGGCGGGCGGCGGGGGCGGTTCCGGGGCGGGAGCCGGCGCCGGCGGCGGTGGAGCGACCGGGGCTTTCTTTCCGCACCCGGCAACGGACACAAGCAGCAAAGCTGTGAACACCGCAACACTCAGCGTTCTCTGGTTCAATCTCATTTTCTAGGTCTGCCTCCTCAAGATCTCCAACGATGTCTTTAGTTTATCCCTTTACTCCACACCGGTTGGATGTTGTTGCCCTGGGTGGTCAATTGTTGCACGTTAGTACCATCCGCGAGCATGGTGTAAAGCTGCGTAGCCGAGCCGCGCTTGGAAGAGAACACCAGATGTACTCCGTCCGGAGCCCACCAGGGATTCTCATTACGGCCATTACCATGTGTTAGCTGGACCGGCGTTCGCTTGGCGATATCCATCACGAAAATATTGTAGTTCCCAGGCTCGTATCCCTTGGTCCATGCAAACGCAATAATCTGACCGTTGGGGTTCCACGCCGGATTGGCGACATAGCCTTCGCCGGGCGTCAACCGATCCAGATCGCCGCCGTCGATGTTCATCCGCCACAGTTGTTCCGACCCGCCGCGCCCGGAAATGAAAATAACGTCCGACGGATTCTTCGGATTCACTTTTGGCGAAACTTCGATGGCGCGGACATGCGACAGCCGCCGCATGTTGCCGCCGCTCGCATCGGCAATACAGATCTGCACCCATCCCTCGAGCGAGGTCGCGAACAGCAGCCTCTGGCCGTCGGGAGTAAATTCCGGCGTTTCCACTGCCGAAGAGACCGGATTATAAAACGGCAGCCGCTTCGCCGTATCCGTCGAATAGACCATGATCTTGGGATTGCCCAGCGCATACGTCGTAAACGCCACCATCTTCCCGTCCGGTGACACCGCCGGCATGGTCGACACCGAACGGTAATGCGTGATCTGCCGCTGATTGGAACCGTCGTAATCCATCGACCAGATTTCCTTGTTCCCGGTGCGGTCCGATACAAAGAAGACCTTCGATCCCGCCAGGCTCTTGGCTCCGAACTGCTGCAGAATATCGGCCGCGAACTCGCGCGCGACTTTCTTCGCGCCGTCCACGTCCACCGACCCGTAGTACAGCTTGCCGATCAACTGCGCGCTGGCCGGGTCGGGCTGGCCAAGATTGTAAAGCCACCCGAACAACACCAGTCGCCCGTCCTGCACGCCGGTATATCCGAACGCGAGATAATCCGCGTTCACCGGCGGCCCGGCCCAATCGGTCAGCCATGGACCGTTGCTCTGCACCCGAGGCGCATCGCCGCGGCGAAGCGGAGCGGCCGTCGTCGGAGGTTTGAAGTCCTGCGGCCGCTGCGGAACCGTCAGCGGATACAGACTCTTCGCCACCATCGTCAACACACCGGATCCGGACAATTCGTCCCACAGCGTTTGATTGAACGGATCCATCACCCGCTGCGCGTCGCCGGAGCCTCGAAAGTCCGGCACCGCGATCTTGGGCTTGTCGCCCTTTACAATGTTGCCTTGAATGTCCCCCCGCTGCTGCGCTGTCACCAGGAAAGCCCCGATGCCCAGAGCCGCCAGCATTGTTATGATTGCGATCGTATATTTGTTCTTCATCGCTTTAACTCAAAATTGAATTCGACTTTCGCGTAATCCTTGTCGAAGGCCACGGGCAGCGGCGGGAACGGGCTGGCGTCGGAAATCGCCCGCCGCACCGAAAGGTCCAGGGAAGGGAATCCGCTCGCCTGCAACAGCCGCAAATTTCGGACCGAGCCATCGCGCATCAGATCGAACGTCGCGATCACGATCGGCCCATTGCCGATGTTCGGATCGACATCGCCGGTACGCCAGTTCTGCGCCACCAGGCGCTGGATCTGCTCCGCATAGGCCCCGAATCGCGAACCCAGCGTCGTATTGGCTCCCGCGCCAATGCGGCCGGACCCGGTCGACTGAGAGTACATCGGCGTTGAAACTTGTGGTGCGTTACTGGTGGTCAACTGGTTCTTCTGAAGTTGATCGTACGGACGGAACATCTGTTTCTTACTGGTCTGCTCGGCCGGTTTTTTCTTGTCCTGTTTCAACTTCAGCGCGACCGCATCCGGCGGCGGTTTTTCAACCTTCGCTCGTTCTTCTTTTTGAGGCGTCTGCGGCGTCGTGGACTTTGAATCGTTCGCCAGCGGATTCTGCTGGCCCTGGTGCGGAATTGGAATCGAGTTCACCGCTTCGATTCCCACCGCCGTTCCGCCTGCGTTAGGATCGCCGAAGGAGTCCGTGTGGTTTCCTACCCACGTATACGCAACAAAGCTACCGGCCAGCGCGAGATGTAACGTCACAGCGCCCCAGAACGCGCCGCTCATCGACTCCTGGGTGTCAAGAATGTCGGCGTGCTGCGTCATTTTCGCTTAGGCGCGCTATCCCGCGTCTTGGTCACAAGCCGGACGTTAAACTTGGCCTTCTCGCCCAACTCCGCCACCACCTGAGCGATAGGGTCGTAGATCGTCTCCTTATCGGCGCTTAAGTAAACCGCTTTAGCGTTCTTGAATCGCTTGCGGATTTCGGGGGCGAGATCGTGAATGTTCGTAGCCTTATCGCCCAGGAAGATTTTCGAGTCCCGCGTAATCGTGACTACGGGGAGTTCCTCGGCTGAGTCGCGCGTCGTGTCCACGGCCGGAACATCCACCTCCAGCCCGAATTCCATCACGCTGGCCGTCACCATGAAAATAATCAGCAACACGAGGACCACGTCCACCAGCGGAACGATGTTAATTTCCGCCAGCGTCCCCGAGTAACGCCGCCTGCCACCGATGCTGCCGCTGGATCCGCCGGTCGAGAAAGCCATATAGACGGTATTTCTAGCTTTCGAAATTCCTTTCGCTCAGGTTGAGAAACTCAAGCGAAAAATCCTCCATGCGTGCGCCCATCTCTTTAATGGAGTGCCCAAACACGTTGTAGAAAATTGCCGCGGGGATCGCGGCGAACAGACCCATGGCGGTGGTGATCAGCGCTTCGGCGATGCCCGGCCCCACCGCGCGCAGGCTGGTGGACGAGGTCAATCCCAGCGATTGAAACGCATTGATGATGCCCCACACCGTTCCGAACAGTCCGATGAACGGCGTTACGGAGGCCGTGGTCGCCAGCCAGTTCATGCTGCGCTCCAGCCGCGTCAGCTCTTCGCTCATTCCCAGTTGTAACGTTCGCTCCAGTGCGATGAGATTGGTAATTTTCGATCGTGCCGTAATCTGCCGCGCGACTTCGCTGTAACCGAAATCAAACACTGTCGCCAGCGGCGCGGACCGGAACTGTTCCGTGGCCGCCGCCACCGCGTCCAGGCGCGTCGCCTTGCGGAACGCGCGCAGAAACCGCGCATTGCCGTTCCGCGCCCGGCGGAACAGCGTCGCCTTCGAAAGAATAATCGTCCACGAAGTGAGCGAGAACATGAACAGAAGCCCCAGGATGCCCAGCGGCACCGGCCCCATGCCCTGGACCAGCTCCCAAAGATTTATCTCCGCTACGAGGCCGATCCAGTGCGCTGCTGTCAACCGGGTCCCTTTCTCTCGTCCCTTACAAACTTCTCCGTTCCCATTGTAATCGAAAGCGTTGTAAAAAACAGAATCATATTGAAATGTTTGATCGATAGTCACCGTGGGCCGCGGGCTATAATCGTGTCCAATGCTGGTCGAGCTCGCTGTCGAAAACTACGCCGTCATCGAAAAGGTGCGCGTGCGTTTTCACCGCGGCTTGAATCTTCTTTCCGGCGAAACCGGCAGCGGCAAATCCATTGTTGTCGACGCTCTTGGTCTCCTGCTCGGCGCCCGCACCTCCGCCGAAATGGTCCGCACCGGAGCCGACCGCGCCCGCATTTCCGGGATTTTCGAGATCGTCGCGACCCCGCCGCTCGGCAGGTTGCTCGAAGACGCCGGGATCGAGCCGGAAGAGAACGAACTTCTCGTCGAACGCGAGATCCTGGCGGGCGGCAAATCGCGAGCCTTCGTCGGAAACCGTCCAGCGACCGCGGCCTTCCTCAAGGAACTCGCTCCGCACCTCGGCGACATTCACGGCCAGCACGATCAGCAGCAGCTTTTCTCTCCTGCCGTCCAGCGCGATTTGCTCGATGCCTTCGCCGCGACCCCGGTCGAGGAAATCGCTTCGATTTACGATCGCTGGCGCTCAGCAAACGCCGAACTCGAGGAACTCGACCGTTCCGCGCAGGAAAAGCTTCGTCTCGCGGATCTCTGGTCCTTTCAGTCGAAAGAAATTGAGGCTGTCGCGCCCCATCCCGGCGAAGATGGAGCGCTTGAAAACGATCGCCGTATTCTGCGAAATCTGGTCCGCCTGGAAGAAACCGCGAACGCGGCCTATTCAGCTCTCTACGACGCGCCCGAAAGCGTGACCGCGCAATTGCACACCGTCATCCGCCGTCTCGACGAGCTGACCCGCATCGACCCCAGCATCCAGGACGTGCTGACAACCCTGCAACCCGCGTCCATCGCCGTCGACGAAGCTTCCCACGCGCTGCGTCACTATTTGGCGAAGCTCGAAGCCGATCCCGGCCGTCTCGAAGAAATCGAAACGCGTCTGGCGGCTCTTGAAAAGTTGAAGCGCAAATACGGCGCCACGGTTGAGGAAGTCCTGGCTTTCCTCGAAGAGGTCCGCGGCCAGCTTTCCGCCGTGGAACATTCGAGCGAGCGACGCGAAAAGCTCCGCAAAGAAGTGCGCGAGCTTTCTCAATCTTTCGAATCCGCGGCGGCGAAGCTGACCGCCGCGCGCAGCGCCGCGGCCCAGCAGCTCTCCAAACGTGTCGAACACGAGCTGGCTTCTCTCGCCATGGAAAAAACCCGCGTTCAGATTCGAGTCTCGCCGGCATCCTGGTCCGAACACGGCGCCGACACCGTCGAAATTCTCATCTCCCCAAATATCGGCGAAGAGCCGAAGCCCCTCGAAAAAATCGCATCCGGCGGCGAGCTTTCCCGCGTAGCTCTGGCCCTCAAGACTTGCATCGCTCCCCGCCCATCGAAAAATGCCCCGCGCACGCTTGTCTTCGATGAAGTCGACGCCGGAGTAGGTGGAAGCGCCGCCGAAGCCGTGGGCCGCCGTCTCAAGAAGCTCGCCGCGTCGAGTCAGGTTCTCTGTGTGACCCACCTGCCCCAGATCGCCGGTTTCGCCGACCATCACTACTACGTCGAGAAACATGCGTCCAAAGGCCGCACGCTGGCATCGATAGAAGAACTTTCCCCCGCGGAACGCACCCGCGAGATCGGCCGGATGCTTTCAGGCGAGCGCGTTACTCCCGAGGCCCTGCGTCACGCCGAACAGTTACTCAAATTGGCCGCGAGTGACCATTAAGGTTCATTCCCGTTCATTGACGGCCAATCAAGCAGCCTGAAATGCCCGCCGCGCATAGAGATGATCGAACAGATTTCCCTCATGCGGCTGATCCCAGGTGATCTGCATCGTCGGGATCGGCCCGAAATTCAGCCGGCCCACCAACGGCGACGAAAGCAGCCGCTTCCGGAATTTCGGATCGTTCGTCAACGCCATCACCGCAAGCGACGGCCCCATCGCGTCCGGCAGCTTGTCCTGCGAAATCTCTACGACGCTCGCAAACGGGAACAAATATTCCCGATTCGCCAGCGGATGCTCGACGTCGCATTCGACAATCGTCGGCAGCAGATAGCCGCACCGTTCCCACGTCACGAACCGCTCCGGACCCCGTAAAGCCGCGCTCACGTCGCGCGCTCCCGGCGTAGCAGCCATCTCGGCATCGATCATCCCCGACATCCGCTTCGCAACGTTCATATCCGCGAATGGAGCAAGCTGCGCTTCGGGATCATCCTCCGCGCGAGGAACAATCTTCGCCAGCCGCTCCGCCAGCGCCTCCGCAATCTTTGAAGCGTGCCGCGCCGTCCAAACTCCCGACGCGTTCACGCACGACCGTCCCGAATTCGCCGCAATCGACTCCACCATCGGATCCAGATATTTCTCCCAATCATCTGCGCAATCCTCGCCGATCACGATCTTGCTATAACCCGGCCCATGCACTTCCACCCGTGGATCGTTTGCCCAAATCTTCGTCGACGATACATCGCCAAACACCATCCCGCGCCCGCACTGACGCAGAATCTCGCCGCCGCCCGCATGATCGGCCGGATAATAACTGAACGCCGCCGGCGGAGCGCCCGCTCGGATCAGTGCTTGAATAATTCGGTACGGCGTCCAAGGCTCCGCGCTTCCCGGCTTCAGCACCAGCGGGATCTTCAACGCGAACGCCGGCGTCCACAGCGAGTGCACGCCCGGCGAATTGCTGGGCAATACGATGCCCATCGAATCCGTTCGTGGAAAGAAACTCAGTCCATCGCCAAATCCCCGGTCGAGCACTTCAAACGGAACACCCCGCGTCAGCCCCAAAATCACTTTCTCCATCTCACTCAACGCCGCGTGGATTTTTTTCATGTTCCTGCGTGCGAGTGCGTGCGGCATCCCGGTAGTTGCAGCGAGCTGGCGGACATATTCGTCCGGCGTCTGCGACGCGGCCCCCAGGGGCAGTGCGTCATTCAAGAAAATATCCGCCGCTCGCCGGCTGATGACGATCAACTCAGGCGTGGAAAACGCCGCCAATGCCTCGCGCGGCGTTCTCTGATCGAGCAGATCGCGCCGGATCAATCCGACGTTCGCCTGGCTGATCTCGACAAAATCCTCGCGCGTCCGGTAATGAGGAGTTCGGATCGTGTCCAGGCTTCGATAGGGAACGCCCTTGCGCAAAATCGGGATGTGCACCATACCCATTCAGAATACAAGAAGCTCCCGGAACTTCCGTCGCGCCGCGGTGTCCATACGGGCAGGCGGGCAATGCAAATGACGACCGGAAAACAAGGCGAAATAAACGTCACGCCGATGATCGACGTGCTGCTGGTGCTGATTATCATTTTCATGATCATCATTCCGCAACGGTCCACGGGACTAGCGAGCCAGGTTCCGCAACCATCCAACCAGAAAGCCAAATCGCAGTCGCTCGACATCGTGGTGAGCGTCGGCGACAACCGGAGCTTAAGCATCAACTCCGAGCCGGTTGCCTGGGCTGAGCTCGATCACCGCTTACTGCAAATCTCCGCGCAGCGTCCCGGTGGCGTCCTGTTCGTCGACGGTTCGCCCCGTGCCGATTTTGAGGATGTCGCACGCGTCCTCGATACAGCGCGCGGCGCGGGAATTTACAAGGTCGCTCTCCTGCCGAAGAAGCGCTAGCGGCTCGAATGCTATCCTCGAAATCTCAGCGTGCGCCATATCCGACTTTTGGCCGCATGGACGGCAACACTCTGCTTCGCATGGCCGGTACCGGCGTGGAATTCGACCGGACACCGCATTATCGCCGCGATTGCCTATGACCGGTTGACGCCTCAAACGCGCGCCCGCGTCGACGCGTTGATAAAAGCCCATCCCGACTACGGCCGCTTCACGCGCAACACCCCTCAGGATCCGGAGTCCCGCGCCCGCGCCGCTTTCCTCGCCGCGTCGCTTTGGGCTGACGACATCAAAGGCGATCCCCGTTTCTGGGACGACACGCGCCAAGACGCCGTGCCCACGGCAATCCTGCCGGGATTTCCCGAGATGAAGCGCCATACGAACTGGCATTATTACGACACTCCGTACGCGCCCGATCATGCGCCTGTCCGAAAGCCAAGACCGCCCACCGCTCTGTCCGAACTGCCACGCCTGATCCGCGAACTCGGCTCCGCTCCTGAAGCCCTCGTCATCTACGACCTGCCTTGGGTCGAACACATCGTCGGCGATCTCCACCAGCCGCTGCACTGCGTCAGCCGGTTCCTCAAATCCGAGCCGAGATCAGACGCCGGAGGCAACAATGTCATCCTGGCGCGGCATCGGAATCCGCACGCGCTGTGGGACGAATCAGCCGGCAACGATCCGAGCGACGCGTATGTGAACAAATACGCCACTGACGCAACATCTGAATATCCCGCCGCGGTTCATATCGAGACGAGCCCGAAGAAATGGATACAGGAAGGCTTTGCCCTCGCCAAGTCGGATGTTTACACGTTCGGCAACGAAACCGGCTCGCGCGAACACCCGCTTCAACTCCCGGATTCCTATGTCGCAAACGCCCGCCAGGTCGCCCGCACTCGGATTGTTCTGGCCGGTTTTCGGCTCGCAGAAGTGCTGAATCAGCGACTCAAGTGATATCCTCTTTTTTTTCTACACTCTGAAACGAAACCCGCCTCTGGTCACCCCATCCGTGCAGCAAGACCTTAGGTAACAGGACCGTTAAATTGCCTCTGGCAATTGGGTTGCTTAATCGCTTCCGAGCACGAGTACGCGTATCGTCTCGAAGCGAGTAATCATTCGAATATCTACATCTAATTCAGCATCTTACGGGGCATAATCTGATCTCTGCAATAAGAGATCATGGTCACCCGATTGTGCCTAGTTCAGTAATACCCCTTCTCCCCTAGGAAACGTTACGATACCTCTGTACAGAACATTTGTGCAGTGTTACGATACAAGTGTCCAGTTGTGGAACCTTAGTGGTTTCACCGCGTCTCTTTCTCTAGGGAAGGTTCGCTGACTGCCTGGCGAATCGCCCAAAAGTTCGGCGCGCTACGACCTCGCGGTAGTGGTGCACCGGCCGGTGAGTATCTTCCTCCGAGTACTCACCGGCTTTTTTATTTGCCGGGCCGCGTAAGAGCGAACAAGACCCGCCCCGGAACTAGGCCGGCCAGGAATTCCGCCCAACCGTTATTCACCGCTTTCCGGAAAATCTCTGAGATTTCGAAAGGCTTTTTCAGCGCCGCCTTGCATTGTGCAAGATAGATGGACGGTGGATCTCCTCTGGCTGCAGCATTTCCTGCGAGTGTCCCAGTCTTCACCGCAGCCGACAACCCCGATCCCGTGAAAGGATCGACGAAGGAAAGCGCGTCGCCCGCTCGATATACTCCCTCGGCGTGAAATGCCTGCCCATATTCGAGGGGGCCCGTTGTAAGCCACTTGATCGACCGGCTAAGCGAACGTAGCCGATCGGAGAGCGCGGGAGACTGGTGCACGATCTCATCAAATTCAAAATCGAACCGCCGCAGGAAATCCTCCGGCCCAAGTCCGCATACATTCGTCTTCCCATCCTCGATCGCGTTCACGCCGACATAACATCCTTTAAAGAAAAATAGTTCGACGGCATCGTCGGCAGGCCCCTCGAAATGCGTCTTAAATCCAAATAATCGCCGGCCGCGCCGAACTCCAGGGGAGGCCCGTCCACACGTGATCACGGTCTCGGCCCCGGTCGCCTCCCGAAGCATCGTGGCCCCGGCCTGCTGCGCACGTTTGACCAGTAAATCGTCGAAGGCGAACCGGCTCAATCCCCAGGCGGGTTCCGGCAAACGTGAGGATTTCTCCCGGCGCCCGAAATGCAGTTTCATCCGCCGGATTTGAGCCGGCCGCGCTGCGAGAAAGGGCTCCCACGCGCCGCTTCGTTCTAATTCCGGCACGATTTCCGGAGAAAAGAACTCACCACAAACTTTGTGCCTGGGGAGCTTGGATTTTTCGACCAGATATACCGAGGCGCCAGCCTGGAGTGCGGCAATCGCAGCCGACGCCCCCGCCGGTCCAGCGCCGAGAATCGAAATAGATTTACACAAATTTACTGATTGTCGGCCGAGCCCGAGGTTTTGTTCTCGCGCCGCAGGGTTTCCTGCAACCCTGCGATCGAACGCGCGCTCCCCGGCAGATCGATCAGGCAGCGTCGAAACGCAACTTCGGCATCCGACAACCGGCCCAGCCGCAAGGAGACTTCCCCGATGGCTTCATCCACCGGACGCGGATAAAACGGCGGCTCGCTATAACGCAGTTTGCGCTGCGCCATCGCGGCGCTTCCAAGGGCGTTGAAGCCTTCGTCCGCCTTACCTTGCGCGGCTAGAATATGGCCTTCCAGTTCCTGCCGCCCGACCACTAACTCCGCGGGTGGCTTCCGCTTCACATCCTGCTCATATTGCTTGAGCGCCGCATCCATCTGATGCGCTTCCTGCATGGCCGCTTCCGCATCGCCCTTGGACGCCTGCGCCACACCCATGGCCCAGTGCCGCCAGGCCTGTTCGCGAGGCCGGTCGTACACCGGAAGCGAATGGCCGTCCAGAATAGCGTCCCAATTTTCGCTGACCACCAGGGCGCGCATCAGCGCAAACCATCCTTGCCGATGCGCTGTGCTGCTTCCGTCCACATTTGCCAACTCTCGCGGATTTTCCTTGAACTCGAGCAGGCTCCGCGCCGCTTCGACAGCCTTGTCGTACTGGCCATCGAAGGCGTACGCCGTAGACAAGTAATGGACGTTGTGACCGTGATGGCTGGTGCCATACAGCGAATCGGCTTTGATATAACCCAGCTCATTCACCGCCGCATCACTGAACGATTTCTCAGCTTCCTGGAGCTTGCCGGTGGTCGAATAAATATGACCCGGCATGTGCAACGCATGCGGAATGTTCGGAACTAGTTCCGCGTACCGCTTACAGCTCGGCCAGGCCTCGCTTGCAAAGCTCGCACCTTCGTAACCGTGGATCACATAATGATGCACACCCGGATGGTCCGGCGCATCTTTCAAAAGCTGGCGCAGAATGGCGACCGACTCCATGGAGTCGGCCCGCGGCGTGCGATCCGGAAGTTCAAATCCGCGCATCAGGTGCAGCGACAGGAATGTCCACGCCTCAATTTCCTTCGGATATTTCGCGACAATCGCCCGCAGCCCGGCGACATATGCGTCATCGGGATTCTTCGACCCCGGCATCCGCCGCGCGGCGATCGCGGCGATGTACATCTTCTCCACGTCGGTCGCTTTGCCTTGAACTTTGCTTAACTCGAGAGCCTTCTCCGCAGCGGCGAGCGTTCGCCCGACTGCCGGCCGCGAGTAGGCGGCGTTTTCAAGCTGGTGCCGCGGCCGGTAATCCCCCGCCGCCACCATCGCGACGCCCCACCACGGCATCGGCGCTTCCGGATCCAGCGCGGCAGCCTGCAAGAAGCTCCGCTCGGACTCGACCGCCCAGAACGAATGCATCTGCGCGAGCCCCTGATCGAAAAATTTCTGCGCTTCCGGATTCGAAGTAGTGATCGCCAGATGGACATACTCTGTTCCTTGCCCAGTCATGATGTGCGCGGGCAGGGCCGGCGCCGTCCCACTTGGAGGCGGAACGCACAGATCCGGAGTCTTGGTCTGGCCGAATGCCGAAAAAGCAAGAATAGCGCTGAGGAGCAGCTTGGTCATGTTGATGATTCTACTCCTGTATAACCGGAAATGTAAGCCAGCGCTATGATGCCAGCGTTAAGATGCCGTTAAGATGAATGTATGTCGGCGAGCCCGCACCCACGCCTGAGCGAGGAAGAGTATCTAAAGATCGAGCGCGCGGCCGAATTCAAGAGCGAATTCTATGACGGCCGCATGTACGCAATGTCGGGCGGCTCTTACCCCCACGGGCAGATCATTCTGAACCTGGGATCGGAATTGCGGGATGCGTTGCGAGAAAAGCGCTGCTCGGTAACGGCCAACGATGTGCGAACTCGGGTTTCAAAACGAGGATCGTATACTTACCCGGATGTCATGGTCGTCTGTGGTCCTCCGACCTTTGCCGACGACCGAAAAGACACGCTCCTGAATCCGACCGTCATCGTGGAAGTGCTCTCTCCATCCACGGAAGCCCACGACCGCGGTCTCAAGTTCGCGCAATACCGCCAGATCGATTCCCTGCAGGAATACGGGCTGGTTTCACAAACCGAGCCCCGCGTCGAAATCTTCCGCCGCCAGCCATCGGGAGATTGGCTCTTATCCGAATCCACCGGACTGGATTCGAATGTTCGCTTCGAGAGCGTGGGCTGCCAGATTGCCCTCGCGGAGATCTATCATCAAGTGAGTTTTGAGCAAGGCTAACCGCGCCGCGCGTTTACCACCGCGCCCAGCACTGCGATTTCGTCGCTCTTCGGCACCACCTCGAACACATACCCTTGCAGCGGACTCATCTTCACCATTTCCTGCACACAGCGATTGAGAAACGCTACATTCACGAACCGCGCGTTCGGGCCGGTGATATAAAACTTCCCTGGACCGCTCATGTGCACGCTGGACGCGGTTGCCGCCGCCAGCGCCCGGTGCCACAGGATCGCGAACTCCGCGCAGCGCGGATCTTCGCCCGATTTTGCCGCGGCAAAAACTTCATCCGGTTCCATGTCCAGAAATCGTAGCCGCATGGCGCGATGTCCCATGATGCTTTCCAGATGTCCGATCCCCCCGCAGCCGCAGAATCGCTCATTCGCGTCGAGCGAGACCACGATGTGGCCGCCCTCCCAGACTCCGTCAGCCTGCGGATAACGCCCGAAGCCGATGCCGTTGCCCAAAGTCCAAACGCGAATCAGTTGGTTGAGCTTTCCGTGCGCCGCCGCGATTCCGGACGCCACCACATCGGCATCGTTCGAAACTCCAATCTTGGCGTGGATCCCCCGCTGCGCCAGGGCCTCCCGCATCGCGTTCGCCATCGCCACGCCCTTGAGCTGGAGGAAATTCGGAGAATCTTCGATAGCGCCATTGCGCACGATGCCCGGATACGCCAGGCCGATTATGTCGATGGGATCGCCCTCCGCCAGCGCCTTGATTTCATCCGCCTGGACGCGCACCAGTTCGTCGGCCGGGAGGCTGCGAATCGCATCCGCGCCGCTGCCCTCGGCCGGATACCGGACCACCTGGCCAACCACGCGGTCGCCTTCGACCACCCCGAGCGCGATGTGCTCGCTCATCACGACACCGATGCTTCGTGGCATTGATTCTCCCTTTAGAAGCGCGCCAGCTTGTTCAGCCCGTTAAATGCCGCGGCTTTGTAGCACTCGGCGAGCGTCGGATAATTGAACACCGTATCGACGAAGTAATCCACGGTTCCCTTTAGGATCAGCACCGCTTGCCCGATGTGCAATAACTCGCTGGCGCCCTCGCCGATGATGTGGACGCCCAGCAGTTCCTTGGTCTCGCGATGAAATATCAGCTTCAGCCTGCCCGTGGTGTCGCCGCGGATCTGCCCGCGCGCGATCTCGCGATAATACGCGACGCCGACTTCATACGGCACATCTTCGTCGGTCAGCTGCTCTTCCGTTTTTCCGATAAACGAGATTTCCGGGATCGTGTAGATCCCATACGGATACGTCGCCGGATTCGATTTCACCGGTTTCAAATACGCCCGCGCCGCGGCGATGCGGCCCTGTTCCATCGACACCGACGCCAGGCTCGGAAACCCGATAACGTCCCCCACCGCGAAAATGTGCGGCTGCTTGGTCCGGAAGTCGGGATCCACGGGAATTCTTCCACGCGAATCCGCCTCGATTCCGGCCACCGGCAGATTCAGCTCATCCACGTTGCCCTGGCGTCCCACCGCGTATAGTAATCCGTCGCCTGAAAGCTTTTTCTTGCTTTCCAGGTGCGCGACAACGCCCTCCGGCGTCTCGTCCACGCTCGACACTTCTTCGTTCAGGCGCAAGGTCACGCGATGATCGCGCAAATGATACGAAAGCGCTTCGACAATTTCGGCATCGGCGAATTCCAGCAGCCGCGGACGCTTCTCCACCAGGATCACGCGTACTCCCAGCGTCGCGAACATGCAGGTATACTCGACGCCGATCACGCCGCCGCCCACCACGATCAGCGTCTTCGGGATGTCGGTCATCTGCAGCACCTGGTCGCTGTTGACGATGCTGCGGCCGTTGATCGGGACCTTCGGTGACTCCGCCGGCTTCGTCCCCGTCGCGATGATCACATTTTCCGCCTGATAGTCGGAGAAGCTCTGCGGCCCCGTCACACGGATGGTATGCGGATCCAAAAAACTCGCGATTCCAAACAGCGTCTCGATGTTGTTTCGCGAAAGCTGGGCGACGGTGACGTCGATCTCGGTCTTAATGACATGCTGCACCCGGAACGCGAGATCGGCCATGGTGATTTTTTCTTTCACCCGGTAATTCACGCCGTAAATGTTCTGATAGTTGTAGCCCGAGAAATGCAGCACGGCCTCGCGCATGGTCTTGCTCGGTATGGTCCCGGTGTTGACGCACACGCCGCCTACGCACACTGCCTTCTCGATCAGCGCGACCTTCTTGCCGGACTTCGCAGCCTGAATCGCGGCCCGCTGTCCCGCCGGACCGGATCCAATCACGATCATGTCGAACGTTTGCATGATGAATGTGTGTCCAGTTGTGTCCCAGTATAAAGAACCGCCAGTATATAGAGCGAACGTGTCAAAACGTTTAATCGCGCCGGCTCAATTTGTGCCCGTGTGCTTGCCGCTCCTGTATCCTGTTGTGCATGCAGTCTCGCCGCGATTTCGTCCGCTTGGGAGTGGGCGCAGCCCTTATGATGCAATCGGCACCCGCGCAGGAAAATTTAGAGGAGGCCACCCTGATCGGCCTTCAGGAGGGCCTGGTTAGCGGCCGCTGGACCTCCGCCCAATTGGTCGAAAAGTATCTGGCGCGCATTCAGGAGATCGACAAAAGCGGCCCCCGCCTCAACTCCGTTATCGAACTGAATCCCGAAGCCGCCGCCATCGCTGCGGCGCTCGATCAAGAACGCAAGGGAAAGGGTCTTCGGGGCCCTCTTCACGGCATTCCGATCCTCATTAAAGACAATATCGACACCGGCGACAAAATGATGACCTCCGCCGGTTCGCTCGCTCTGGCCAGTTCTGCGCCCAAAGACGCCGAACTCGTGTCCCGCCTGCGCGCGGCAGGTGTCGTTATTTTGGCTAAGACTAATCTGAGTGAATGGGCCAATTTCCGGTCCAGCCATTCCACCAGCGGCTGGAGCGGACGCGGCGGCCAGACCCACAATCCCTACGCTCTGGACCGCAACCCCTCCGGCTCCAGTTCCGGATCGGGCGTGGCCGTTTCGGCAAGCCTGTGCGCCGCCGCCGTCGGAACCGAAACCGACGGATCCATTGTGTCCCCGTCCTCCGTCAACGGCATCGTTGGAATCAAACCGACCGTCGGCCTGATCCCCGGCGCGGGCATTGTCCCGATCTCGCATCGCCAGGACACCGCCGGTCCCATGGCCCGCACGGTCGCCGACGCCGCGCTTCTGCTGGGTGTGCTCGCCGGGGCGACGTATGGGCAGGCGCTGGTCGCGAATGGACTGAAAGGCGCGCGCATCGGCGTCGCACGCCAGGTCTTCGGGTTTAACGATCAAGTCGACCGGGTGATCAACGCGGCCATCGATACTCTCAAGAGCCTGGGCGCCGAGATCATCGATCCGGCAATCATCCCAACGTATTCCAAGCTGGCCGAGCCCGAAAACGAGGCTCTCCTTTACGAATTCAAGGCCGATCTCAACGCTTATCTCGAGAGCCGCGGCGGGCCGTTGCGAAGTCTGAAAGACGTCATCGAATTTAACGAGAAAAATCGCGACCGCGAATTGAAATGGTTCGGCCAGGACAACATGACCAAGGCCGAAGCGAAAGGCCCCGTCACCAGCCGCGCTTACATCGACCTGGCAGCCAAACTCAATCGCCTGTCCAAGCGCGAAGGCATCGACGTGGTGATGAGTAAGCTGGCCCTCGATGCCCTGGTCGCTCCGACAGATGGCCCCGCCTGGCCGACCGATTACGTCAACGGCGACCATTTCACCGGCGGCTCATCCACACCCTCCGCCGTTGCAGGCTATCCCCACGTGACCGTCCCGGCTGGTTTTGTTTTAGGTCTCCCGGTTGGATTGTCCTTCTTCGGATCGCCGCGGACCGAGGTGAAGCTCATCAAATACGCCTACTCCTTCGAGCAGGCGACCAATGCCCGCCGGCCGCCGCAATTCCTGCCTACCGTGAAGCTGTGATCCGCCGCGTTGTCTTCTTTCTCGCGTTGTTCGGTTGCGCGTCCTGCGCGAAACGGTACCGTGTCGAAGGCCTCATCGTTCACGTGGATTCAGCGCAGCGCACCATCCTGGTCTCGCATCGTCCCATCGAGCATTACATGCCGCCGATGACGATGCCGTTCCATGTGGCGCCGAAAGAAGATTTGACCGGGCTTGCCCCTGGCGCGCGCATTAGTTTTGACCTGCGCGTGGGAAAGCACGCCTCGGAGGCGCGCAACCTGAAACCGCGCGTCACCCGTCTCGAAGGAACCGACGGCAAGGAGATTCCCGTCGCTCAACCGGCCAACAAGCTCGCCGTCGGCGCCGCTGTCCCGGATTTCACGCTCACCGATCAATCCGGCCGCCCCACGGCTCTATCCCAATTCCGAGGCCGGGTCGTCGCGATTGACTTTATCTATACCCGCTGCCCGCTCCCCGACGTCTGCCCGCGCCTCTCCGCAAATTTCGCCTATCTATCAAAGCGCCTCCGTGGACGCGACTTCGAGCTGATCTCGATCACCATCGACCCCACATGGGACCGCCCCGAAGTACTCGCCGAATACGCCCACCGCTGGCAGGCCGACGGCGAAACCTGGCGATTCTTGACCGGACCCGTCGAGCAGATCGGGACGGTGGCCGGGCTATTCGGCTTGATTTATTGGCCGGAAGAGGGCTCCATCACCCACACCGTCGCTACCGCGATCGTCAGCCGCGATGGCCGCCTCGCGGCTCTGATCGAGGGCTCCAGCTACCGTCCGGACCAGTTGCTTGCTCTTGTCCAGCATTCGCTTGACCCATCATGATGCGTGCAACGGAATTGGTCCGTTAAGGGTAACGGCGCGCCAGTTGCACCTCGGGAGGCATGAGCCTTCTTCAATGACTTATGTCGCTGTCAGAAAACGAGTTCTGGCCTGCGCCGCTTTCCCTAAGCGAAGCGATCAGGCCCGATTCCCAACGTGAAGCTCGGCGGCGGCTGGCTTACTCTACATCGCGGCGCCCTCGCCCTGGCACCCGACGCGAGCCTGGTCGATCTCGTTCACGGCTAAAACCCTTTTGGGAGTAAACTTGGGTACTAGAGCTTCAGACTATGTTGCGGTTCCCCAAAGTTCGGTATAATCGGGATGTCCGTTCTATTACTATGCTGCTGCCCAGGAGACCCCGGTGAAGCGCGCTGGCTCCGATGACTCGCTACGTTGTTCATTCTGCGCTAAAAGCCAGGACGTTGTCGGTAAACTGATCTCCTCCCCGTCGGATTATCCGCGCGCATATATCTGCGATGAGTGCATCCAGGTATGCAATTCGATCCTCGAAGACGACCGGCATGAGCAGCAGAGCGGGACGCCGCATAAGCTTCCCAAGCCGCTGGAATTAAAAGAATACCTGGATCAATACGTCATCGGGCAGGACGCCACCAAGAAGAAGCTCGCCGTCGCCGTTTACAACCACTACAAGCGCATTCAGATGAACAAGCAGCGCGCCGGCGAAGTGGAGCTTTCCAAGTCCAATATCCTTTTGATTGGTCCCACGGGAACCGGTAAGACACTGCTGGCCCAGACCCTGGCCCGGATTCTGGATGTTCCTTTCGCCATTGTCGATGCGACCACCCTGACCGAAGCCGGCTACGTCGGCGAAGACGTCGAAAACATCATCCTCCGGCTACTCCAGAATTCCGATTGGGACGTACAGCGCTGTCAGCAGGGAATCATTTACATAGACGAAATCGATAAGATCGGCCGCAAGGACGAGAATCCGTCGATTACCCGCGACGTTTCTGGCGAAGGCGTTCAGCAGGCGCTGCTCAAGATTCTCGAAGGCACCATCGCCAACGTTCCGCCGCAGGGTGGACGGAAGCATCCTCATCAGGAATTTACGCCGGTCGACACCACCAACATCCTGTTCATTTGCGGGGGAGCGTTTATTGGTCTGGAAAAGACCATCTCGCGGCGAGTCGGAACCCGGACCATCGGTTTCTCGAATCCCGAAGAGACCGCCCAGGCGACCGCACGCCGTCCCGGCAGTTCCGGACGTCGCGATCTGACTATGTTGGAACAGGTGCAGCCGGTCGATCTGATTAAGAGCGGATTCATCCCTGAGTTCATTGGGCGGTTGCCTGTGGTCGCCGTGCTGGAGGATTTGAGCAGAGAGGCATTGGTGCAGATCCTGACCAAGCCGAAGAATGCGATCATCCGCCAGTACCAGAAGTTGTTCGAGTTTGAAAATGTTAGACTGAAGTTTAGCGACGACGCCCTGGAAGCGATCGCGCATCTCGCCATGGAGCGTAAGGTCGGTGCACGCGGCCTGCGTATGATCCTGGAAGATCTGATGCTGGACCTGATGTATTATCTGCCATCCTATAAAAAGGTCCGTGAGTTCCTGGTCACCAAGGAAATGGTGATGACGCAGAAGATCAACATGGCCCTCCTGGAGAAGGCCGGCTAAGGGAGCCGGTGAAGCCAGGAGCAATTTTTTGCTCTGCTCCTGAACATGCTTACTTCCAAAGAAAAATCCGACACGCGCCGATTGCCGATGATGCCCATCCGGGGCCTCGTCATCTTTCCGCACATGATGACGCCGTTCCTGGTGGGACGCGAATCGAGCGTTCGCGCGCTCGAAGAAGCGCTCGCCGGAGACAAGAAAATCTTTTTGGCCGCGCAGCACGACGAGAGTGTGGACGAACCACGGCCGGACGAGATTTATTCCGTCGGGACCGTCGCAAACATCGTTCAGAGCGTGAAGCAGGCTGACGGCAACTTAAAGGTTCTCGTCGAAGGCGTCGAACGCGGAAAAATCCTTTCCGTCAGCGAAGACGAAGGTTATCTCAAAGCGGCCATCAAGACCTACAGCTTCAAAATCGAAACCGGCCCCCAGCTCGATGCGCTCACTTCGCGGGTTACGACACTTTTTGAGCAGTATGTAAAGCTGAGCCAGAACGTCAACTACGACACCATGGTCGCGGCGATCCGCGGCGACGATCCCGGCAAGCTTGCCGATACGGTCGGCGCGAACATGCAGCTCGCGGTCGAGGAAAAGCAGGAGCTGCTCGAAATCTTCGATCCCATCGACCGGCTGACGCGCGTCGCCGAGATGCTCGATATTGAGATCGAAAAACTCAACGTCGACCGCACCATCCAGGGCCGCGTGAAGCGCCAGATGGAAAAGGCGCAAAAAGAGTATTACCTCAACGAGAAGATCAAAGCGATTCAAAAAGAGCTCGGCCGCGGCGAAAAGAGCGAGTTCGACGAGCTGAAGAAGAAAATCGAAACCGCCGGCATGACCAAGGACGCGCATGAAAAGGCCATGGCCGAACTCAAGCGCCTGGAAAACATGCCGCCGATGTCGGCCGAATCGACGGTTTCGCGCAACTACCTCGACTGGCTACTTGCGGTGCCGTGGAAGAAGAAATCCAAGGAAATCCGCGATCTTCCCTTCGCGCAAAAAGTTCTCGAAAGCGACCACTACGGCCTCGAAAAGATCAAGGAACGCATTCTCGAATTCCTGGCCGTGCGTCGCCTGGTGAAAGATCCCAAGGGCTCGATTCTGTGCTTCGTTGGACCTCCGGGCGTAGGCAAAACTTCGCTGGGAATGTCCATCGCCAAGGCCACGGGCCGCAAGTTTGTTCGCCTGTCGCTCGGCGGCGTGCGTGACGAAGCCGAAGTACGCGGCCATCGCCGCACCTACATCGGAGCGTTGCCTGGTCAGGTAATCCAGATGATGAAGAAAGCCGGCGTGCGCAATCCGGTTTTCATGCTGGACGAAATCGACAAAATGTCGACGGACTTCCGCGGCGACCCATCGGCGGCGCTGCTCGAAGTACTCGATCCCGAGCAGAATTTCATGTTTGTCGATCACTATCTCGACGTCGAGTACGACTTGAGCCAGGTGTTCTTCATCGCGACGGCGAATGTGCTCCACACGATTCCGCCGGCCCTGCAGGATCGCATGGAAGTGATCCGGCTTTCCGGCTACACCGAACTCGAAAAGATGGAGATCGCCAAGCGCTTCCTCGTCGTCAAGCAGGAGAAGGAAGCCGGGCTGACCGAAAAGCAGATCCAGTTCCAGGACGAAGGTCTTAAGGAATTGATCCTCCACTACACGCGTGAAGCGGGTGTCCGCAATCTTGAGCGTGAAGTTGGAAACGTCTGCCGCAAAATTGCACGCACCATCGTCAACGCGCAATCCGGCAAGAAGAAGGATCAGCCGGAGAAAGCCATCATCAACACGGCAAAGGTAAACGAACTGCTCGGTCCGCAAAAGTTCCGCGAGCAGCAGACCGACAAGAAGAACGAGGTCGGTGCGACCACGGGCCTTGCCTGGACCGAAGTCGGCGGATCCATTCTCACTACCGAAGCCGCCATCATGGAAGGCCGCGGCAAACTCATCACGACCGGTAAGCTCGGTGACGTGATGCAGGAATCGGCGCAGGCGGCGATGAGTTACATCCGCAGCCGGTCCCATGTCATGGGCCTGCCGCGCGACTTCTATCGTCACATCGATATCCACCTTCACGTGCCGGAGGGCGCGATTCCGAAAGACGGTCCTTCCGCCGGCATCACCATCGCGACCAGCATCTGCAGCGCGCTGACCAGCATTCCGGTTCGGGCCGATTTGGCCATGACCGGCGAGATCACAGTACGCGGCCGCGTGCTTCCGATTGGCGGGCTAAAGGAAAAACTTCTGGCGGCGCACCGTCAGGGAATCCGCGAGGCAGTGCTTCCTTCCGACAACGAGAAGGACCTGCCGGACATTCCGGAAAACATCCGAAACGATATGAAGCTCCACTTCGTGACCAATATGGACGAAGTGTTGAAGCTGGCGCTGGAGCGCGAGATCGAGATGGCGCCGATCACCAGCATGCTGACCGCGGCGGAGATTGTGGCCCGGTCACGAGAAGATAAGGTTACGCATTAGGCTTCGGATCTGGCCATCCCTGGTCGTTTAGGAATGGTTCAAAAGCGATGGCAGCACAGTTTATAATAAGTGCAGCCAGGCCGGAGCAGTTTCCGCCCGAAAGCGACGTGGAGGTCGCTTTTCTGGGCCGCAGCAACGTCGGCAAATCCAGTCTTCTGAATAAGCTGGTTGGGACCGACGGGTTGGCGCGGACCAGCGCGCGGCCGGGTTGTACGCAGTACGTCAATTTCTTCCAGGTCGATGGCGGATTTCGTTTCGTCGATCTGCCAGGATATGGGTTCGCGAAAGTCCCCCGGGAAATCACGAGTCAGTGGCGGGCGCTCATCGAGAGTTATTTGCTCGATCGGGAAGCCTTGCGGCTGTGCGTGATTATCTTAGATGCGCGCCGGGGATGGATGGAAAAGGATGTCGAGCTCCGGGATTGGCTCGATGCCCACCAGCGGCCGTTCGTAGTGGCCGCTACCAAAATTGACAAGTTAAAGTCTCAGAAAGAAAGGCATCAAAGCCTGAGAGCTCTTCGCAATGGATATTCCGGAGAGATTCTCGAATGCTCGGCCGAAACCGGCCGGGGAGTGAGGGAAATTTGGCAAGCGATCTCGAAAATCAAGACCCCGCAGTAACGTCGAACGTGGAAGCGGAAGCCATCAAAGCGGCCGCCGAAACATCCAAAACCGAGTCCACAAAATCGGAAGCGAATAAGCCGGAAGGCGCGCCTCGCAGCAGGGCCAGGTCGTCGGAACCGAAGCATCCGCCTGCTGCCACCGAGCCGAAGGTAGTGGCGGAAGCCAAGCCCGCTGCCGATGTGAAACCGGCCGTTGAAGCCAAGCCCCCGGTGGAAGTAAAGCCCGCGGCGGAAGTAAAGGTAGCCGAAGCGCCGGCGACGGAAGCCAAGAGCGCTGAAGTCAACGGTGAAATCGCTAAAGTCGACGGCGAGGCCGCCGCGACTTCTCCTCAGCCCGCCGGACGGCTGTTCGACACAAAGCGCCGCCTCGCCCAGGCGAATCAAGGCAAGAACGGCGGCAGCGCGCTCGACCTGGTCGAGTTGAAGGACATGAGCATTCAGAAGCTCAACACCGTCGCCAAGGATTTCGGCGTCCAGGGCTTCGCGGGCTTGCGCAAGCAAGAACTGATCTTCAAGATCCTGCAAGTCCAGGCCGAAAAGAGCGGCCTGATCTTCTCCGAAGGCGTGCTCGAATGCCTTCCCGACGGATTCGGATTCCTGCGCGCGCCGGAATACAACTACCTGCCCGGCCCCGATGACGTCTACGTCTCGCCTTCGCAGATCCGGCGCTTCGACCTGCGCACCGGCGATACCGTCAGCGGCCAGATCCGCCCGCCGAAAGAAGGCGAACGCTATTTCGCGCTGATTAAAGTCGACGCGATCAACTTCGAGCCGCCCGAGGAAGCCCGCAACAAGATCTTCTTCGATAATCTGACGCCCTTATATCCTCAGGCGCGCCTGAAGATGGAAACGGCGAAAGACAATTATTCCGGCCGCGTAATGGATCTGCTCACGCCGATCGGCAAAGGCCAGCGCGGCCTGATCGTTGCGGCGCCGCGCACCGGCAAGACCATGCTATTGCAGTCGATCGCGAACTCGATCACGGCGAATCATCCCGAAGTTACTCTCATCGTGCTGCTGATCGATGAGCGGCCTGAAGAAGTCACCGACATGCAGCGGTCGGTAAAGGGTGAAGTCATCTCTTCGACATTCGACGAGCCGGCCTCGCGCCACGTCCAGGTCGCCGAGATGGTGATCGAGAAGGCCAAGCGTTTGATCGAGCACAAGAAGGACGTCGTCATTCTGCTCGATTCGATCACTCGTCTCGCGCGCGCCTATAACACCGTCGTTCCCCCGTCGGGCAAAGTGCTTTCGGGCGGAGTAGATTCGAACGCGCTCCAACGTCCCAAGCGATTCTTCGGCGCGGCGCGCAACATCGAAGAAGGCGGATCTCTCACCATCGTGGCTTCCGCCTTGGTCGATACCGGCAGCCGCATGGACGACGTGATCTTCGAAGAGTTCAAGGGCACCGGCAACATGGAAATCCATCTCGACCGTAAGCTGATGGACAA
>DATGGL010000081.1:0-44477 GCA_035308605.1 Bryobacteraceae bacterium
TTTTCGCTGCCGAACAGAAACTCCGCCAACGCACGGGCGACTTCGGTTTTGCCAACGCCGGTGGGGCCGAGGAATAGAAACGATCCCGAAGGACGCTTCGGAGACTTGAGGCCGGCCCGCGAACGTCGAATGGCGCGGGACAAAGCCGAGATGGCTTTCTCCTGGCTGATGATCCGGCGATGCAACTCTTCTTCGATGCGAAGGAGTTTGGAGACTTCCTCTTCGCGAATGGCGGTCATCGGGACACCGGTCCAACGGGCGACGACTTCGTCGATGTCATCTTTCGTCACGACGCCGGTGGAGGTATCGTCCAGATTGTATTTCTCACGCAGCATCCGCAGATCTTCGCGCTTCTTACGTTCTTCATCGGAATAGAAGCGGGCTTTCTCGAACTCATGATTCGCGATGGCGTTTTCCATGCGATGCACGATGAACTTGATTCGCTTCTGAATGTCCGCAACTTCGCCCGGCAGCGTGGTCTGACGCAGTTTCACCCTTGCGCCGGCTTCGTCGATCAGGTCGATCGCCTTATCCGGAAGGAACCGGTCTGGAATAAACCGCGTTGACGTATAGACCGCGTTTTCGATCGATTCGTCGGTGTACGCGACCGCGTGGAATTTCTCGTAGCGTTCCTTGATACCGAACAGGATGCGAATGGCGTCGTCTTCGTTCGGCGGCGGAACTTTAACAGCTTGGAAACGGCGCTCCAGAGACCGGTCTTTCTCAATCGACTTCCGGTATTCGGCCGGCGTGGTCGCGCCGATACACTGAATCTCGCCGCGCGAAAGAGCCGGTTTCAGGATATTTGCCGCATCCAGAGACCCTTCGGCCGATCCCGCGCCTACCAGCGTATGCAGCTCATCGATGAAAATGATCGCATTCTGGTTTTCCATCAACTCTTTCATGATGGTCTTCAGTCGCTCTTCGAACTGGCCGCGATATTTCGTTCCGGCCACGATCAGCGACAAATCCAGAGCCAGAATTCGCTTATCGGACAAGAATGAGGGAACGTCGCCATCGGCGATGCGCTGGGCCAAGCCTTCTACGATCGCCGTCTTTCCAACTCCCGGCTCCCCGATCAGCACCGGATTGTTCTTGGTGCGCCGGCACAGAATCTGCACCACCCGCTCCAGTTCATAATCACGGCCGATGAGCGGATCGAGCAGGCCGTCCATCGCGGCCTGGGTGAGATCACGGCTAAACTCGCTAAGCAGCGAACTTTCTTTGGGGCGGTTGGATGACATTTTTTCTGAACTCGATCTGGCGATCTCTTCGCGGACCTGAGAGAGGCGTAAGCCGCGTTCGTGCAGAATGTCAGCGGCGAAGCACTTTTCCTCACGCAGAAGTCCGAGAAGCAGATGCTCGGTTCCAATGTGTTTGTGATTCAGCCGTTCGGCCTCCTCGGCGCCATAGGCGAGGACCCGCTTGCACTCGTGGCTCAGCGGCAGGTCGACGGAAGTCGAAACTTTCTCTCTTAAAGTAGTGTGCGCTTCAATCTGCTTGCGAATGGATTCCACCGATGCACTGGATCGGAGAAACCGGTTGGCTAAGGCTTTATCCTCCCGGAGGAGGCCCAGCAGCAGATGCTCGCTCTCAATGCACGGGCTACCAAACTGACTGGCTTCGTATCGGGCAAAGAAGATAACCCGGCGGGCCTTTTCGGTATAACGTTCAAACATAATTCTTGCCCTGATCCCCAGAAGAAGTATCGGATGAAATTACAGATTCGATCAGCGCGCCATGCTCCATCTTTACAATCCGGTCCGCACGGCGCGCAAACTCAAGATTGTGGGTGACATGAATCGAGGTCAGCCGGCGGGACCGGTGCAGTTCCTCGATCAGGTCCATGATCATTTCGCCGGTCCGGAAATCCACGCTTCCGGTCGGCTCGTCGGCGAGCAGTACTTTTGGTTCCCCAACCAAGGCACGGGCGAGTACCACTCGCTGCTGTTCTCCGCCCGATAACTCCCCCGCACGATGGGTCGCGCGACTGCGCAGCCCAACCTCTTCCAACCTCTCCATCGATACAGACTCGGCCACTTCCCTGCTTTGACCCCGTATCAACAAAGGCATCATCACATTCTCAAGCGCCGTGAATTCGGCGAGCAAGGAGTGAATCTGCCAGACAAAACCCAGCTCCCGATTGCGAAACTCAGCGAGTTCGCCTGCCGGAAGCTGACATATGTCATTCTGCCCGAAGTATATCGCACCGTGCGTTGGCCTGTCCAGACCGCCGAGCAGATGCAGCAGCGTGCTCTTGCCCGCTCCGGACTCCCCGATCAACGCCAGCTTCTCGCCTTCTGCGACATCCAGGTCCAGCCCGCTAAAAATGACCAGATCGGCGTCGCCGGAACGGTACCGCTTCTCGAGATTTACGGCTCGGATCATCTTAAAGGGAAACTCGCCTCGACCCCTTAGTTAGATTCTATCCAACCCCGCAAATGAAACCCGCGTTCCGGATGGGGGCATTCCCTCCCAAAAACATTTATGTAAAGATATGTTTTGGGTAGCGGCTTTATGCATCGTTCCGGACTGGCGTGCCAATTGCAGCGTTCTAGCCAGGTTACGGCCAAAAGCCGATCCCGCCGCCCCATCCGCCGCGTCCATTCAGGCCGGATTTGCGTGTGTACCGTACGGCCCCTGATGAGAGGAAACAACATGACTCGCCAGAATCGTAAATGGATCGCTTTACCGGGAATGCTGCTGTGCCTGCTGCTCCTGGGTTTTTCCGACACAGCGCGCGCCCAGACCGTCACACTCTCGGGAACGAACGTGAGCAACAATGTGCTCTCGTTCCCTAATGTCACGGGCGGCGCCGTGAGCTCGCCTCAAACGGTCCATGTTTCCACGACATCCGATCCGAGCACGGTCATCATCCAGATCAATAATCAGAACCCCTGGCTCCAGATCGATCACACCGGATCGGTCAACACGGACATCGGCGGACTGGACCTCCACGTAACCATCAACGCCAGCGTCACGCCCCAGAATCCCACTGGACTTTCGCAGGGTTCACACACCGGGACCGTGGCCATAACCATGAATGGATTCCCCGCGACCCAACAAATCCTGACAGTGAACGTCCTGGTGACCGGCGGGTCGGTGCTCTACGCTACGCCGCCATCGCTCAGCTTCACGGCGCAGGTCGGGACCCTCGAGTCAAACATACCTACGCAGACCGTGGCGATCTCCAGCACCGCCCAGCAACTCAACTACACCGTTAGCGCACCGGCCGGCAGCAGCCAATCCTGGCTAGTTGCGTTCACCTCCACAGGGATTACCGGGGGATCCGGAATCACGATAGGCGTCAATCCGGCTGGGTTGATCAATAACGTCTATACCGGTTCGTTGATCGTCCAAAGCACCACGAGCTCGGACTCTCTGTCGATCACGGTCACCCTGACTCTAACTCCGGCCACAGCGCTTAGCGTCACACCCACCATCATTCCGGCATTTCTATATCAACTCGGATCGAACCCGCCCTCAAGCGAGCTGACGCAAAACCTGATGGTCAGTTCGACAAATGCCTCCGCCACTTTCACTGTAAGTGTGAGCCCGCCCGCGCCGTGGCTAACGATCAGCCCCGTGAGCAGCGCCACTGGAACCAACGGCCAAGCCGTCCCGGTGAGGCTTAGCGTCAACCCCGGCGGCCTACCCTCCGCAACCTATACGACGCAGCTAATGATTACCCCGGTGAATGGTATCTCCCTAACTCCCATCGTGGTGCAACTCGTGGTCAGCGCCAATCCGCTGTTGAGTATCAACCAAAATACGTTGAGCTTCACTTCGACATTCGGGGGAGGCTCTCCGCCGCCAAGCCAGCCGGTACAGGTCAGCACACTCAACAACGGACCTTCGGTGCCCTTCACCTACAGTTCCGATTCTTCGTGGCTCACCGTGACCGCGCCCAACGGGTTGAACACTCCCGTGATCATCAATATCAGCGCCAATCCCGCAAGTCTTGCGGTCGGGACATATACCGGGACCATCAAGATAACGCCGAACAACACCGACGCGAATCTGTATTATCTGCCGATTGCGGTAACGCTCACCGTGGGCAATTCCTCACAATTGACCGTCGGGCCGCCACTGGTTTTGTTCAGCTACCAGATCGGCAAGGCAGTACCCTTGCCGCAGAATGTGCAGGTCCAGAGTTATGGCCAGCCGGTGCAGTTCAACGTCTCGGCGTCGAGCGCAACCGCGGCAAATTGCCCCTCTAATTGGCTCTCGGCCTTGGCGGGTGGCACGACGATCGCCTTCACGCCCGCTACGGTCACGGTCACCCCAACGGTGGCCTCGCCGATGCCCACTGGCTCTTGCACCGGAACGATTACGATCAGCTACCCGGCAGGAAGCCTGAGTCCGACCAACTTGACCATCCCGGTGACTCTGAACACCAGCACCTCACCGCTGCTGAATATCAGCATGCCCAGCGGATTCGGCGTGCTAACGGCCCCCGCGGGCGGCAGCATTACTTCTCCCGCCATCGCACTCACCAGCACCGATCCTGCGACGCAGGTCTCGTTTTCCGTCTCCGCCTCCAGCAGCGGTCCCAGCACCTGGCTGACGGTCGGATCGAATGGCAATCTGACGCCGCAAAATCTGACGCCGCAAATCTCCGCGGCTTCTCTCCCGCCAAATGTTTATGCGGGCACCGTAAATATCTCTTCCGGAAGTCTGCCGTCGGGTCCGGTTACCATTCCAATCAACCTGACCGTAACCCCCAGCATCACGGTGACGGCCGCTCCCCTGACATTAACGTTCAATCAGGCGCAAAACGGGCCCCTCCCCGTATCGCAGAATGTCAACCTGACCAGTTCCGCGACGGGCGCGAATTTCCAGGTGTCGATTCCGAACCAGCCCACGTGTAGCTGGCTCCAAGTAACCCCGACCAGCGGAGCCGCATCCGGCGCCGTTGTTTTCGCCGTACAGCAGAACACGCTGCCGCAGAACAGCTACGCCTGCCCGGTGACCCTCTCGTTCCTGAACGCGGCCACCGCGTCCAGTGTCGTGACCGCGACCTTGGTCGTCGGACCTCCTCAGACGATTACTCCCTCGCCGACGTCCCTATCCTTCAACTACCAGCTCACCGGAGCGGCGCCCGCTTCGCAGCCATTAGCGCTCTCGAGCAATGGCGGTCCCGTGAACTTTACAGCGACGGCCACCAGCACAGGAAACTGGCTGGCAATCGACATCACCAGCGGCGCAACGCCTAAGACCATCAATGTTTCGATCAACCCGGCGAACATACCGGCCGGGTCGCAGCCGGGAGGGACGCTTACTGGAACCGTCAACATTGCCGCTCCGGGTGTCTTGAGCACGCCGCTAGCGGTCGGCGTCAGTCTGTCGCTCACCGCCGCGCCCATTCCCCAGCCGGCCTACATCGTGAACAGCGCGACCAGTGGCTTCGGCTCCATCGCGCCTGGAGAATTAATCGCTATCAAAGGCACTGGCCTGGGCCCAACGACACCGGCGAGTTTCACCCTCAACGGACAGGGCGGACTGAATTCTACGCTCGCCGGAGTCCAGGTGCTGTTTGGCACCATCCCCGGAACGCCGATTTACGTATCGGCCACGCAGATTAACGTGATCGTCCCCTACGAGATCAACGGTCAAACAACCACGAACGTATCCGTGGTGTACAACACCGTGCAATCCGCGCCGATTCCGCAAGGCGTGGCCCCAGTCGCTCCGGGCATTTTCACGATGAACGCAACCGGAGCCGGCCAGGCTTCGGTGAGCAACCAGAATTACTCGATCAACGGCCCCCCAGGCGGCGTCACGGTCGGGGGCGCTTTCATCCCCACCACTCCGGCGACACAAGGATCGGTGATTGCCGTGTATATGACCGGCGGGGGCCAGACCAACCCGCTGAGCACCACGGGCTCGGTAAGTTCGCTGGTGACATTGATGCCGCTGGCAGGCTGGACCCCAACGTCGGGCACTGTGACCGCCAGCATCGGCGGCGTCCCCGCAAAAGTGACCTTTGCGGGCGCCGCTCCGGGAGAAGTGACCGGCGTGATTCAGGTCAACGTACAAGTTCCCACGGGCGTCAGTGGGAACGCTCTATCCCTGATCATCGCGATCAACGGAGTTAGCACCGGCGGCGGACCGACGATCGCGGTTCAGTAATTTCTTCAACGCCGGGCGTCCAATAGGGTGGGGGGGCCGGTCCTCAAAACATCGGCCCTACGCGCCTGGGTGGGCCAGTTCGAGCAGATCATCCAACAAGACCTGTAAGAAGGGGCATCGCGCATATGCCTTCTCCGGATCGAGCTTACGAAACATACTCGATCCTTCGACCGGCTTCTTATACTTCTTGCTCAATTTTCTGAAGTACAGATCCTTTAACCTTTTGCTCGGCGGGTTCTGGAAGTTGATCGTTTCCGGGTTGGCGGTCTTCGGTAGCTCGCTGGCGATTGCATCCGGAAAGATTGCGGTATCGCTGAAGAGCCACGCTTCAGTTTCGTGCACCGCAAAATGTTGGCGAAAACGCGGATGCGCCACTCGCCGCTCAAGATCGTGCTTGGCAGCTCTGTACTTTTGCTCTATTGTTCCATCGGGGTATGTAAGGCCAGAGCCGTAAAGATCTATTAGCCCGACGCCACCAATGAGAGCCCCGGATTCCAGGTCACGCCTGGCTCTCCCACAAGCGTGTCGAAGGTAATCTTGGACCCCTTCAAACACAATAGGGTGGATTCCAATCGGCTGAACCAGTTTCGGATCCAACCATCGCTTAAAGAATTCGGGGAGGTGTCGTTCGGTTTCGCCTTCTACATGCAGGGCGATCTTCACAAAACGGCTTCAGCCTCGCCGGAGAAGGCAAACTTACCTAGTGAGTAATCTTCAACCCATTTCCTCAATCGATCGCCACCAATAGTCTTCAGCTCCGTCTCACATCCGTTGCTCGTGACCACGGTTGTTGTGGGTGGATCGTCTTTACTGAACGCATCCAAAAATTGGGGGGAATGCGTAGTGAAGATGACTTGACACCTCGTTGAGGCATCCGCCGCAACGGAGGCGATTATCGACATCATACGCGGATGGAGGCCCGTTTCTGGCTCGTCGAGCGCGATGATGGGATCCGGATCCGGGTTGCCAATGATGGCCAACAACAGAAGAAACCGCAACGTGCCGTCGGACAAGTTGGCAGCTGAATCAATACGTTTCTTTTTTCTTACCTGAAGCTGGATCCGGCCGTCAGCGGCCGCCGGAAATCTCAACTTTTCGTAGTCGACAAAAGCAGAAGACATCGCGCTGTCAACTAAATCTTCGAATTGACGCTCACTTTCGTAAAGAGTGTGCAGCACCGGGATCAGATTTTGGCCGTCCGAATCGACGCGCTTTTCGAAACGAGTGACCGCAGGCCTTCGAATTTCAGAATCGGCTTCTACGTGTATGCCCTGATAAACGGCCCACGCTCTAGCGAACGACGCAAATTCATCTGCGGCTTTCCGCTCCACGAACCGACCAATAGGCAGAAACCTGCCTTCGGGCACACCTCGATAAGTCGAAAGAAGAGTTTCAAGCGAGTCAGCGCTATTCAGCGGATTGCGATCGATCAGATCCGAACCACCAGACGTCAGCTTTTCCCCGGCAATCAAGTAGAGACCTGACGAGCCCACGTGCTCCAAAGCCAAGCGATAATCAAAAATCGATTGGTCGCCCGTATGTGTCGCGCGAAGGTAAAGACATATCCAGTTGTCTTCACCATTCCACGCGAGGGCCGAGATTCCGCCCTGCTTCAGTACGGCCTTCCGCAACCCTCCATCTGCCGACGTTCGGAGTAAACTCAAAGCCGCAAGAATGTTCGACTTTCCGCCTCCATTCGGCCCAATCAGAACATTCAGGCGCCCCGGCTTCCATGTCACCGACTTGAGCGACCGAAACCTCTCGATCTGGATTTCTTCCAGGATCATCGCACCACAATGTTAACTAATTTATCCGGGACCACGATCACCTTCACAATCTGCTTGCCGGCAACAAATGGCTGGATCTTGGGATCCGCCATCGCGAGCTTTTCTAATTCGTCTTGCGACGTCCCAAACGGGACGAAAATCTTTCCGCGGACTTTCCCATTCACCTGCACCACAACCTCCGCCGCATCTTCCTTGGCGAGTTCTTCGCTCCAGGCCGGCCACGATTGCCGGAATACCGGGCCCGAGCGTCCGAGCAGCGTCCACAATTCCTCGGCCGTGTACGGCGCGAACGGGCCGAGCAGCAGCACCAACGACGGCAGAATCTGATCGAACGCCGCGCGCGACAGCTTGTCTTCCTCGTCGTACAGCGCATTCAACAATTCCATCAGCGCGGCGATCGAAGTATTGAAGTGCCAGCGATTATTGAAGTCTTCGGTGACTTTTCGAATGGTCTGATGGAGCTTTCGAAGCGCACGCCGGTCCGCGCCCTGGTCTCCGCCAGAAATTGCACGATCCAGATTACGCGTGACGAAGCGCCACACACGCTCCAGGAACCGCCGTTGCCCTCCCACGCTCGACTCGATCCACGGCATGTCCTTTTCCGGCGGTGCGGCGAACAGCGTGAACAGCCGGCAGGTGTCGGCGCCGTACTTGTCGATCATTTCCTCGGGATCAACGGTGTTGCCTTTCGATTTCGACATGGCCGTTCCGTCGGAACCTAACACCATGCCCTGTGTAAACAGATTGGCCGCCGGTTCGTCGTTCGTGACCAGGCCCAGATCGCGCATCACCTTCGTAAAGAACCGCGAATACATCAGATGTAGAATCGCGTGCGTTACGCCGCCGATGTACTGGTCCATCGGAAACCACTTCGCGGCCTTTGCGGAATCAAACGGTGCGTGATCGTTGTGCGGATCGCAGTAGCGGTAGAAATACCACGACGAGTCGACGAAAGTATCCATAGTGTCGCTCTCGCGCCGGCCGTCGACGCCGCATTGCGGACACTTCACATTCATGAACTCAGGCACGTCCTCCAGCGGCGACCTCCCCTTGCCCGTAATCGCCACATTAAGCGGCAGTACCACCGGCAGATCCTTCTCCGGAACCGGGACCACTCCGCACTTCGGGCAATGAATCACCGGGATCGGGGTGCCCCAATAGCGCTGCCGCGAAATTCCCCAGTCTTTCAACCGATACGTAATCGCCGCCTTGCCGAAACCTTTGCTTTCGGCATAGCGATTCATTACCCGGCGGGCTTCCCCGCTCGGAAGACCGGAGAATTCACCGCTGTGCTCGACGACGCCGTATTCGCAGAATGGCGCCTTCAGACTTTCATCCAACGGACCATCCACCGGCCGGATCACAGGCACAATCGGAAGCCGGTAGGTCCTGCAAAATTCAAAATCGCGCTCGTCGTGCGCGGGAACGGCCATAATCGCGCCGGTGCCGTAATCCATCAGAACGAAATTCCCGATCCATACCGGCAGCCGTTCCCCGCTGTAAGGATTCACGGCGTAGTGCCCCGTCGGAATGCCTTCCTTCTCGACATCGCCCGGGCCCTTGTTCGCTCTCGCGTCGATCATCTGCTTGGCGCGAGCGCGTCCGTTCTCGTCGAGCAGCCTCTGCGCAACCGGATGCTCCGGCGCCAGAATCATGCAGGTCGCGCCGTAGATCGTATCCACGCGTGTGGTAAACACGCGAACCGGCTCGCCCGTGCCTTCCAGCTTGAAATCGATTTCGGAACCCTCGGATCGCCCGATCCAATTCCGCTGCATCGACAGGACGCGTTCCGGCCAGCCGCCCTCGAGCTTGCGATCGATATCACGCAGCAACTCTTCGGCGTAATCGGTGATCTTCCAGAACCACTGTTGGAGCGCTCTCTGCTCCACGGGCGTGGTTTCGTGCCGCCAGCAGCAGCCATCCACCACCTGTTCATTCGCCAGCACGGTACCGCACTCGGGACACCAGTTCACCAGCGCCTTCTTGCGATAGGCTAGGCCGCGCTCCATCATCTTCAGAAAGAACCACTGGTTCCAGCGATAATATTCCGGCTCGCAGGTGGTTACTTCCAGCCGCCAGTCATACGCGAATCCCATGCGATTCATCTGGCGCTTCATTTCGGCGATGCGGGAAATAGTCCATTCCCGCGGAGGCACGCCGCTCTTCAGCGCGGCATTTTCCGCCGGTAGACCGAACGCGTCCCAGCCCATCGGGTGCCGTACGTTGTATCCCCGCATCCACATGTAACGGGCCAGCGCGTCACCGATCGAGTAATTCCGTACGTGCCCCATGTGCAGCCGGCCGCTGGGGTACGGAAGCATCTCGACCACGTAGTACTTCGGCGCAGTGGAGTTGTCATCGGCGCGATAAAGCTCCGCGTCCTTCCACTGCTGGTGCCACTTCAGCTCGATTTGGTTGTGGTCGTACGCGATTTCCGGCATAGCTCTTTGAGAGTGTCTAGATTCCTTCGGTCGTCGCCGTCTTTCTCCACCGGCGTTTCGAGAATAAAGGCTTTGGAGCGGAGTCTCGGGTGGGTGAGAATGCGACGGAACCCGTCTAATCCAATATAACCTTCGCCGATGTTTTCGTGCCGGTCCATGTGCGACCCCAGCGCGCCCTTGGAATCGTTGGCATGCATCACCTTCACGTGATCCAGCCCAAGAATCCGGTCGACCTCGGCCACGGTTTCCTTAAGCCCTGCCTCATTCGCAACATCGTAACCAGATGCGAGCAGGTGGCAGGTATCGAGACAAAATCCAATCGGCAGATCGGTCATTTTGCTGGCATACTCGCGAATCACGTGCAATTCTTCGAACCGGCTTCCGAGCTGCGCCCCCGCTCCGACGGTATTTTCCAGAAGCAGCATCAACTTGCCGCATTCCAGGCCATTTGCCGCGGCGGAGACGCCCTCAATGAAATGAAAAATCCCCTGCTCGATCGTCTGGCCCTTGTAGTTTCCCGGATGCGCGACCAGATACTCCGCGCCAATTGCGATCGCCCGCGCCAGCTCGCCGCGAAAGGCTTCGATCGAAAGCGCCCGAACGCCCTCATGCGCCGACGCCAGATTGATCAGGTAATTATCGTGGATCACCAGCGGTGTCAGATCATGTTGATCGCGCACCCGCTGCAACAACTTGATTGCGCTTGGCGTGGGAACCGATGCCTTCCACTGCCGCGGACTCGACGAGAAAATCTGAAACGTGTTCGCACCGAGCTCAGCCGCCTTCAGCGCGGACCGCTCCAGCGCGCCGGCGATCGAAGTATGGATTCCAAGCCGCACGATCAACTGTAGAAGTTCTTGTCCCAGGCATGCTGTTTGAGAATGGCCAGCAAATCCAGATCGAGCGGTCCGAGATCGGGCACGGCGCAATTCGCCTCCACCGACTTCAGGCTGCGCATGCCGGGAATCACCGTGGAAACAGCGGTATTCGACAAGCAGAATCGTAACGCAATCTCCGGGAGCGAGCCTTTCACGCCTTCCAGGTCCCGGCGAAGCGCGTCCACGTGCTCCACAACCTGGCGCTTGCGGTCGCCGCGGAAATACCACTCGCGGAACTCGCCCGGCTCGAATTTAGTAGTTTCCGAAATCGTCCCGGTCAGCGCGCCTTCGTCCAGCGGCACGCGCGCCAGCACACCGATGTTCTTCTCCAGGCACAGTGGCAGCAGATATACGTCGGGCGATTGATCGAAAATGTTGTAAATCACTTGCACTGTATCGATCAGCCCCGTGCGAATCAATTCCAGCGCCGAATCGGGCTGATGATCGTTGATCGAAACGCCAACGTTCTTGACCTTCCCGGATTTCTTTAGATCCTCAAACGCCCGCCGCCATTCGTCGCGCTCGATCCAGTCCGGATTCCAGACATGCAACTGCTGCAAGTCGATCGATTCGCGCTTCAGATTGCGCAGGCTCTCCTCGGTGGATGCAACGATGTAATCGTACGGGAACACTTCATCGATCCCAATTCCCGGCTGCGCCGGCCACAATCGATTCTTCGGAGGAACCTTCGTTGCGATTGCCACTGAGGCAGGCGCAATCGATCCCACCAGCCGCTCACTATGCCCGTCGCCATACGCGAGCGCCGTATCGACGAAATTCAGGCCGAGTTCAAACGCCCGCCGCAGCGCCGCCACTGATTCGTCGTCATTGCCCCCGAGCCATTGCTTCCCGCCGATGCCCCAGGCGCCGTATCCGATCTCGCTGACTTCAATTCCTGTACGCCCTAGTGGCCGGTAACGCATTCTTTCATAATAGAGGGAGGCGGCCTATGTTCCCACGTGCTTTCTCACGCGCAGGCATTTTTTTCTGGTTCGCGATCGCTGCTTCCGCCGCCACGGTCCGCCTCTATCTCACCGACGGAACCTATCAACTGGTCCGCGAATACGAGGTCAAGCAGGATCGCGTGCGCTTCTACAGTACGGAGCGGGAGGAATGGGAAGAAATTCCGCTCGACATGATCGACTTGAACCGCACGAAGAAAGAAGTGGCCGAACGGGAAGCCACGGTCGCTGCCGACGCCAAGGCCCAATCCGAAGAAGACGCCGCCGAGCGCCAGGCCGCGAAAGAAGTGGGACTCGTCCCCGCGCAGGACGGGGTTTACTACGTGCACGGCGAGAAGCTCGAACCCATCAAGATCGCCGAATCGAAGATCGTCAACAACAAGCGCCGTAGCGTGCTGAAGGCACTGTCGCCTGTTCCTTTCGTCACCGGAAAACAGACCTTGGAACTGGATGGCGATACGGCTCCACTTCGCGTCGCCGAAAAACGCCCCGAGTTTTACTTCCGCCTTTCCGCGGAGGAGCGCTTCGGGATTATCAAGCTGACACCGATCAAAAAGGGCGGCAGGCTGGTCGAAAAACTCGAAGTGATTCCGGTAACCAAGGAAGTCAACGAGACCCGCGAAGAGGTCGACACGTTCAAGAAGCAGGTCGGCGACCTGCTCTTCAAAATCTGGCCTGAAAAAGATCTGGAGCCTGGCGAATACGCCTTGATCCAATACACCGAGGGCAAAGTAAACCCGCAGGTCTGGGATTTCAGCGTGAAGTAATTATTCGAATCCCGGATGCAGCGCGCGTGTCTCGATAAGATCCGCAATCGCAGTGCCGTCGTGCCCGGGTATCATGTGCAGCTTTGGCTCGGCTTCATGCAGCGCATGTAGAGCTGCCAACTCCCACAGCACCTGCCCTCGATCTTCTTTCAGGAAGAACACCGTCACCAGTCGCGCCCGTTCCCGCACCCGATCGATGTTCTGCATCTGCCACGCGACATCGCCCAGGAAGAGAAATTCCTGGCCGTCCGCCGTTTGCACGAAAATCATCTGGCTGCCCGGCGTGTGCCCTGGCGCCCGAATCAGAACCACCCCGGGCTCGACCGCCTGGTAAGGCTCGTCGTTCAAAGGCGAATAGCCGGTAAGCGCGCCGGCAGGAAACACAGCGGGAAGCATCTTATCCGCGTGCTCTGTTTGAGTGCGGGTTAGCCGGACCGCTTTCATCAACTTCGACAACTCCGGCTGCGTGGTGAGGCCGCCGATGTGATCCGGATGCTCATGCGTGATCAGGACCAGTGTGCTCGTCTCCAGAGCCCTGCTCATCCGCGCGTAAGCTCCAGCATCGAACTCCGCGACACCCATCTGTTTGGCGAGATTCGCATCCATGGCCGTATCGATGATTGCGGTGTGATCGGGGAAATTCAATTGATATGAGTACACCGGGACCTTTCGTTTCGCCCAGCTATCGCCCGCCATGATTCCGATGCCCTGAAACTCGAATACAGCGATTTGCTCCACGTGAATCGCGCGCGCCTTGTTGCCGGGAATCGAGTCCGCCAAGCGCCGCACCGTCGCCATGTCAATGCTGTATTGGCCGTCCCCCGGAACGTGGCTTTCAATGAGCAGCCAGTAGTAAGTGCACCCGAGCAGCAGGACTACGACGACGCTCCAGCGCAACCACTTCGGCATTTCCCCAGTATAGTTAGCCGGCTACGTGATGGAAGAATTCGAGCGATTGCGCCGCGCACGTTTCCCAGCGAAACTGCTTCGCTTTCTCGCGCCCTCGCGATCCAATTTTTGCGCGAAGCGAGTCCGACTCCAGTAATCGAGCAAGCCCCTCGGAAATCTCCGATACGCTACCCGGATCGACAAGCAGTGCCCCATCCCCCGTCACCTCCGGCAGGCACGACGTGTTCGACGTCAGCACCGCAACTCCGGCCGCCATCGCCTGCACCACCGGAAATCCGAACCCTTCGTAAAGTGACGGATACACGAAAACCGAGGCGCCTGCGACCAGTCCCGGCAGATCCGCTTCCGGAACGTAGCCAAGATAAGTTGCTTCAGAACCAATCCGAGCGAACGTGGTCTCCGATCCCCAGCCCCTGGGGCCGGCGATAACAAGCTCATACGTCTCACGCACTTCGGCATTTAACTGCCGCCACGCATCCAGCAACGCGTCGAGATTCTTTCGCGGCTCAATTGTTCCTACGTAAAGGGCATACGGCTTCTTTCGCCGCGTGGGCTGAGCGGCGAAGTACTCGTCCGCGACGCCGGAGTAAATCGTTTGAATCCGCTCCGGCGCGATGCCGAGCAACCGAATCGCGTCCTGCCGCGTGTTTTCGGAAACCGCGATCAGGCCGTCGGCGCGCTTCAGAATCTGGTCAGCGAAGCTCCGGTCCGCGCGAATGTTCCCTTCGGTGTGGAATTGCGGCATCAACCAGCAAGTCAAATCATGAATGGTTGCCGTCAGCTTCACACCGCGTGGCGCGCGCCGCACCTGGTTCGATGCGTGAAAAACATCGGACCTGCGTAAGGTCCAATCGAGCACCCGGCTCCCGCGCGCGGCGTACAACAATGCAAGTCTCGGCAGCGTCTGCCATTTTGAGAGCGTCGACGCCTCATGGTCCAGCTTCCCGAAATCGTTCAGATACGGAAACGCCCGGATCTCGTCGCCACGGGCCAGCCGCCGCAATTCTCGCACCCAGTAATACGTGTAACTCTTGATGCCGGCGCTCCGCAGCAGAGCCGAAGTCGCGTCAATCGTTACGATCATTGGCGCCCGCCGGTCATTGGCGCGATGCGAGCAGGTCAGACATTTGCGGAATCGATCCGCGGACGTTCCAATGCTTCATCCACAAGAACAGAATCAGCAAGCCCCACAAATGGTACCCGAGATTCGCACGCCGCTCCAGGTGCGCATTCAACGTGCGTTCGATCGCTCGCCAGGAAAACAGCCCGGATTCCCGGACATTCCGCTCAGTGAGGGTATCGAGCAAGAGGGGCCGCAGGGCGGTGCGTAACCAATGATGGACCGGGATGTCGAAGCCTTCTTTCCTCCGCTGGATCACGGAGCGCGGCAGCTTCTCTTTCATCAACTCCCGCAGCACGAACTTCAGGCGCGATCCCCGAATTTTTAGATTTTCGGGCAATCGCGCCGCAAACTCCACGATGCGATGATCCAGGAACGGCGGCCGCACTTCCAGGGAATGCGCCATGCTCATCCGATCGCACTTATTCAAGATGTCGTCCGGCAGATAGTAAAGCTGATCGATCCACAGAAAGCGATTCAAGTATCCGGCGCCGTCGCCCGGCAGCTTCAGACGAGGAGCGCGGCCGCCGAGTCCGGCCAACTCGCGCTTTTCATCTCTGGTGAACGTCCCGTTCCAGAACCAGTGCGCTTCGATCGGATCGAGCAACGATCCTTGCAGCATGCGCGTGATCTTGTAATCCAGTCCGATCTTTTCGTCCGACACCGGAAGAAAGCGGGCGATGCTTGCGGCAGCGCGGCGCATGCCATTAGGCAACGCGCGAAGCGTACGCGCGTAACCGTCCGCCAGATACGTGTTGTAACCCCCGAAAAGCTCATCGGCGCCATCGCCCGAAAGCGCCACCGTCACTTCACTCCGGCACATTTTCGACAAGAACCACACCGGCAGAGCGCCTGCGTCGGCGCTCGGCTCGTCAGAATAATGCGCGAACTGTTCAATCGCGTCCTGAAGCTCCACTTCCGGATTCAAATCGAACTCGTGATGCTCCGTACCGTACTTCTGGGAGACCTCGCGAAAGTAGGCGCTTTCGTCGAAGCTCTGTCCCCTGAACGAGACCGAGAATGTCTTCAGCCGGCCCGGCCATTGCTCGGCCGCGTAATGCAGGATGGTAGTCGAATCCAGGCCTCCGCTCGACCACACGCCCAACGGCACATCGGACACCAGATGCTCGCCGACGGCGCTGCGGAGCAGCCCGTCCAACTCCGCCTTGGCCGATTCCAAATCGATCCGCGGGTCCGGTTGGAACTCGATTCGCCAATACGCCCGCGTCGACACCGCGCCGTTCCGCCATTCGAGCCAATTCCCCGGCGCCAGCTTTTCGACGCCGTCCACCAGCGTGCGAGCGCCGGGAATGTAATTCGTAGACAGGTATTGGTCCAGGCCAGCAATATCGACGCGCCGCTCAAAGTCCGGATGCAGCAGGATCGCCTTCAGTTCGGACCCGAACAATAAGTCGTCGCCGCGGCGGGCATAGTACAGCGGCTTGATCCCCACGCGGTCGCGCGCCAGTACTAGCCGGCGGCTGGATTGATTCCACACCGCCAGCGCGAACATGCCTCGCAGGCGCGTGAACGCTTCTACGTCCCATTCCAGGAACGCATGCAGCACGGCTTCGGTGTCGCAATGCGACTGAAACCGGTGGCCCGCCCGTTCCAGATCGGCTCGCAGCTCGGCATGATTATAGATTTCGCCGTTGAAGACCAGAACCGTGCCGCCGTCGTCGCTGATCATCGGCTGATCGCCGCCACGCAGATCGATGATTTTCAGACGGACTGCGCCGAGCGAAACCTGCGCCGATTCCCAGACGCCTTGCTGGTCCGGACCGCGATGCGTCAGCGAACGCGTGATCGTTTCAATTCGCTCCCTACCAGGGGCGCGCTCAATGTGCGTGAATCCAGCTATCCCGCACAAACCGGCGTCTCCAATTTAGGACTCGAGCTGTTCCGGAAAAACCGCATATCCTTTGGGAGGCGGAAACAGCTCTTCAAGAGCGAGGAGGCGGCGCCGCAAATACCGGCTGGGCAATTGCCGCGGCCCCGTGTCGACATCGATATCGCAGCAGATTCCGTGCAGATACAAGGTCAGCGTGTCCACGAACGACTGCTGTGAGTAATCCTGAAACGCTTTGCCGCTTCGCCCCGCTTTGGTCCGGCGCAACGCCTGCTTCAGCCGCCAGCTCGGTTCGTCGACTTCGCCGTGGGCGTCCGCGTTGAGTTCCTCGCGAAGCACGCGCCCATAAACCGTCTGCATTTCGTCGGTCCAGTGATCGCCCATCAGCGTCGCCAGCAGGTGGTAGAAGCGGTAATGATACTCAGCCACTTCCTGATCTTTGAGCGCGAATACGAGTACCTGCTCTTCGCCCATCCGGAGCTGCGTCGAGGAGGCGATCCGTCCCTCCGGCGGTTTCTCAATGGAAATGTAGTCGCCGGCCGCTTTGCTCTTGCTGCGCTCGCGACCGTTGCCTCGTTCGAGATAAGGAACCAGCAGGATGGAGATTTTCGGCAGGGCGCCGGCGATCGCCGGAGGCAACGCCGCCACCGGTTCCTCCAGGTATTCCTTCAAATCCTCCTCCGACATCGGAACCGATGCGCAGAAGTATGAAAACGTATTGCTGAGCGGAATCATTTCCCCGCGAAACCGCTCTGCGAATTGACGGACACTTAACTTGGAAAGGTCGAATTGGGCCGGCATTAAAAGGCTGCCTCCATTCTACCCCGGACCCCTCAGTTCAGTACGGAACGCGGGCTGTATCATGATATTACGATGCTGGATGGAGCGCTCATCGGCGCAGCCGCGGGGATGTTGACCGCCACCGGCTCCATGGCCTATGCCGTGCGGGGACGATCGTCAACGTTCTTCGGACCCTCGGTTTACCGCGGAAATCCAGCGCGGCCGTCGCTCGCCTTGACCTTCGACGATGGCCCCAGCGAGTCGACGCCCAGGCTGCTGGAGGTTCTCGCGGCGCACCGCATCCCGGCGACCTTCTTTATGTGCGGAAAAAACGTCCGGCGATGCCCTTCCATCGCGCGGGCGGTCGCCGCCGCGGGGCATGAGATCGGCAATCACACCGACTCCCATCCGCGCATGCAGTTCCGCTCTCCCGAATTCATCTATCGGGAGCTGGCCCTCGCCCAGGAAACCATCCGCACCACCACCGATACCGTGCCGCGCTTATTTCGCGCGCCTTATGGCGTCCGCTGGTTCGGCCTCCGCAAAGCTCAGGAACGCCTCGGACTCCTCGGCGTCATGTGGACCGTGATCGGCCGGGACTGGCGCTGGCCCACCCGCCGCGTCGCGAAATTGCTGCTCGACAGCGCGCGCAACGGCGCGATCTTTTGCCTTCACGACGGCCGTACCATCGAACGGGAGCCCGACATCCGCGCCACGCTCGATGCCGTCGAGTACATCATCCCGGTCTTGAAGGATCGCGGATTCCAATTCGAAACCGTCAGCCAGATTCTATGCCCGGTGAACTAGTCGAGCGGGTTACCTCCGTGATCGCGAAGACGCAGCATATTCCGCCGGAATCCGTCACGATCGACAGCACGTTCCAGGAGCTGAACATCGATTCGCTGGACGGCATCAATATTTTGTTCGCCCTCGAAAGCGAGTTCGACGTCGATATTCCCGACGATGCCGCCAAGCAGATTCGTTCCGTGCGGGAAATGGTGGACGGTATCGGAAAACTTCTAGCCGCCAAAGAAGCCGCGCAACAAGAAACCCCACAGGACAAATGACGCGCCGTGTCGCCGTTACCGGCATCGGGGTAATTTCCGCCCTCGGCTCCGCGAGACCGGCATTTTTTGAGGCTCTGGAGTCGGGAATCAGCGGAATTCGCCCCATGACTCTCGTCCCCGAAGGTTCCCTCCGTTTTCCCAATGCCGCCGAAGTGCCCGCATACGATCCCGCGAATTACTTTGAAGAACGCGACGCCGGTTTTCTGGACCGCTTCGCCCAATTCGCCTTGATCGCCGCGCGGGAAGCCGTCGGCGACGCGGGCATCTCCTTCGATCCTTCGCTCGCGGAAAATACCGCAATCGTCACCGGCTCGTGCGTCGGTGGTAAGACCACCGAGGACGCCGGGTTTCGCAGTCTGTATGAACAGAAAAACTCCCGATTTCCGCCGCTGATGATTCCCAAAGTGATGGCTAACGCGGGTGCCAGCCGCATCTCGCTCGAATATGGAATCACGGGCCCCGTCTACACCGTTTCAACAGCGTGCTCCTCCGCCAACCACGCGATCGGGCAGGCGTTCTGGTTGGTTCGCAACGGCTCGGCGGAAGTTGCCATCGCGGGCGGTAGCGAAGCCCCGTTCTCGCTCGGCCTGCTGAAATCCTGGGAGGCTCTGCGGGTAATTTCTCCGAACACGTGCCGGCCATTCTCACGCGATCGGCAAGGCCTGATCCTGGGAGAAGGCGCGGCCATGCTGGTTCTCGAACCGATGGACCGGGCCCGCGCGCGCGGAACTCGCATTTGGGGCGAACTTGCCGGCTTTGGCATGTCCTCCGACGCCCATCACATTACCCAGCCTTCGGCGAACGGAGCCGCGCGCGCGATGCGGGCGGCGCTTGCCGATGCCGGTGTGGCGCCGGAAGCCGTCGGCTACATCAACGCTCACGGCACCGGGACTCCCGCCAATGACCCGACGGAGGTGGAGGCGATCCGCTCCGTCTTCGGCCCTCACGCAGAAAAGCTGATGGTGAGTTCGACCAAATCGATGCACGGCCACACGCTCGGCGCGGCAGGAGCGCTGGAAGCGGCCGCGACGCTGATGGCGTTACATGAAGGCATCATCCCGCCCACGGCGAATTTTTCCGAACCAGATCCGGCCTGCGACCTGGACGTTGTGCCGAACACAGCCCGGCGGGCCCGGGCGGAATGTGCGTTGTCGAATTCCTTCGCGTTCGGCGGGTTGAACGCCGTCCTGGCGTTTCGATCCGTTATCTAGCGATTTACTGCATCGGCAGCGTGCCGCTCAGGAACAAGGTCTGCGCGGCGCCCGGCCGTCCGCGATTCGCCCTCGATGCGGGACGCACCACGCGGAACGCAACGGCATCGCCCGGCTTCAACGTCTGCTTGACCTTCAGAATATCGTCGACGGAGCTCACCGGTTGCCGGTTGACCGCGATGATGATGTCGTGTTCCTGCATTTGGATCTCGTCCGCGAACGACCCCGGCTCGATTCGGGTCACGGTGACGCCGCGCTTATCCGGCGTCATCTCACGCTCCTCTTCGCTGACGGTGCGCTGCGAGAATCCGAAATTAACGTCCTTGGTGGTGTGCATCAACGAATCGGTCTTCCCCGAATCGTCCGGTGTGCTCTTGTGACCCGCGATTCTCGGTTCGTCGGCATACACCGACATCCGGTCCTGAATGGTCAACTTGACGTCCATTTTCTTGCCGTCGCGGTCGACATTCAGCGCCACGGTGGTTCCGACCGGAGTGTCCGCGACACGCCCGATCAAATCCTGGCTATCCTTAACCGGCTGTCCGTTGAGCCCCAGGATAATGTCCTGCTCCCGCAATCCGGCTTTGTCGGATGGGCCGCCCTTCTTGACGTCGTTCACGATTACGCCGTGATCGAAGCCCATCGCCTTAAGCGTTACCGGTGAATTCACGGAGCTCACCAGCGTCGCTCCAATCGAACCGCGCGTAACCCGTCCGTCGCGGATGATGTCGTTGTATACGCGCACCGCCATGTTCATGGGCAGTGCGAACCCGACGCCCTGCGATCCACCATTTTGCGTGGCGATCATTGTGTTTACGCCGATCACTTCGCCTTTGATGTTCAGCAGCGGACCGCCGCTGTTGCCTGGATTAATGGCGGCGTCGGTCTGAATGAAATGCTGAAACTCTACCTGTCCGATATTGCGTCCCAGCGCGCTGATGATGCCCGCCGTGACCGTCGCCTCCAGACCGAACGGCGATCCGATCGCCACCGCCCAGTCGCCCACCTGCACTCCATCCGAATTACCGATGGTGACGGGTGTCAGCGTGCGCCGCGGTTCAATCTTGATGACCGCAATATCCGTCTCGCGATCGCTGCCGATCAGGCGCGCCCTGTATTCGGTCTCGTCCCCATGCAGCTTCACCGAAATATGATCCACAGGGTCGCCGACCGTGTTGGTCGAGACCACATGCTGGTTGGTGATGATGTAGCCGTTCTTGTCGACGATGAATCCGGTACCGGATTGTTCCCGTTTCAGATTCTGTTGCGGCAGCATTTCCTGCCCGCCCGCGCCGCCGTTCCCGCGCCCGAAGAAGCGCCGGAACAGATCCATGCCTTCTTCGTTCCCCTCTTCTTCCGGCTCCTGCTCCTGCGGTTGGCCGCGCCGGTTGTTTCGTGTGGTCTGTTCCGCCTTCGGCATGTAATCCGCCGTGATGTTGACCACACTTGCATCCAGCTTCTTGGCCAGCTTAGTGAACTCGTTCCCGACTTCCTGGGCATGCGGAATCACCAGCGGCGTCGCGTCCGGCGCCACCTGCTGGTCCCTCGCTGCCCTGACGCCGGTGTTGACCAGAGTCCCGATCACAATGCCCACCGACAGCGTCACAAACAGCAACGTCGTGGACAAAAGCTTCTGCTGGCGCATCTTTTCGAAGAGCTTCATAGTTTTTCGCCTCTCTCGCGCGACGGCGTCCGATCCTATTATAATCCTCGCCTTGGATTACGATGCGCGCGGGTCCCGGAGGGTTTCCCTTTCGCCTGAGTAGACGCGTTTCTCACGCAAACGTGAGGACTTAGACGGTCAATCGACCCAACAAGTCAACCCAACAAGTCAACCCAGCAACCAGCACAGCGCCAGTAGAATTCGCTTCAGCCCTAGTTCGCGTCCATCCGGCTGAAACCATTCGGCGGCTGTATGCGCGCCCCCGCCCTGTCCCCCGGCCCCGATCGACACGGCCGGAAGGCCCAAGGACAGCGGAATATTGGCGTCCGTCGACGAGCAGTCCAGATGGCTCCGGATGCCCAGATGCGCGTCCACCGCCCGCAGGCAGTCTAGAATCGGCGCCCCTTCGCGCAGCCCTCCGCCGGGTCGCGAGCCGATCTCCTTGACGCGTCCTGCGACTCGCCCGCCTGCGCTGCGGCCGTTTTCGATTTCGATCGCGCGCTCGACGTTCGACGCCAGCATCGCCGCCATCTGATCGATTCGTTCCGCGCTCTCCGACCGCAAATCGACCTTGGCCCTCGCCTCGCTGGGAATCGAGTTAATGCTCGATCCGCCTTCGATCACGCCGAAATTGAAGGACGACTTTGCGCCCGCTCCATAAGGCGACGGAGCGTTCCAGATTTCATCCGTAAACAGCGTCACACCTCTGCTCAAAGCATGCACCGGATTTCCGACTCCGTGATCGCTCCAGCTGTGCCCACCCGGTCCGGTGATGGTCACGTCGAAGCGGCGGCTGGCCAGCGCCTGGCACGTGATATGGTCCATGCTCGGTCCATCCAGCACCAGGAATGCCCGGTATTTCGCGCCGTTCGCCGGACGGCACAGATACCGCATTCCACTCAGGTTTCCTTCGCCTTCTTCGCCCACGTTGGCAACCAGCACCGGCGTCAGCGCGGTATCTGCCACCGGACGCGAGGCGCTCCAGGCGGCGGCCAGCGCCAACAAAGCCGCCAGTCCGGCGCCGTTATCGGAAACCCCCGGCCCCAGCAGACGTCCGTCGCCCATGGCTTTGATCTCGTCGCTCGTTCGCGGCGCCAGAACGGTGTCCAGATGTGCGGTCACGGCTACCGAAGGCGAGTCCCTTTTCCCCGCCAGCGACGCGACCACGTTCCCCGCGCGATCCATCTTCGCTTCCCACCCGAGCGACCGGAAACGTTCGCTCATCCACTCCGCCCGTTTCTGCTCGAAAAAGGTTGGCGCCGGAACCCGGCATAGCTTCAGGTGCTGCTCATTGATCCAGCTCCGCTCCTTGCGGAACCAGTCCACGGCTGCCCGCACTCCAGCCGACTGCGCGAGTTCGGCGACGGATTGAGCGACCAAAGGCACTAGAATCTCAGTCTACACTCTCAGGAATGCGTCGCTCTCTTTTTGTCTAGATTTTGGCTTTCGGATACCGATGCCGCATCCATTCGACGAATTTTTCAGGCGCAGTCATGGTGGATAATCGCCCTTGCCGCACCAGCGCCCAATCGTCGAATTTCTTCGACTGCTTGATCTCGGCCAGGGTCGTCGGAGGCTCCAGCCGGCCGGCAAACTCGAGATCCGCGACCGCCGACTTCGGGTTTTTCGGATCCGGGCGCCCTTCCGACCGGACGATCGCCATCCCGACCACCCCGGAAATTCCGCCGCTGTGATAAACGAACACCCGATCCCCGGGACGCATCTCTTTGATCGCACGCACCGCCTGCGGATTGGTCACCCCGTCCCAGACGGTCTTCTTTTCCCGTTCGAGATCGTCAATCGAGTACGTCTCCGGATCGGTCTTCGCCAGAAAGTAGTTCATCTGTTCTCTCCGCCCACCCGCTCCGGCACCGAACATCGTTCCGGTACTGAAGATACTGGAAACACTAGCCGGGTTTTATCGATCATAGCAATGCAAGGACGGAGGGCAAGAGCGCAGGCGTGCGAAATCCGTACGTGCGTCCAGAGTAGTATAATGAGTAACTTGCCGGTTTATGCGGCAAATTTCGTCAGGAGGAGTCTCGACGTGTCTCGGGGAAATCTGGCCATCGCCCTTACGATTTTCGCGCTCGGATTTGCCAGCGGACAAACCAGACCGCAGCCGACCAATCCTCCCGAACCGGAGAAAGCCGAGGCTCCCAAAACGCCGGCCGCCGTCGCTCCTGACGCGACCGGCCTTCCAATCGACCCCAAGAGCTACGTAATCGGCCCCGAGGATATCATTCTCATCAAAGTTTGGCGCGAACCCGATTTCACCGGCCCCAAAGGCGTCCGGCCGGACGGAAAAATCACGCTCCCGTTGATCGGCGACCTGCAAGCCGGAGGATTGACGCCGGATCGCTTGACCGCCCAGCTAAAACAGGCGCTTTCCGAGTACGTAAAGCAGCCGGACGTCACCGTCGAAGTAATCCAGGTGAATAGCAAGCGATACACTGTCACGGGCGAGGTAAATCGGCCGAATGCCTACCCGATGGTGGTGGCCGTTCATGTTTTCGACGCGATTAATATCGCTGGCGGTTTCCGCGAGTTTGCCAACAAAAAAGACATTCTGGTTCTGAGAGGCGACGGAAAACGCTTCCACTTTAATTATCAGGAATACGTGAAGGGTAAGAACGTGGATAAGAATATTTTGCTCGAAAACGGCGACACCGTGATCGTAAAGTAGCCGGACTGTGAATTAAAGGCAGCGTAAAGCAAAATTCGGAGGAAGTTCATGCAGCCAGTGGAAGCCTATAACGTCACCCGCAGGGCCCTCGACGTCGAGGATTACATCGATATCGGGCGCCGCCACAAGGGGTGGATCTTCGGACCGTTCCTGTTCTGCGTCGTGGCGAGCGTGGTCGGCGTTTACCTGTGGCCGGACAGTTACCTCTCGGCGGCCGTCATCAAGATAACTCCGCAGCAGATACCGGAAAGCATGGTCCAGTCCTCCATTAACCAGCAGATGTATGACCGCATCAACTCGATGGAGCAGACCATTCTCAGCCGCAGCGTCCTGACTACCATCATCAACACGTACAATTTGTATCCTAGCGAGCGGGCCCGCCTGCCCATCGAGGACGTCATCGACTCGATGCGCAAAAAGATCTCCGTTATCCCGGTCAGAACCGGTTCGTCCGATACCGGCCCCACCAGGATCATCCCGGCATTTGCGGTGCAGTTTTCCTATGAAGATCGCCACTTGGCGCAGCGTGTGGTGCAGGATCTGGTCGGTCGTTTCATCGACGAGAACACCCGCAACAGCTCCAATCGCACCTTCATGACCACTCAGTTTATGAAGGACGAAGTCGATTCGGCGAAGAAAGATCTGGACGTCGCGGAAAACAAGCTCGCGTCGTTCCGGATGGAAAACAATGGCCGCCTGCCGGACCAGATGCAATCGAACATGCAGTCCATGCAGGCGCTGCAATCGCAGGTGACCGTTTTGGATGCATCTATCAGCCGCGCCAACCAGGAAAAGCTTCAGCTCGAAGCGACCATCCGGATCCTTCAAGGCCAGCTTGCTGAAATGAAAAAGCAGCCTCCGCCGGATCTGTTGGCGGGCGGCGCTAAGAATGACAAACTGGCGCAGGCGGAGCGGGAATTGCAGAGCTGGGACGACGCGCTTCGCCAGCTACGCCAGAAATACACCGAAAACAATCCCGACGTCCAGACCGCCTTGGCCCGCTACGGCGCCGCACAGCAGAAGGTGGATCAACTCACTGCCGAAGAAACGACCAAGAAAGCCGAAAACAAGGCTGATACGGCGCCCAAGCCCCAAACCCCGCTGTTAGTGCGCGAATTGCGCGACGCCGATGGCCGGATCCAGCAGCTCCAGAGCTCCATCGAGGCCAAAGACCTGGAGATCGCCGAGTACACCAAGCAGATGAAGCGCGCCAGCGACTTGATCAAAACCTATCAGGCCCGCATCGAAGTGGTGCCGATGGGCGAAAAACAGTTTGGCGACCTGCAGCGCGACCGGGATCTCGCGCGGCAACACTATGTCGAAGTGGCCCAGAAACTGGAACGTGCCGGATTGGCTCAGGAAATGGAAAATCGCAAGCAGGGAGAAATGCTCGAGATTCTCGATTCCGCATCCCTTCCGATCAGCCCGACCGAGCCGAAGCGCCCTCTCATCATTTCGATCGGCGCGGGCCTCGGCTTGTTGCTAGGCCTGGTGATTGCGGGCGGCCGCGAGATGAAGGATACGTCTCTCAAGAATTTGAAAGACGTCCGGGCGTACACCCAGATGGCGATTCTAGGCAGCATTCCGCTGTTGGAGAATGACTTCGTAGTGCGCCGGCGGAGACGCCTCGCCTGGCTTGGCTGGACCACGGCCTGCCTTGCCGCGGTGGTTGTGATTTCCGGTTCGGTCGTTTATTACTACGTGACTAAGCAGTAACCAGACCAGGCAGTAGCCGGTTGGGAAATTCGGAGGAGACCATGAGTCGAGTTCACGATGCGTTGCGCCGCGCCGAGCAGGGCGGATTGCTGAGTCCGCCGGCGAACCGTCCCGCCGCGGAAGCGCGGGGGACAGCCGTGGTGGATGCCGCCGGTCCCAACCTCGCCGGCTTGCTGGAGCAGGTGCAGGAGATTCCGTTTCACGCCGCTCCGGATTCGCTGCTGATCGACGTCTCCCGCCCGCACGAGGCGCCCATGGAAGAATTCAGAACGCTCCGCACGCGCCTGAATCACATGAAAAGCCTGCAACCGATTCACACCGTGGTGGTCACCAGCCCGTCTCCGGCCGAAGGCAAGTCTCTCTCCGCCACAAATCTCGCATTGGCCGAGGCTCATCTGGCCGGCAACATCACACTTCTCGCCGACTTCGATTTCCGCCGCCCCATTGTGCACAACCTGTTTCAGACCAGCCGCAGCCCCGGCATCACGGACTATCTGCTGGGCAAGGTTCCGCTGCATCAGGCAATGCGCAAGATCGCCGGCACCAATCTCTACATCATGCCTGCCGGCGAAGCGGTCATCAATCCGCTGGAACTGCTGAACCTGCGTGAAGTAAAACTTCTGCTGGACCGTCTGCCAACTCTGTTCAACTGGGTGATTCTCGACAGCCCGCCGCTGTTGTTTGCCGCGGACGCGAATCTGCTTTCCACGTTGTGCCACGGCACTCTTCTGGTGGTCCGGATCGGGCACACCACCATCGACTCCGTCACCCGCGCGATGCAGTCCCTTTGCAACAACAACGTCCTGGGCATCGTAGTGAATGGCGCGCGCCGCGGTGAACTGTACAGCAAGTACACCTACTATCACTCATATTATTCGCCCAAGGACGAAGAGCAGGCCGATCTTGAAGAACTGAAGTCTGCGTTCGCGGCGGCAGCCGAACGTCACGAGTCGAACGGCGACGGCCAGGAAACCTGAATCACATCCACGGATCCCGATCTGTTTCAAAAGCCGGCTAGGCAGCGGATCTAAGCACCAACGCCGAATTCTTGCTTCCGAAAGCGATGCAGTTCACGACGGCGTATTCGAATGAAGCTCGCCGGCCGGGATCGGGAACGTAATCCAGATCGCACTCCGGATCGGGAACATCGACGTTCGCCGTCGGAGGCAGGACCCCATCGCGCATCGCCAGAAGCGTCGCCGCTACGCCCGCCGCGCCACAAGCCCCCTGCGGATGTCCGATCAGGCTCTTGAGCGACGATCCAGGCAGGCGGAAGGCATGATCGCCGAACGCCAGTTTCACGGCGCGCGTCTCGATGCGGTCATTCAATTCCGTCGACGTTCCGTGATAATTCAGATACCCGATCGCCTCCGGCGCCACGCCTGCCTCTTCCAGCGCCAGCGAGATCGCCCGCGCCGGCTCTTCGCCGCATTCTTCGATCCGCACACGATGATAGGCCTCGCACGTCGATCCGTATCCTGCAATCTCGCCCCAAATCTCCGCGCCGCGCGCCCTGGCGTGCTCCCGTTCTTCCAGCACGAAGAACCAGGACCCTTCGGCAATGACAAAGCCTTCCCGATCCCGGGAAAACGGCCGCGACGCCCGCTCCGGCTCGTCGTTCCACTTTGATGCCAGAATGCGCATGGCCATGAATCCTCGCATAATCAGGGGCGCGATGGGCGCGTCCACGCCGCCCGCTACGATCGTGTCCAGCACGCCCGCCTGAATCGTACGGCATGCGTACCCCAAGGCGTCGGTGGAAGACGTGCATCCTGTTGAAATCACGTGGCTGAGGCCACGAAACCCGAAGCGCATGGACACTTCGCTGGCCAGGGTCCCGATCGTGGAGGTCGGCACCACATAAACCGAACATTGCCGCCACTTGCCGGTGTGATACAGCCGATACTGCTCTTCCGTAAACTCATGGCTGCCGCCGCCCGAGCCAACGATAACGCCAATCTTTCGCAGTTCGTCCCGCGACATTGCCGCCGGATCAAGTTGGGCGGATGCGAGCGCCTCGCTGACCGCCGCAACCGCGAGCGGGGCGACGCGCGATACATGCGGCCGGTCCTTGGGCGCGACGTAGTCGTCTTCGCGGAACCCCTTGATCTCGCCCGCGACGCGCACAGGAAAATCGGAGGCGTCGAAACGCGTAATCGGGCCAATGCCGCTCACGCCCGCTCGCGTGGCGTTCCAGAAGGCCGCCGTGCCGATGCCGTTTGGACTCACGACACCCATCCCCGTGATCACGACTCTGCGTCTCAACCCAGTTCATGATAGCAACCGGCGTACGATCGGGACTTGCTGGAAATTAGCTATTGTTTGCGTGCGACGTTCAGTGCGGCCGGCTGATAACGGATAACCGACACCGAACCGCGCGCGACAGCGAGCGGATCCGGGCGCTTACGGCTGTTTCTTGGGAACCGCCGTGGGCGTCGTAGCCGGTTTTGGAGCCGCCGGCTTGGCGGGAGCAGACGCCGGCACCGTGATCATTTTGTCGTACAGGTCGATAATGTCGCGCGTGACATCCACGGTGTTCGAAACGTACATCACCGGGGTGTTTGGATTGCTTACGTCCAGAATCACTGAATATCCATGATCGACCGCGTACTTGGAGATCACGCTGGTCATCCTGGTGCTCAACTCCTGCAAAAGCTTGCGATTTTCCTGTTCGTATTCGTCCTGCGCGTCCTGCATGTCGCGGTTGTAGCTCTTCGTCTTGGCGTCAATCTGCCGCGTGAGATCCTGCCGCGCCGCTTCCGCCATGGCCGCGCCACCGCGCTGCAGGCGATCCTGAAGCTCGCGGACTTCCGCGGCCTTCCGTTCAAGCCCTGCTTTTCTCGGCTGGAGCCGGGTATCAAGCTCCTGGACAGCCTTCTGGCCGTCCTTGGTGCTCACCATGGCGCTTTGAGTCTGGATGACGCCAATCTTCTGCGGCGCCTGTGCAAACGCTACCGGGACGACGAGGAGCGAACAAACCAGCGCTGTCTTTTTCAACACGAATCTCCCGGGCTACGGTTGCTTCTTGACGGCCGGAGGAGTCAATGTGGCGGGCTTGGGAGCGGGAGGAGCCGCCGGCTTGGGGGCCGAGGTGGTCGCCGGCTTGGGGCCGGCCGTTCCAGGCATGGTCTTGTCGTACATATCGATGATGTCCTTGGTGATGTTCACCGACGCCGACGCGTACATCACCGGCGTCTGCGGACTGCTGACGTCCAGAATCACAGCGAAGCCATTGGCCTGAGCGTAGCGGTCGATCACCGGCGTCAGTTTTCCGCTGAGTTCGTCGATGATCTTGCGCTGCTCCTGGTCGGCTTCGTCCTGCGCATCCTGCATGTCGCGATTGTAGAGTTTGGTCTTCTGGTCGATCTGGCGCGTCAGGTCCTGTTTGGCCGTTTCCGCCATTGCGGCGCCGCCGCGCTGCAGCTTGTCCTGAAGTTCGCGAATGTCGGCCGCTTTCTTTTCCAGTTCTTTCTTGCGCGGCTCCAGCTTCGTCTGAAACTCGACCATGGCTTTCTGGCCGTCTTTCGTGCTGACCAGCGCGTTCTGAATCTCAATAATTCCGATCTTGGTGGGCACTCCGCCGCTGACGGCCGCCGAACCCGCCGGCGCGGCTGCCTGCGCCCATGCGGCCGCGGTGGCTCCAAGGGCGCCCAAAATCACCGCAAGTAACTGTTTTTTCACGACAAACTCCTTGATTTTCATATCCTATCACTAGAACGTGCGGCCGATCGTAAATCGGAACGTCGATGCTCGTTCAAAGAACGGCACGGGCTGTCCGAACTGCGCGATGGCATTGGCAAACGTCGCCGCGTTGGCGAAATAGCTGCGGTCGGCAACGACCGGCGGTTGCAGGTTTTGTTCGACGCGCAGCGGATTGTAGGCCCAATACACGCGGAACGGCGCATTTACCACTGGCATCAGTACCTGAAGTTCCAACCCAGTCGACATGCGTGGAATCTGCGTGCCTGTCGCAATCACCGCGCGATTCGGGAACGCAGCTTCCGGGAACGCAGCGTTGAGATCGCTGACACGATCCGGGTTGAGCTGCAACTGGCTCGATCTTGACAGCTTGTTGACGCCGATATCGGCGAAGATCGCCAACGTTACCGGGCCGAAAATCGGAATCCGGTATTCGGCATTCCCCACGCCTTCCGTATCGCCGCCTGGGGACACAAGCTGATAGGACGGAATGTTCTGCATCACGTTGTTGAAGACCAGTTGCCCGCTGCTATTCAGGCCTTTCTGCTGCCGCGGGCTGCCGTCATTGTTCAGCACCTGAATGCTGTTTTGCGTCGGCACGTAGGCGAGCGGGCTGATTCCCCAGATGTCGAATCCGCGGATGTCATTCTCACCGCCCATGTAGAAGCGGTTGAAGGGCGGTGCAACCTTACCGTCGTAACCGGTAACCCACTTGCCCATCGCATGTAGACCGATAATATGCTTCGGATTCAAAGGCGACTTCCGGAACCATTTCACGTCCAGGACTGGCTCGATCTGGTTCACATTCCCACCCAGCGGTCCACCCGCATAGGACACCGCCAGGGAAAACGCTTTCCCGGCCGTTGGCGTAATCGGGTGATTGACGGAGTTATAGGTGTAACTCGGAGTGATGGTGGAGGACTTGATTCCCTGCAGCGAATTTGGCCCGTTGATGTGCAGGAAGTTGATGTAGTCGAAGTACGTAGTGGCGGCGTCGGTCAGCGTCCGGACATTTTGAATCGTGTAGCCATAGCTGATTCCCATACGCGCGAAGCTACGCTTCAGCGGATAGCTGGCGAATGTCGTAAATCCCTTGGAATCGGAGATGTAATTCAGCAGGTTGTTGGAACCGAGCTGGTTATACAGCGCGGTCAGATTGGTTCCCGCGAGAATGGACGCCTGCCGGGCCTGGTTGAAATCGTATCGTGACGTGAAGATGGTGAATCCCACTTGCAGCGGAAGATCGAACAGATACGGTTCGGTGAAGCCCAACTGTGCCGAGCGTTGCACCGTGCCCAGCTGCGTCGACAGGCTCAGCGTCTCTCCCAGACCCAGAAAGTTATTCGTCGAATACGAAAATCCGATAAAGCTGCCGGCGATCGCCGAGACGCCGCCATTCAACTGGATCGAATTCTTTCCGCGCTCTTTCACCTTGAGCGTGATGTCGACCGTATTGGTCTTGGTATCGCGCTTGATATCGGCGGCCTGCTCTTCCTTCAACACTTCGAAGTATCCGAGCTGATTCAGACGTAAGATGCTCAACTCCCACAGATGGGTATTAAAAATGTCGCCTTCATCGATCAGCAACTGGCGGCGGATCACCCGGTCGCGAGTGGTCAGGTTTCCAGAGAAATCGATGCGACGGACGAAGAACTGATGGCCTTCATCGAATGTCAGCGTCAGATCAATCTTGTCGCTGGCCGGTAACGGCTCGAAGCTCGGCTCCGACACGAAATCGATGTAGCCGTACATCCCGTACAACTTGGTCAATTCCGTGAAGCCCTTGCGCAGCTTGGAGGTGGAAAAAACGTCGCCCTCCTGCATCTGGAACACCGGCTTCATCAGCGAATCCGGCGTGCGGAACAGCTTTACACCCACGAAATTAATCTTGTTCAGGTGATACAGCCGGCCTTCCTCGATGGAGATGTTTATGTTGGCGGCTTTTCCCAGCTTGGTCGATTTAATCAGCGGCAGCCGAAATTTTCCGCCTCCCACGTCGACGATATCCACCTTGGCGCCGGTAGTGTGCGCCGTGAAGTAGCCGTTGTCCTGATAAAACTGCTGGAGGCGCTGCTGATCTTCTTCGAGCTTGGTGGAATCGTAGGTCTTGGCGAACAGATCTTCAAAGAAAATCGAATACGGAATCCCGTACGGATGCAGATTCTTCATCGCCCGTTTCAGAAGCAGCGGGCTGAAATGCTGATTCCCTTCAAAGGTTATTTCGCCTACCTTCACCTTGGGCCCTTCGTCGACTTTGTAGACGACTTCGAGCGATGCCGGGGGCACCTGGTGGATTTCCGGTTCGACCTTGGCAAACTGCCGGCCGCGCTCGGCAAGATAATCCTGCAAAACTACTTTCCCGCGCTGGACCTTGTTGGGGTCGTACTGCGACTCCGTGCTTAATCCGACCTTCCGCTCCTTGAACCGGTCCAGAATTTCCGACACGGTGATCGACTTCATTCCGTCGTATTTGATCGACCGAATTACACGCCGTTCCGTCACGGTGAAGGTGATGATCCAGCCGGTGGGGCTTGCTTCCCGGTCCATGCGCAAATCGTCGAAGCGTCCCGTATTCCAAAGCACCATGAAATCGCGATGAAGCTGTTCTTCGTCGTATTTGTCGCCCTTCTTGGTGATGATCAGCGCGCGCAGTGTATCCTGCGGAACACGCCGCGCTCCGCGGAAATTAATGCTGTCGATCACGTCCTCTACGGGAGTAACCACTTTGGGCGCTTCGACCGCGGGCTTGGGCGCTTCCAGCTTGGGAGCCTGCGGTTGGGGCGGCTGAGCCGGTGGCTCAGTCGATTGCGGAATCGCTTCAAACGGATTATTCTTTTTCTGCTGAGGGGGTTGCGGTTTGGGCGGCGGAGGCTGCTGCTGAGGAGCGGGCGCTTGCTGAGCTGGCTGGCCGGCTTGTTGTGCGAACAGGGGAAGCGAGCACAGCAGACAAACCACAATCGTGCGCAGGCTTCCAGGCCTGGAAGACGTCATCTAAACCGGATTCCTTTCCACTCTGCGCTTTTGAACTGACGTCCGGGCACCATCTCTGGTTTCACTAAAAGACAGACCCCTTGAGATAGAGACAACCAAGCGAGACAGCCCAGACGTGAAACAGCTATTCTACCGCACGCAAGTCGAGAAAATCCCATCCCCCTGGAAGGGCCGGATCGTTCCAGACAAAAGAGATTACGGCGATTACAGGATCTCTTCGGCCCACTCCTGAAGTACGGCCTTCACCTTACCGGTGAACTGATCCGCCAAAGCGCCGTCAACCAGGCGATGATCGAACGTCAACGCGAGATAACACATCGACCGAATCGCGATCGCATCGTCCACAACCACCGGTTCTTTATCGACGCTTCCGACACCCAGGATCGCGACCTGTGGCTGGTTAATGACGGGCGTCGCGAACACGCTCCCGAAGCTGCCGAAATTCGTGATCGAAAACGTCCCCGCCTGGACCTCATCCGGACGAAGCTGGCGCGACCGCGCCCGGGCCGCTAGATCCACAACCGAACGCTGCAACCCGACGACGTTCTTCTCATCCGCGTTGCGAATTACCGGCACAATCAGGCCATTTTCCAGCGCAACGGCGATGCCAAGATTGATGTCGCGATGGTAGATGATGTTGGTGCCGTCGATCGACGCGTTGAGGATCGGATATTGCCGCAAAGCCGTGATGGTCGCGCGAAGAACGAACGGCAGGAATGTCAGTCCGAAGCCGTATTGTGCCTGGAACTGCCCTTTGACTTTATCGCGCAACTTGGCGATCCGCGTCATATCGACCTTGTGAACCGTGGTCACATGCGCCGACGTCCGCTTGCTGAACACCATATGTTCCGCGATTTTCTGGCGCATCATCGACATGGGCTCGACACGCGTTGAAGGAATCTCCCCGTACGTCATCGCCGTCGGCGGCGGCGGAGGCGGAGGCGGAACGTTCACTTGCGCCTGCACGGCGGGCACCTGCGGTTGAGGTGGTGGAGGAGGCGGGGGTGGAGCGACTGCCACCGGCGGTGGCAGCGGAGCGGGCGCGGGCGCTGGTGGGGCCGGAGTAGACCGCTGCGCGAGGTAATTGTCGAGATCCAGTTTGGTGATGCGTCCGCCGATTCCGGTTCCCTTGATTTGGGCGAGATCGATGTTATTCTCCCGCGCCATTTTCCGTACGAGCGGCGAAAGCGGTCCAGCGGTCTCTTCGACGACCGTAGCGACCGGAGACGGGGCAACCGGGGCCTGCGTAGGGGGCGGTGCAGCTTGCGGAGGCGCCGCCTGAGCAGCCGCCGGAGCGGGAGCCGATGCCGCGCCGGCGCCGTCGGCGATCCGGCCGACAACAGTATTGATCCCGACCGTCTTGCCTTCCTCGACTAGAACCTCTTGCAGCGTTCCCGCCGCTGGGGACGGAATTTCGGTATCCACCTTATCCGTTGAAATTTCGAAGAGCGGCTCGTCACGCTCGACGCGATCGCCCGCTTTCTTCAGCCACTTGGTCAGGGTTCCTTCGACAATGCTTTCCCCCATCTGGGGCATAACGACATCGATCATAGATTCTCCATATGAGAGTGCAAGACTTGACAGCGAAAGACGCGGCCGAAACTGCGTTCGATCGCGGATATAACCTGGTTGCGGGTCGCGGCTGAGCCGAGCGCTCGCATCGACGTAACCGGCTGCGTGAGACCACACGGCACGATGTAGCGGAAATAATTCAAATCCGTATCGACGTTCAGCGCGAACCCGTGCGATGTCACCCAGCGGCTGATGTGAACGCCAATGGCGGCAATCTTGCCCGCATCCGTCCACACGCCCGTGGCCCCATCCACCCGGCCGCTCTCGATTCCAAATTCGCCTAACGCGTCTATGAGTACCTGCTCGATCGCGCGGACATAGGCAACCACATCCCGCTTCCATTCGCGCAAATCGAAAATCGGGTAGCCGACGATCTGCCCGGGGCCGTGATAGGTGACGTCACCGCCGCGGTCGGTACGATGAAATTCGATGCCAGCGCGGTCCAGAACCTCAGGGGACGCAAGAACGTTATCGTCGTGACCGTTGCGGCCCATCGTGACGACGTGCGGATGTTCGACGAACAGAAGCTGGTCGGCAATCTCGCGCCTTTTGCGTTGTTCGACCAATTGGCGTTGCAAGTCGAATGCCTCGGCGTAACGCATGCGGCCTAAGTCGCGGACCTGGCAGGTCGGGGACCCGCCCCTTTCGGCCGCTGCCTCGGCTACAGCGACTTCAAACATTGATCGCGAGCCCGTTGACGGCGTTGAACGCCTCGCCCATCGCTTCGTAAAGCGTCGGGTGCGCGTGGATGGTGTTCATCATCGTCTCGACCGTGGCTTCGGCGTTCATCGCCGTCACCGCTTCGCTGATCAGTTCGAACGCTTCCGGCCCGATGATGTGGACACCCAGAATCTCGCCATAGGTTTCGTCCGCGACCACCTTTACGAATCCGTCGTGACGCCCCAGAATAGTCGCCTTGCTGTTGGCGAGAAACGGAAACTTGCCTACCTTCACCTTGTGACCCTGCGCGCGCGCCTGGGCTTCCGTGAGCCCGACGCTGCCGATGCCGGGTTCGGTGTACGTCGCGTTAGGAATGCGATTCTTGTTGATCGGCGTAACCGCCTTGCCCGCAATATGTCCGATCGCGATCATGCCTTCGGCCGTCGCCACGTGCGCCAGCAGCGGCGTTGTGCCGACAATGTCTCCAATCGCATAAATTCCGGGCTCGCCCGTTCTCTGGTAAGCGTCGACCTTGACGAACCCGCGATCCAGTTCAACATGCGTATTTTCAAGGCCCAAATACTGCGTCGCCGGCTTCCGCCCCACGGCGACCAACAGCGTCTCTACGTCAAAATTTTCGGCTTTGCCATTGGCGAAGGCCGCCGAAAACCGGACGCCGGCGTCGTACTTCTGGATATTTTCGACACGCGCGCCGGTTTCCACACGAATCCCGCTCTTCTTGAACAACCGCTCGAGTTCCTTCGAAACGTCTTCATCTTCGAGCGGCACGATGCGAGGCAGCATCTCAAACAGCGTGACTTTGGTTCCGAAGCGGTGAAAGCATGAAGCGAATTCGACACCGACGGCGCCCCCTCCGATGATCCCCATCGATTTCGGAACTTCTTTCAATTCAAGAATTTCGATGTTTGTTAAGATGCGCTTCGCATCCGGCTCCAGACCGGGAATCATGCGCGCTTCCGACCCGGTAGCCAGCACAATGTTCCTGGTCTCGTAAATCTGCCCGCCAACTTCGACTTTCCCCGCACCCTTCACGGTCGCTGCGCCCTTGATCCAGTCGACCTTGTTCTTCTTCATCAGGAACTCGACGCCCTTGGAGTGCTTGGAGACAATCTTGTTCTTGCGTTCCAGAACCAGGGGAAAATCGAGGCGCGGATTATCGCAGTGGATGCCGTCTTCGCCCGGGTTAAGAAAGCGCTCCCAGACGTCCGCGGCATGCAGGAAAGCTTTGGTCGGAATGCACCCAACCAGCAGGCAGGTACCGCCTAAACGCGGGTCTTTTTCCACTATCGCTGTCTTCAGACCGTACTGACCCGCACGAACGGCCGCCGAGTAGCCACCAGGACCGCTCCCGATGACAATCACGTCGTATGTCATTTATTTTTTAGTGTAGCAGGCACAGCACTTTGCTTCGTGGAACTAATCGGACAAAATCGCGGAAATACTACCGGAAGCTTGTTGCGGGCGTCACAATTGACTGTGCCATCCAGCGAATCGGATCTGCTGCGGCGGATGCTGTCGGGCGACGAGGATGCGTTCACCGCGCTCTATCGCCTGCGGCAGAGTGCCGTGTACCGTTTCGCGCTTCAGATGACCGGTAAAGTGACGGTGGCCGAGGATGTGACGCAAGAGGTTTTTATGGCGCTGATGGAGCACGGAAGGCGGTTCGATCCGGCGCGCGGAACGCTGGCGTCGTTCCTGTACGGGATCGCCCGCAATCTGGTCCTGCGGCGCATCGAGAGGGCTCACGCGACGGAGGAATTGACGGACGCCATCGAGGATTGCCCCGGCGATGTCGATCTGTTGCAGGATTTAACTCGCCGCGAAACCATCGAGCAGGTGCGGCGCGCAGTGCTGAGCTTGCCTGGAGCGTATCGAGAGGCGGTAGTGCTGTGCGATTTGCAGGACCTGAGTTATCAGGATGCGGCGGCGGCGCTCGATTGCCCGGTGGGGACCGTGCGATCGCGATTGAATCGCGGGCGGGCCATGCTCGTCAAGAAGTTGGGATTTGCGTCGCCTATAAAGGCCGCGGAAGGTGCGGGATGAATCTTGAAGACAACGTCTTGAAAGCATTGCAGGCACTGTCGGAGAGCGACCGCGAGCATCAGGCCCCGCCGGAGATGGAAGCGAGGTTAAGGGTCGCTTTCCGCCGGAACAGGGCCGCGAAAAGACGGCGGCAGATTTTCGGTTGGGCCAGCGCCGCGGCCGTGGTCATCGTGATCTTTACGACATTTGCACCACGGCCGCGGCCGGCCAGTGCAGTTCCCGTCGCGAGACCCACGGAATCCGCTGCGGCCAACTCTGGACTGGGCCCTGAACTGGGCCCTGCGCCGGCTACTTCGCCCCCAATCAACCTGCCTGCGACGCCAAAAGCACGAGCCCGGAATGCCGTGCAGCGCGAAATCGTCACCGATTTCTTCCCGCTGATGGACGTCCCGCCGCCGATCGGCCGCGGAGCGTTGGTGCGCGTCGACCTGCCGGCCGAGGCGATGCGAACCGTCGGATTGCCGGTCCGCGAAGACCGTCTCGCGGAACGCGTGCAGGCCGACGTTCTGCTGAGCGAAGATGGGTTGGCGACGGCGATCAGGTTTGTCAAGGTTTCTCGGTAATTTCAAGGAGAATAGAGATATGAACGCGATCATCTTGAGGAGTGGATTGCCGGTTGTGGGATTGGTTGTGGGATTCGCCGCCGGGCTGTTCGCCCAGGATCCGCATGAGGCCGAGCCGAAACACATGGGCGAGATCAAGGCCCAAGTCGGAATGATGACAGCCGGAACGACGGGGCCGGGCTTGTCGGGACCGGGAATGCTGGACCACACGTTCCAGTTCGTCGGCGGCCAGTTGGTGGGTGGCGATCCTATCAAAGGGGCCCCCTATTCCGCCGAAGCTGTGACTCAAACGACGCAAACCCTGGCCGACGGGAGCCATATCGTGAACTCGTCCTCGTCCATGATCTATCGCGACAGCGAAGGACGGGAGCGGCGCGAAGAATCGATTGGCAAACTCGGCACCATGAGCGCGGAGGGCGTTCCCGTTAAGGCCGTGTTTATCTCGGACCCGGTCGCTAAAGTGAGCTACTCGCTGGACGCATCGACGCACACCGCCCATAAGATGGTCGGCATCGGAGGGGGATTCGCGACGACCATCGCGGCCGTGAAGCCCGGTACTACAGTCTCAACCAATCGGAGCTTCGGTTACAGCACGGGCGGCGCGGCGGCTCCCGGAATGTTTGTCGAGACGCACATCATCGGCGGCAACGATAAATCCCCGGCGAAGGTGGAGAAACTTGGCGTACAGACCATGGAAGGGGTCCAGGCGGAAGGTACGCGCACCACGGCTACCATCGCCGCGGGGCAGATCGGAAATGAGCGCGACATCAATATTGTTTCTGAACGCTGGTATTCCCAGGAGCTGCAAGTGCTGGTCATGTCCAGGCACAGCGATCCACGGATGGGCGAAACGGTTTACAAACTTACCAACATCAATCGGGCCGAGCCCCTGCGGTCGATGTTCGAAGTTCCCGCGGACTACACCATATCCGAGCCGCCCATGATCAAGATGCGGGCGCCCGCCTCTAAAGACGATGAGAATAAGGACGAGCAGAACAAGAACCAATAACTTTTTCCGGGCGCTACGATAGAAGTGCATGCGCCCCAACTCGATCTTGCTGCTCGGCGCGACGTTCCTAGCGCCTGTTTTTTCTCAGACAACCACTTCGTCTGGGAAACTGGCGTCGTTGCGCGACCTTAGCGGTTCTTTTGAAACGCTCGCGGCAAAGGTCCGGCCGGCCGTCGTGCAGATCTTTTCCACCGGCTACGCGACCTCCGAGGAAACGGAAAGCACCAACGCCAGCAGCCTGCTTTCCACCCAGCGCAGTACCGGTTCCGGCGTGATCCTGACAAGCGACGGCTACATCGTCACCAACAATCACGTAGTCCAGGGCGCTCGTAAGATCGAGGTCCGCTTTGCCACCGAAAGCCGCAACAGCCGTGAATCGACGGTTCCAGCCAAGGTGGTCGGCACAGACCGCGAATCCGATCTTGCGGTGATTAAGGTGGAGCGGAACGACCTGGCCGTCCTGGAACTTGGGAATTCGAACGAGTTGAAGCAGGGTCAATTGGTGATGGCCTTTGGAAACCCGTTCGGCCTGGAAGGTTCGGCATCGACCGGGATCGTCAGCTCCGTTGCGCGGCGGCTGCACCCGGAGGACGCGATGGTCTACGTGCAAACCGACGCACCCATCAATCCCGGCAACAGCGGCGGACCGCTGGTGGACACCGAAGGCCGGGTGGTCGGCGTCAACACGCTGATCTTCACCCAGTCAGGCGGAAGCGAGGGGATAGGTTTTGCGATTCCCAGCAACGTCGTCAAGAGTGTTTACGATCAAATCCGGAAAGACGGACATGTGCATCGCGGGCAGATCGGGATCCTCGCCCAGACCATCTCGCCGGAGATGGCCAAGGGTCTGCGGCTTTCGCAGGATTGGGGCGTGATCGCTTCCGACGTGATGCCTGATGGCCCCGCCGATAAGGCCGGATTGAAGGTGCGCGATGTCATTCTGACGCTGAACGGCGCCACGATGGAGGATGCTCCGCAACTGGAAACCGCGATCCATCGTCTGAAACCGTCCGACCTGGTGCAAATCACCGTGCTGCGCGATGGAGAGAAGGTCGACTATACGATCCCGGTGATCGAGCGCGACGACGATCCCCAGCGCTTTGCCGATATGGTGAACCCCGACGACAATCTGGTTCCAAAGCTCGGCATCCTGGGAATCGAGATCAGCGAGAAGCTTTCCGCCATGATCGGCGACCTTCGGCACGAGTATGGCATTGTCGTAGCCGCGCGATCTCCCAATCCGCCATACTCCGGCGGAGCCCTGCAAGTCGGCGACGTGATCTACGAATTCGACCGTACTCCTATCGTCACCGTGAAAGCACTGCGCGCGTCCATCGATTCGTTAAAGACCGGGGATTCCGCGGTGCTTCAAATCGAGCGCAGCGGCAAACTGATGTACATCACCATCGAGCTTGAGTGAAACCCAGCGCGCCCCAGGGGCGTTAACATCGGTATGGGTATGCGTTTCTGGCTTACTGTCGCGGCGTTCGCCTGCATAGTCACAGCCTACGCGCAACAAAAAAAGCGTACTCCGCCGCCCCCTCCACCGGCCCAGGAACAAACGACTTTCCCGCTCGAAACTCTGAAAATCCAGGGCAATCGCAGGATCGAATCGGCAAAGATCATCGCGGCATCTGGATTGAAGATCGGAGCGCCGGTAGTCAAGGCCGATTTCGATAACGCCCGTGCTCGCCTGCTGGCCGGAGGGGCCTTTGAAAGCGTCGGCTATGAGTTCAAGCCGAGTGCGTCGAATACCGGATACGACGCAGTCCTCGAAGTCGCCGAAGTCGACCAGCTCTATTCCTATCGCTTCGAAGAGTTGCCCATGCCCGATGACGCTTTGCGCGCCGAACTCCGCAAACAGGAGCCGCTGCTCGGCGATCAGATTCCCGCGACCAAGGAAGTGATCGAACGCTACATCAAGGCCATCCAGCAAGTGGTCGGCGACAAGGTGACCGTGACCGGCAAGCTCAGTTCCGATCTGCCCGGGCCCTTGATGCTCCTGTTCCGGCCGAACACGCCTCGCGCGCAGGTCGCGGAGGTGCATTTCAACGGCAATCAGGTCTTGCCGGCGCCCGTACTGATGCGGGCCCTGAGCGAGGTCGCCATTGGAACCGCTTACAGCGAAGCGGCGATACGCGTGCTGCTCGACACGAGTGTCCGGCCGTTGTACGACGCCCGCGGTCGAATCCGTGTCGCGTTCCCGAAAATCGCGGCTGAGCCCGCACCGTCGGTCGACGGCGTTATCGTGACGGTGACCGTCGATGAAGGGCCCTCCTACAGCATGGGAAAAGTTGAATTCACTGGGGTGGCGCGGGCGGAAGCGGACGAACTCCAGCGGATCGCGAACATTCAAAGCAAAGACATCGCTAATTTCGACGACGTCAGAGCGGCCCAGGACAAGATCTTCGCCCGCTATCGCGGCAAAGGCTATTTGAAGGCGATCAGCCACGTGGATCGAAGGATCGACGACAAGGCGCACACCGTGGATATCCTGATCGCGGTCGAGCCAGGCCCGCAATTCAAAATGGGCAAGCTCGAAATTGTGGGCCTGGACCTTCTCAGCGAGCCGCCCATACGGAAGATCTGGGCCGTCAAGACCGGAGCGCCATACCAGCCCGATTATCCCGATTCGTTCCTCAACGATATCCGCGCTGAAGGCATCTTCGACAACCTCGGCAAAACCACCGCCGAGCCCCACATCGACGAAAAATCACACATCGTCGACGTCACCCTGCACTTCGGCGGAGCCGGGGGCGAAGCCGAGAAAAAACGCAGGAAGAACAACTGACGCCTTGCTATTCTAAGGAGAAGTGTCATCTCCGCTCAATTTCCATCTACAACATTACGATGGCCCGCTTGATCTGCTGCTGGATCTGATTCGCAAGCAGGAGATCAACATCTACGACATTCCGATCGCCCAGATCACCGCGCAGTATCTCGAATTCATGCAGAAGGCGCTCGAAATGGACGTGGAGGTGAGCGCCGAGTTCGTGTTCATGGCCGCGACGCTGATCCATATCAAATCGAAGATGTTGTTGCCGCGCGATCCAGAGCTCGAAAAGATGATGCCGGAAGAGGATCCGCGCAAGGAACTGGTCGATCGCCTTCTGGAGCATGAGCGTTTCAAGGCCGCGGCCGAAATGCTGCATCAGAAGCGTGTCATCGAGGAAGCCGTCTGGTCCAATCCACAAATGGACCTGTTCGCGGGCGAGGAAGTGAATCCCGGTCTCACCGTCACGCTTTTCGACCTGGTGAAGACGTTTCAAGGCGTCCTCGAACGCGCCAAGAACCGGCCCGTGTACGAGATCGGCACCGAGGACGTCTCCGTACCCGATATGATTCGCTACCTGCGCAAGGTGTTCGAACAGGAAAGCCGGAAGGAATCCATCTCCGCGCGCGAGTTGTTCGAGCGCCAGAGAAGCCGTCGCGGGATGATCTGTCTGTTCCTGGCGGTGCTCGAACTGGTGAAGCTGCAGGCGATCGGTTTGGTACAAAAGGATTCGTTCGGTGAAATCGGATTGAAGCGCCTTCCGGGATTCGAGGCGGCGTTTGGTTCCGAGCAAGTGATGACCGCCATCAACGAAGGATATAACTAACGTAAACATGGATGAACTGGATGTAACGCAACTGGCCGAGGAACGCCCCTCGGACAGTGAAGACGCGCAGCTCAAAGCGATTCTGGAAGCGATCGTATATGTGACCGATGAGCCGCTCTCGGCGCAGCAGATCGCGGCGGCCCTCGAAGCTCCGCTCGACAAAATCAAGCGTCTTCTCGATGACTTGGTCGCGCAATACTCGAAACCGGAGCACGGCCTGACCATTCGTGAAGTTGCCGGCGGCTACAAGATGGCGACTAAGGCGGAGCACCATGAAGCGGTACGCGCGTTCGTCAAGAAACTCACGCCGCCGCTGAAGTTGTCTCTTGCCGCTCTCGAAACGCTCGCAGTCATCGCCTACAAGCAGCCGATTACGACGCCCGAGATCATGGAAATCCGCGGCGTGCAGGGCGCGGGCGTGATCAAGACGCTGCTCGACCGGAAACTGATCTCCGAGTCCGGACGTAAGAACGTAATCGGGAAACCGATCCTTTACAAAACCACGAAAGAGTTCCTGGTCCAGTTCGGCCTGAAAGATCTCAGCGAACTGCCGACGCTCAAGGAATTCGAAGAACTGGGAAGGCTGGAAATCGTCGAGGAAGAATCACTGGACCCGGTCACCGAACAGCCAACCGATCCGGCGACCAGCCAGGCCGCCGAAGCTCCCCCAGGCGACGATTCGCCCAAGAATGAGTGAAGAGCGTCTCCAAAAAATCCTTTCGCAGGCCGGCGTAGCCAGCCGCCGGAAGTCGGAGCAACTGATCGTCGAAGGCCGCGTCACCGTCAACGGCGAGACCATCACGGAGCTTGGCTCAAAAGCCGATTTCGAACGCGATCACATCAAGGTCGACGGCCACCTGCTGCGCAAGCCGAAGCGTCATCTTTACATCGCTCTCAACAAGCCCAAGAACATCGTCACGACAGCGTCCGATCCCGAAGGCCGCGAAACCGTCATCCATTTGCTGCGCGGCATAAAAGAGCGCGTCTTCCCCGTCGGCCGTCTCGATTATCACAGCGAAGGCCTCCTGCTGATGACCAACGACGGCGAATTCGCCCATCGCATCACCGCGCCCGGCAGTCACGTCATCAAGACCTACGTCGTCAAGGTGAACGGCGAATTGACCGCCGAACAGGAAAAATCCTTTCGCGAGGGTATCCCGATTCACGGCCGCAAAACCGCCCCGGCCGAGCTGAAGCGCATCAAGCACGGCGCGAATCCGTGGTACGAAGTGAAACTAGTTGAGGGCCGCCAGAATCAAATCCGCGTGATGTTCAAGCATTTCGGAATCCTGGTCGAGAAGCTTCGCCGCGTGAAGATCGGGTTCCTGGAGCTGGATCAGGCCCCCGGCCGTTATCGGGTGCTCACGCAGAAAGAGATCGAGCGGTTCCGCAAGCTCCTGAAACTGGACGATGGCCAGCAACATTCCTGAGATTCTGAAATCCGCTCACACGATCGCCGTGGTCGGCCTCTCGGGTAACCCGATGCGCCCCAGCAACGGCGTTTCCGAGTACATGCAGCGCGCCGGATACCGGGTGATTCCCGTGAATCCGAACGAGACGTCCGTGCTCGGCGAAAAGAGTTACCGGCGCCTGGAAGACGTGCCCGAGAAGATCGACATCGTCGATGTTTTCCGGCGTTCCGAGCACGTCGCGGACATCGTCGATTCGGCAATCAAGATCGGGGCGAAAGCCGTATGGATGCAGGAAGGCGTCGTCGACGAAGCGGCCGCCGATCGCGCCCGCACTGCCGGGCTTGGAGTCGTGATGGACAAGTGCATCTTGAAAGAACACCGCAAATTGCTCAAGTAGCTGGCTCCTCGCCATACTTTTCGAACTCCAGTTGATCGCCCTTCGCCGTTCCCGTTGCTTCGATCGTTCCCGCCGGCAGTTCCAATACCGAATGTGCGCGCAAGCTTAACGCCATGCGGCGCCGGACCATATTCGGCCGCACTTTGAGAATTTTCTTTTTCTTGTTGAGGAACAGCACGTCAATCGCAAACTTCATTCCAAACGTGTGCACGCCCTCGCACGGCGCGATCCAGAGCCCCTCGCCGGGTTCGAGCCCGGTGTGCTTCAACAGGCCCGTGCGACGCTTGGCGCTGGTGTCGGCTATATCGGCCCGGTCCGCCAGCACCTGGCCGCGGCTTTGGTTTGTGACGCGAAGCTTCGGCAAACTACAATTGAAGCATGGAAAAAGCCACGTTCGGCGCGGGATGTTTCTGGGGCGTCGAAGAAACCTTCCGCAGGCTGGCTGGGGTCCAGTCGACGCAGGTCGGCTACGCCGGCGGTTCGCTGAAAAATCCGACCTATGAAGACGTCTGCACCGACCGCACAGGACACGCCGAAGTGGTC
>DATGGL010000082.1:0-8890 GCA_035308605.1 Bryobacteraceae bacterium
AGCCCAGCGATACCGCCGATAAGATCGATGCGGCGGATGCGGCAACTCTGCTCGATTACGTGGCCGATGTCCTGCTGAGCCTGGAGAATACCAGCGAACGTCCGCAGTTCATTCATGTTGCGGAGCCGTCGCAACCGTCGACGACCTCCGGCGGGGGCGGATCCGGCTATGGGCCTGCTTTTGGAAGTATTCCGGACTTCAACGAGCCTCCCAAGGGCGTACGCTTCGCCGACGTCCGGGACGGGACGCCGGCCGCGAAAGCCGGCCTCAAAGCCGGCGATATCCTGATCGAATTCGACGGGAAGGAGATCGGCAATCTATATGATTTTACTTACGCCCTCCGCGCTCACAAGGCTGGAGATCTGGTACTGGTGAAGGTTCTGCGCGGGTCCCAGACAATTGAGGCCAAAGTACTGCTTACCGAACGCCGTTGATTTGTCATACTTGCTCATCGAGTGATGAACACAATGACCAAAGTCAACATGCTCCCGCCGCTGATTCTCCATCCTTTCGCCGATGCGGTGGGGCCGGATAAGCTGGTGGAAAGTTCGCGTGCCAGCCTGATGATTCAAGGGCTGCTTCCCTCCGGCGAGCGCAGCGCGGACGAGTTGGACCGGGCGCTTCTGGACGGCCGCTACTGCGAGATTCGCATGTTGTATTACGTGGGCAAAGATGTGTTGCGCTGGATCGAACAGTGTCTGGATCATCTGGAGCACAACGTGGATCTCCGCAATTCCGGGGTCCGGTATCAGAGCTTTGCGGCGTACCTGGTGAATAACACCCCGCCGACCGTGCAGGCCAAGCTCCGCAAATGGGGCGTGGCTGATTACAAGGCGATTTTCACGCGGGCGCTGGGGTTGAATGCGATCTTCGGCAACGCGCCGGATAGGGATACCTTGAGCGACGAATTTATCCGCAATTATTATCGCTACGCCGACCAGATGTTCATGTGCCGTCAAACCCAGACGCAGTTCTCCGAAATCGTCGACCAGAACTTCGAATTTGAAATTTTCGCGTCGGGCGAATATTCACGAATGCTCGAGCGCGAGTGGGCGGAAGATATCAACTAGGCGACTTGCTGCGCGCGGAAGACGTCAGCCGGGTTAGCCGCTCGCGCGCGGTTCTGTGTTCGTCATCAATCATCCGCACGGAACTAGGCACGTGGGTCGCCGGCAGAAGACATCAGCCGGGTTAGAGACACTCGGCCACGCGCTCGCTGGCGCGCGCGGCTCCGCGTTCCGTCATCAATCATCCGCACGGAACCGCGCACGAAGTGAGCGGGTCGCCGGGGCGGAAGACATCAGCCGAGTTTGAGACACTCGTCCACCCGCTCGCTGGCGCGCGCGGTTCTGTGTCCGCGTTCCGTTATCGATCACTCGCACTGAGCCGCGCACGAAGTAAGCAGGTCGCCGGGCAGAAGCCCCCGGTCGAATTAGAAACTCGGCCACCCGCTCGCTGGCGCGCGCGGTTCTGTGTCGGCGTTCCGTCATCAATCATCCGCACTAAGCCGCGCACGAAGTAAGCGGGGTGCCGGGCAGAAGAAACACCAGACGGGTCGGAGACACTCGGCCACCCGCTCGCTGGCGCGCGTGGGTCGGTGTCGGCGCTCCGGCATCAAGCATTCGCACTGAACCGCGCACGAGATACTCGCACGAAGCAAACTGTCACGCTACTGCGACTGTATCCGGTTTCTGCGTGAACCAGCGGAGGATCTGGGGGATCATCGCGTTGGCGGCTCGCTCTCCGGCCGCTACTACGTGTGAGGCGCTTTCGAATGCGTTCCAGGCGATGTCTCTTACTTCCGGCGTGATCACCAGATTCGAATGACGGCGCCATTGCGATTCCGTCCGCGAGTTCATGACCTGAAAGCAGCGCGTCACGACGCTGAGCATGTTTTGCGGATCGACGGTCTCGGTTGGCGTTGGCAGTGCGACGCTAACGACGTGCGTCGCGCCCATTCTGCGTAGCGGAGCCGCGGGGACGTCCATCGAAATCATTCCGTCCACCAGGCAGTGGTCCATGTAACGGACCGGCTGGAACAAGCCGGGATAGGAGCAGCTCGCGCGGATCGGCAAAACCACGTCCCCCCGGTCGCGAAACACCGCGGGAGCTCCCGCCGTAAGATCGCTGGCCACGACGGCCAAAGGAATCTTCATCCGCTCGAATTCGAAAACCTTCAACAAGCGCTGCAGGAAAAGCAGCATGCGGTCGGAACCGACCAGGCCCTGCGTGCTCAATCGCCAGCGGGCGATGTCGGAGAATCGCATGGTCCGCGCGACCTGTTCGATTTCGTCGCTGCATGCGCCGGAAGCAAACGCCGACGCCACGATGGAGCCCGCGCTTACGCCCCCGATGCAGAAAATAGGAATGCGCGCGCGTTCAAAAGCCCGTAGGACGCCGACATGCGCGATGCCGCGCGCGAAGCCGCCTCCGAGCGCCAGTCCTATTCGCGGTTCCGTGCGGGTGCGTAGTTCCTGGCCGGGTTGCACACCCGTACGGATCCACTGCCGCGCCCCCTGCCACCAGCCCCCGATTCCATCTGCCATGATGCCCTCCGGACTCCAGCTAACTCATCGACCGGCGGTTCGTATCTCGCCGGCTCTTAACCCGATTGCTAAACTAGGTCTTCGTGCGAACCTCAAACCGCATCCGCGAGCCCCTAATTCAATCGACGCCAGAACACTCGTATTGTTTCAGGTCTTTGCATATTTTTGTAGGCGGGCTCATTTTTTTGTGCGCGACGCTCGGCCCGCTCCAGGCGCAGCGAAGCGTCGCCGGCGAGACTGAGATCCGCCAACAGCTCGACCGGTTGGGCACCTTGGGCAGCGTCATGATGATCGGGGCGCATCCGGACGACGAAAATACCGCGCTTTTAGCCTATTTTTCACGCGGCCGTCATATGCGTACCGCGTACCTTTCGCTAACCCGGGGCGAGGGCGGCCAGAATTTGATCGGCAGTGAACAGGGCGACGCGCTCGGCGTCATCCGGACAGAAGAACTGCTTGCGGCGCGAAAGATTGACGGAGGTGAACAATTTTTCACCCGCGCGATCGATTTCGGCTTTTCCAAAACACCTGAAGAAACTTTAACCAAGTGGCCGCGCGACCAGGTGCTCGGCGATGTCGTCTGGAATATCCGCCGCTTCCGGCCGGACGTGATCGTGTTGCGCTTCTCAGGAACGCCCCGAGATGGACATGGCCAGCACCAGGCCTCGGCGATTCTGGGGCGGGAAGCATTTTCCGTCGCGGCCGACCCTTCGAAGTACCCGGAACAACTGCAATGGGTCCAGCCGTGGCAGGCCCGGCGGCTGATGTACAACGTGATCGCGTTCACGGCGGAGCAGGAAAAAGAAGCTCAGAAAATGGCGGATCGCGTCGAACTGGATCTGGGCGAATACAATCCTGAGCTGGGCTATTCCTACGGCGAAATCGCCGGCATGAGCCGGAGCCAGCATCGCAGCCAGGCCATGGGGGCGCCGGAGCAAAAGGGCGCGATGAAGAATTACCTGGTCACCATCGCGGGCGACAAGGCGCACAAGGATCCCTTCGAAGACATCAATTCGTCCTGGAATCGCATTCCCGGCGGGCAGGCAATTGAAGGCGCAATCGGGAAAATCCGCGGCGAATTTGCACCGGCGCATCCCGAGCAGATTCTCAACGCGCTGGCTGACGCCCGGCCGATGATCGCGGCGATCAAGGACCCGCTGGCAGAACGGAAATTGAAAGAGCTGGACGAAGCGATGGCGCTGTGCGCATCCCTGTGGCTGGACGCAGCGGTGGATCGATCCTCGGTCGTTCCCGGCGGCAGCGCCAAGGTGAATGTTACGGCTCTGATGCGATCACCCGCCCAGGTCGCGCTGCTTGGCGTCAAGCTGGCTGGTGGCGGGGTTACCGACAGCCGAAGCGTCGCGACCGCCGTGCTGATGCTGAACCAGCCGAGCCGCTATTCCCTGCCCGTCACTTTTCCCGAGACCGAGCCGTACTCGCAACCATACTGGCTGGCGAAGCCGAAAGACGGATGGCTTTACTCGGTGGCCGATCCGCGCATGATCGGAAATCCCGAGAATCCGCCGGTGCTGGAAGCGCGTTTCCGGGTGAAGATTGCCGGCGTGGAGCTGAATCTCGCGCGGCCGGTGGTGTATCGCTACATCGATCATCTGTACGGCGAGACGACGCGTCCGCTTGCCGTCGTGCCGCCAGTGGACCTGCGTTTCACCGAACCGTCGCTGGTTTTTCCGAACAACAGCTCGCGGCGCGTGGATGTTCCGATCAGTTCCAACGCTGGAAAGAGTTCCGGCGAAGTCCGGCTGGACGCCCCTTCGGGCTGGCGTGTCGAGCCGGCGTCGCAGCACTTCGATCTGGCAGGCGTGGGGCAGCAAACCACGGCGACGTTCGAAGTTACACCTCCATCATCCGATTCTCAGAATCAGCTCCGCGCCATTGCGACCGTCGGTAATCGCGAAATCGCCGTCGGCACGGAACTGATTTCCTATCCGCACATCCCGGCGCAGACCTTGTTTCCTCCGTCCGAGACGCGGCTCGTCCGGGCGGATGTTCAGACCCTGGCGCGCAACGTCGGCTATATCATGGGCGCGGGCGACGGGGAACCTGAATCGATCCGGCAGATGGGAACCAGCGTCACCATGCTGCCGGCCGATAATCTGCTGACCACCGATCTGTCCCATTTCGATGCCATCGTCACAGGCGTCCGCGCGTGGAACGTCAGCGCGTCCCTGCGCGCCAGTTATCAGCGCCTGTTCGATTACGTACAGAACGGCGGCACGCTGATCGTCCAGTACAACGTGCCGGAAGGCGGACCTTTTGGAGGCGATGCCGCGCTGCTCGAACACGTCGGCCCGTTCCCGATCACGATCAGTCGCGATCGCGTGACCGAAGAAGACGCGCCGGTGACGCTCACCCATCCCGAGAATCCGGTTTTGCACGTCCCCAATGAAATTTCGCCGAGAGATTTCGAAGGCTGGGTGCAGGAGCGCGGATTGTACTTCGCCAGCGAATGGGATCCTCAATATCAAACCGTGCTCGAATGCCACGACCACGGCGAACCGGCGCTTCCGGGCGGCGAGCTGTACTTGCGCTACGGAAAAGGCGTCTACATTTTCACGGCCTACGTCTGGTTCCGCGAGCTTCCGGCGGGCGTGCCCGGCGCCTATCGTCTGTTCGCCAATATGCTGAGCGCCGGACAGCATTAAATGGCAGAACTCGGCAATGACGACCGGAAAATGCTGGATGAATCGCCGCCCGTCCTGGGCACCTGGCCGCGAGTTTATACGTTCGTGCTTTGCTATCTCGCTGTCGTGATCGCGGCGTTTTACGCCATCACCGTCCATTTCGCTCCATGACCACCATCGACTGGGTGGTGCTGTTCGCCTGGCTGATTTTCCTGGTCTCCTACGGGCTCTGGCGCGGCCGCGGGTCGGGAACCGTCGATCAATTTCTGCTGGCCGGAAAAACCATGCCGTGGTACGCCATGGGACTTTCCATCATGGCGACGCAGGCCAGCGCCATCACGTTCATATCGACCACGGCGCAAGGTTACGTGGACGGCCTCCGGTTCGTGCAATTCTATTTCGGCCTGCCGATCGCGATGGTGATTCTGGCGGCGACCGCGGTACCAATTTTCCACCGCGCCAAAGTCTATACGGCCTACGAATATCTGGAAAAACGATTCGACGCGAAAACGCGATCGCTGGTCTCAGCGATTTTCCTGATCCAGCGCGGCCTGGGCTCCGGCGTCGCCATCTCCGCGCCGGCGATTGTGTTGTCCGTGGTCCTGGGATGGCCCTTTCGCGTGACCGTGCTGGTGATGGGCGGACTGGTGATCCTCTACACTGCTTCGGGCGGCATCAAGGCCGTCACCTGGGCCGACGTGCAACAGATGGGCGTGATCATGGGCGCGCTGGTGCTCGCGCTGGTGATCGCCATCAGCCGGCTGCCGGCGGATGTTTCGTTCATGGACGCGGTCCGCATCGCAGGCGCGGCGGGAAAGCTGAACGTCGTCGAGCCCCGGCTCGACTGGAACGATCGTTACAACTTGTGGACCGGCTTGATCGGCGCAACCTTCCTGATGCTGGCGTATTTTGGAACCGATCAAAGCCAGGTGCAGCGCTATTTGACCGGGAAATCGATCGGACAGAGCCGCCTGAGTCTTCTCTTCAACGCAGTCGCAAAGGTGCCGATGCAATTCTTCATTCTGTTTATCGGCGCGATGGTTTTCGTATTCTTCCTGTTCGTCCAGCCGCCGCTGCTGTTCCATCCCGGGGCGATGGAGCGCGTGCAGCACGCCTCCGAATACACCTCGCTCGAGCAGCGCCATACGCTGGCGTTCGAACAGCGTGGCCTTGCCGCGCGTCACATTAAAGACGCCCGCGACAAGGCCGATCGCGCCGCGGCCATCGTCGAATTTCGCGCGGCGCAGGCGCGGATGAGCACGGTGCACAGCGAGGCCGCGAAGCTCACCGGCGAGAATGACACGAATTATATTTTTCTCTCGTTCGTGACGCATTATCTTCCGCGTGGGATCGTGGGGCTAGTGCTGGGCGTAATTTTCACCGCGGCGATGTCTGCGATTTCTGGGGAGATCAATTCATTAGCGACGGTGAGCGTAATCGACATTTACCGGCGCCACTTCCGTCCGGAGGCGACCGACCGTCAGACGGTAATCGCATCGCGCGCGGCGACGGTGTTTTGGGGGCTGTACGCGGTCGCTTTCGCAATGCTGTTTGGACAGGGTTTCGGCACTCTGATCGAAGTGGTGAACCAAGTGGGATCGTATTTTTACGGCACGATGTTGGGCGTGTTCGTGATCGCTTTCTTCATAAAACGCGTTGGAGCGAACGCCGTGTTCTCGGGAGCCCTGGCAGGACAGGCCGCGGTTCTCGCAGTGGCGAAATTCACATCGATCGCGTACCTGTGGTACTCCGCGATCGGATGCCTGGTGGTGATCGCGGTCGCCGTGCCAATCTCGTACGCTGAAGACAAGCCTCGTCTTTGAGCGGTCCGTCGTTCCGGGCATGGTCCTGTGGGGCGAGAAGCGGAGTGACAACGGTACGGGGTCAACAATAGTCGCTGCCGCTCATGGCTCTGTGACGCGAACACGACCGCAGGAAACGGGTGGCGCGTTCAACTCAGTACCGCGTTATCGACAGGCCGCGAGTTTGAGGGACCCACTCGCTGCCGCTCATGGTTCTGTGCCCGACAACACCGACACGGAACCGCGACCGCAGGGAGCGGATGGACGCGTTTAACAAACGGCGCGAGGACGGTACCGCTTTAACAAGAGGTCTTGAGAACGGTACCGCGTTTTCAACAGGGCGCGCGTTTGAAAGTCCCACTCGCTGTCGCTCGTGGCTCTGGGCCCGACAACACCGATACCGAGCCGCGACGGCAGGAAGCGGATGGACGCGTTTAACAAACAGCGCTACTACGTACCGCCTGCTACAACACTGCGTTGAGCGAGCCCTGGCGGTAGCCTTCCAGATCAAGCGTCACGTAGTGAAAGCCAAGTGGCTTGAAAATCGCTGTGAATTTGCGGGCCATTTCGACTGTCATTGCCCGCTCCAGTTCATCCGGGGCGATCTCGATGCGCACGACTTCGCCGTGAAAGCGTACCCGGAACTGGCGAAACCCGAGCCCTCGAATCGCGTCCTCGCCGCGATCGACGGTTTTCACATTCTGAATCGTCACCGGTGTTCCGTAGGGAATCCGTGAGCTCAGGCACGCCGACGCCGGACGATCCCAGGTAGCCAATCCTGCCCGGTGCGAAAGGTCCCGGATTTCAGCTTTGGTCAGCCCGGCATCCACCAGCGGAGCCTCCACCTGATGCAATTTCGCGGCGCGCTGGCCCGGACGGTAGTCGCCCAGATCGTCGACATTCACGCCGTAGACCACATGCTGGACGCCGCGGGCGCGGGCCAGTTCGTCCAGACGCGCGAATAATTCATCCTTGCAATGAAAGCACCGGTCGCGATCGTTCTTGACGTAGTCCGGGTTGTCGAACTCGCGTGTCTCAATATATTCGTGACGAAACCCGCAGGCGCGGGCGAACTCTTCCGCGTCGCGTTTGTGCGATTCGGGAAACGACGCCGAGTCTGCGGTAATGGCAACCGCCCGCTCCCCCAGCGCCTGATGCGCTGCCCAGGCCAGGTATGCCGAATCCGCTCCACCCGAATACGCGACGATGACGCTGCCCATCGCGCGCAAGGCGCCGATCAGCGCCGTTTGCTTCGCTTCGAGCGCGGCCTCACTTACCGGGACGTGGATCGTCATCCCCATACCTCAAGTATAGAGGCTCATGATCGGGGGCAACCACGATCTTGCGCAGCTCCTGCCGGTCGAGCCAGATCACTTCGCACCGTTCGCACGAATCGATATTGACATTTCCCGGCCCGCCGTAGGGATGGCCGTCCATTTCGCTGGAGCATTGCGGGCAATGCAGGCGGCGGGCGGCGTCCGTCTCATCCCGGCGCTGGATCAATTCGGGAGACCGTTCCCGATGCGACCGGAGATCGTCGATCAGCGAGGGGAACGTCTCCATCGTGATCAGCATGCCGCGGCACTGCGTGCAATACAGGAGGGCCCGTCCTTCGATCAGGCCATCCGACAGAATCGCCGCGCAGACCGGGCAATGCTTTGAGGTCGGCCCGACAATTTGAACGCCGTCGTCAACCGCCCCCGGAATACACTCCGCGCCGCAGTAATCGCAGACCAGCATCCCCTGATCCCGATCCAGGCGCATCGCCGCGCCGCAATGTTCGCAATGCATGCACCATCTATCGGCGCTTTTCGCTGGATAGATTATTGCAGAGGCAGATCGTCCTGTCCGTTGCCGGCAACCGCTTCCGCTTCCGGAATCAGGCTGGCCGCGGCCACTT
>DATGGL010000083.1:0-2372 GCA_035308605.1 Bryobacteraceae bacterium
CATCCCACCCTCGGATACAGATCCGCCGCAATCACTACGCCACGCGCAACCCGGGCCATCTCCCTCATCACATCCCCCACCGGCCAAACGTACCCGAGCATCAGCGTGCACAACACAACATCCGCCGCCCCATCCCGAAACGGCAGCGCCCGAGCATCCCCCTGCGCTAGGCGCCCGTTACCGCGCGCCAGCATTTCAAAAGAAAGGTCCACGCCCACCGCGCCCAGGCGCGAGACCCACCGCCCCGTCCCACACCCCACATCAATGACACACTTCCCCCGCGTATCTCCGACGAACTCTTCCAAATATCGATTGAGCAGCGACGTGACCGGATTGGCCGCGTCATCGTAAGTAGCAGCCCAGGCGCGATACCCCTCCCGCGCCGAGACCATCATCAGAGACTCTCGAGCCGCGGCTCCCGCAGCCGGACTATTTTTTGTACCCAGCGGAGTTCCACGGGGTTATCGAATGCGCCCGCCGCGTATCGCCAGCTCCCCATGCCCTTCAGCATCAGCCGCGCCCACGATGGCAGCCGCCAGTCCTGTATCGTCGGCCATCGCGCATTCATCACCGTCTCAAACCCGCGGATCTTCCGCCGCAGCTCGGGAGGCAGCCATGTCAGCTCCGGATCTTTGCGCATCGCAAAATGAAACCATCGCGGCTGGGCCCACTCATCCGGCGACGTCGGAAATTCGAAATTATCGAGCTTTCCATACATCTCACCGCGCCTCTGTGGAACGGGTACGTAGGTCTGCACAATAATCTCGATCGCCGGATTGATCCGCTTCACCTTCTTGGCAAACGCGACCGTCTCATGAAAATCCGCCTCAGAATCCGTCGGATCTCCAAAAATCAACGAGTACTCCGGCACGATGTCGAACTGGCGAATCCGCGCGGCTAATTCGAGCGACTGCTCCGCTGTAATCTGTTTCTTCATCTCAGCGAGCTTTTTGTTGGACCCGGATTCGACTCCGAAGAAGATCATGACGCATCCCGATTCCCGAATCTTCCGCAGTGTGTCATCGGAATATTTGAGCATCGCGTCCACCCGCGCCTCGCACCACCACCGCATCCCCAGCGGCTTCATCCGATCCGCCAGCTCCCGCGCATGATCCTCCCGCATGAAGAAATTGTTGTCGTAGAACTGCACCGCGTTCGCCCCATATTCGCGCGCGAGTTTTCCGAGCACGGTCGCCGTCCGTTCCGGCGCTTCCATCTTTTCCCGCGACCCCGAAAAATCCACCACGCCGCAAAAATTGCACTGAAACGGACACCCGATACTCGCCTGATGCACCACCGTCCGCGATCCCAAAAACGACGGCAGCAAATACTTCCCTGGATCGAGCCGATGATACGGCATCACCGGAAATTCCCCCGGCGACTTCAGCCCGCGTTCCGGATTATGCACATGCAGCCCAAACGCATCCCGGAACGACAGCCCGCGAATCTCGCCAAACTTCCGTGGTCCCTCCAGCGCGGCGAGCAACTCGACGAACGTATCCTCGCCCTGCCCGCGCACCACATAATCAACGTACTTTGCATTCAAAGCCGCGTCCGGATAAATCGTCGGAAAATATCCGCCCCAGACGATCGGGACATCCGGATATATCTCTTTGAACCACCGGCACACCGGAATCGCCGCGACCATCTGCGGCCCCGGCATCACCGTCACCGCCAGCATCCGGGCACGTTTACGACGCATCGCAGCATCGATCGCAGCGGCGGGATCGTCCAGGAGATTCCCGTCGACGATCTCGTACTCCTCCCGCCCCTCGATCATCGCCGCCAGCGCGAGTATCGATAGCGGATACCTTCGATTCTTCGGCCGCGTCGCCCTCGGATTGAAAAATACGATCACTTCAATATCCCTTCGAGAATCCAAAACCGCGACGGCGGCCGGGTGCCTTTCAACCAAGCCTTCAGCGGCCGCAAATGCCACGCGGCTCCATACCAGGGCTTATGCACCCGCCACTGAATCTTTAACTCGCGAGCCAGCCCATCGATCGTCGCCAAATCCAGATACTCAACGCTGCGAATATGATCTGACTCCGTCCCATACCGCGCCCGAAACTGCTCGCGCCGCTCCTTGCGCATCAGTTCCCCATGCACCCGCTCCCGATACACTGGCGAATCCAGAATCACAATCCGCCCGTCTTTCCTCACACATCTCCGAGCCTCCGCCAGCGTGCGAGAGTAGTCCGCCGAATAATGCACCGACGCATTAAACACGGCCAGATCAAACGACCCATCCCGAAACGGCAGCCGGTCGAACTCAGCCTCAAATCGGGGAAAGGCCGGATAGTGCCGCGCCGCCCCCAACCCATCCCGGCCGTCCGTCAGAATATCGACTGCCACCGGACGATGCCCACCGA
>DATGGL010000084.1:0-16898 GCA_035308605.1 Bryobacteraceae bacterium
GCGGACCTGGTGCGCAATCCGCTTTTTCACGAAGCCGATATCGAGAAAGAAAAGAGCGTCATTCTCGAAGCGCTGAAGATGGAAGTGGACAACCCCGAGTATTTGATCCACGAAATCTTTTCGAGCAACTTCTGGAAAGGACATCCACTGGGACGTCCGATTCTGGGGACCAAGCAGACCATTCGCGCGTTCGATCGCGATAAGGTGGAGCGCTACTATAAGCAGTTCTACACGCCTTCGAATATTTTGATCACGGCGGCCGGCAATTTGAATCACAAGCGGCTTATCAAGCTGGCCGAAGAGCACTTCGCGGATCTGAAGCCGCGCGCGACCGTCAAGCTAAAGGAAATGCCGAAAGCGCATGCGCCGCTCGTGTTCCGCAACAAGAACTCGCTGGAGCAAGTGCACGTTTACGTCGGCGTGCCTTCGGTCCCGATGCCGAAGGAGCCGTGCTTTTCCTGCTACATCCTGAACGCGATTCTGGGCGGCGGAATGAGTTCAAGGCTGTTTCAGAACATCCGCGAGAAGCAGGGGCTGGCGTATACGGTGTACTCCGAGCTGACCATGTATCGCGACGCGGGCTGTATGCTGGTTTACGCAGGCACGTCGCTAAAATCGGCGGGCAAGGTGGTCGAGTCGATCGTGCACGAATTGCGCGAGCTGGTGGATCACAAAGTCTCGCCGGAAGAGCTGCGGCGCGCCAAGGATCATTTGAAGGGCTCGTATGTGCTGGGGTCGGAATCGAGTTCGAGCCGGATGGGCAACCTGGCGCGTCAGGAACTGTATTTCAAGAAATTCTTCACGGTCGATGAGATGCTGGACAGCATCGAAGATGTGACAGCGGAGCAGGTGCAGAAGCTGGCCGCGCAGTTCTTCGATCCGCAGCAGATGGCCGTCGCGATGCTCGGGCGGCTGGAAGGCTTCCGCGTCCGGCGCGCTGATCTGGTCGGTCCCGCTATACGCTAGGCCATACTTCCATGCGTCCAAAATTGACGGTTCGCTACGCCGCGGCGCTGGCCGTGCTGGCGGCGTCCGCCCTATTCGGCATCGATACCTCGAAGCTGAAGCCTACCGGCTACGTCAACGATTTCGCTCACGCGATGGATCCGGTAGGCAAGCAGCGGTTGGAAGCCTATTGCGCCAATCTGGAACGGGCCACGGGCGCGCAGATGGCCATCGTGCTGGTGGATACGCTCGACGGCGATCCGATCGAGGACGTCGCCAACAAGCTGTATCGCGAATGGGGGGTCGGCAAGAAGGGCAAGGACGAAGGCATTCTGATTCTCGTGGCCGTGAAGGATCACAAGGATCGGGCCGAGGTCGGCTATGGGCTGGAGCCGATTATTCCGGACGGGTATGCGGGCGGCGTCCTGCGGAATCTACGGCCGATTCTGCGGCAAGGGAATTATGCGGGGGCGCTGCTGGCGGCAGCGCAACAATTCGGGCAGCGGATCGCGCAGGATAAGGGCGTCGCGCTGTCCCCGGATCGCGCGGTGCGTGGAACCGGAAGCCCCGCCCCGCGAGGCCGCGGAATTCCGTTCCCGCTGCTCGTGTTGGGATTTTTCGCGTTTCTCTGGATCATCGGACGCATCAGCGGTGGCGGAGGCGGCGGCACCGGGTTACTGGCCGGCATGCTTCTCGGTAATATTATGGGACGGCAAAGCGGCGGGAACTGGGGCGGCGGTGGGTTTGGCGGATCGAGTTCGGGCGGCGGATTTGGTGGATTTGGCGGCGGCGATTCGGGCGGCGGGGGCTCGTCCAGCGATTGGTAATGGCGTGACTGGTAATTTTCAATGGATGAACTAAAAGAGCTGGTCGGAAAATTCGAGCGTTCCTTTCACGACCGGCTGGTGTCGGTGGTGCTGTATGGCTCGGCCGCGGGCGAAGATCATCACACGAAATTTTCGGATTTGAACGTGTTGTGCGTGCTCAAGGAAATCACGCCGCGCGAACTGGGCGAAGCCGAGCCGATTCTCCGCTGGTGGCGCGAGCACAAGCACCCGGCGCCGACGCTGATGAGCGAAGAGGAAGTGCACAATTCCGCGGATTGCTTCCCCATCGAGTTTCGCGATATGAAGGACCGGCGCAAGGTGATGTTCGGCGTCGACGTGGTCGCGGATGTTAAGGTCGATGGGAAGTTCTATCGCGCGCAGATTGAACACGAATTGCGGGCCAAGCTGTTCCGGCTGCGGCAGCAGGGCGCGGGTGTGCTCTCCGATCCGGCGGCGCTATTGAAGCTGTGCGTCGATTCGGTATCCACCTTCTGCGTTCTGGGCCGGCACGCGATGGTGGCGGCGGGAACCAGCGCGAAGACCGAACGCCGCGCGGTGGTCCATCAGCTCTCCCAGACGCTGAAGATGGACGTGACGCCGTTCGAAATTTTGCTGGATATCCGCGAAGACAAATCTGGGATGGACCCGGGCGATCCGGGAGAGCTGTTCGCCAGGTATCTGGACTGTATTCGGAGAATGATCGAGTTTGTGGACCGGTTGGAGACTTGAGGAGCGTATGAAAATCGTATTGGTTATCGTCGGAGTTCTGTTGTTGGTGGGGCTGATGGTGGGCGGGAGTCTCATGAGCACCAAGAACGAACTGGTTACCGAGAGGGAGGCCGTGCACGGCGCATGGTCGCAGGTGGACGTAGTGTTGCAGCGGCGCCTCGACCTGATCCCGAACCTGGTCGAAACCGTAAAAGGGGCGGCCCTGCACGAAGAGAAAGTCATCGGCGAAGTCACCGAAGCCCGCGCGGCGATGATGGGCGCCAAAACGCCGGCGGAACGAATCCAGGCCAATTCGCAGCTCGATGGGGCTTTGGGGCGCTTGATGGTGGTGGTGGAGAATTATCCCAATATCAAGGCCAATGAGAATTTCCTGCGCCTTCAGGATGAGCTGGCGGGCACGGAAAATCGGATCGCGGTGGAGCGCCGGAAGTACAACGAGGTAGTGCAGAAGTACAACACCGACATCGCCCTGTTCCCGAAAAACATCGCGGCGGGCATGTTCGGATTCCAGCGCGAGGACGCGTATTTCAAGGCTGATACCGCGGCGAAGGAAGCTCCCAAGGTTAAGTTCTGATTCTGGCCGCAAATACACGCGGATGGACGCAGATGGGAATCGCTCATTCCTCCATTTCTTCCAAGCGTTCCGCTTCAGCAGCGTAACGTTTCAGTACGCGGATCGAGTTTCCCACAGTGAATCCGGCGGCCCGCAGCTTCCTGTAAGCCGACGCTAGGTGCTTTTCTTCTGTTAGAAGCGTGCCCAGGTCTTTGCCCCGATACTTGCGTTCCAGGAAATTCTCGATCATGGCGATTTCATCGACGTCGCGGTAGGCCGTCTCGGCCGCCTGCTGCGCGACCGCGGGAGCCACGCGCCGGGCCATCAGGTCGCGCATTACGCGGGATTTTCCCAGGCCCTGGTTCTCGCGCCGCCACGTCGCGAAGGATTCCGCGAAACGGCGGTCGTTCAAGTAGCCGGCGTCCTTCAGCCGTGCGATCACCGCGTCGACGTCTTCCAGCCGGGCCGCCCGGCGGCGAAGCTTTGTACGCAGTTCCGACACCGTTTGCGCGCGCGAAGCGAGCGTTCGGGCGGCGTAGGCCATCAAGCCGGCGATGTCGAGCGGTGTGGCGGCTTTGCGAGGCATGAACGAACCTACCGGAAACCGTTCCAGGTACCGATTATCTCAGCGGCGGCCGGTGTGCGTTGGTATGCTGGAGTTGCAGTAGACTCAAGAACAGGGAGAGACGCGCCATGGAAGACGATAACAAGCTATCCTATTTTTTTCTCGGATTGGGGTTGGGCGTAGCGGTGGGCGTGCTCTTCGCGCCCAAATCGGGAACGGAAACGCGGGAACTGCTCAAAAGCCGGGCCAATGAAGGGGCCGATTTCGTGAAGCGCCGCAGCACGGAACTGCGGGATCAGGCTGCCGAAGCGGTGGATCGCAGCAAGGAAACGCTGCGCCGCCAGAAGGACAATCTGAGCGCGGCGGTTGAGGCGGGCAAGCAGGCGTATCGCGAAGCCACCACCAATCCCAGCGACTAAGCCTGGCCCTGAGAGCGAACATGGACCAAAATCTGCTCCTGATCATCATCGCGGTTTTTGTATTTGTCGCAAGCATCGCCATGTGTATTCAGGCGGGATTTTTGTTCGGTATTTACCGGGCGGCCCGAGCCTTCGAAGAGAAGGCCATTCCGCTGCTGCCCAAGATGGACGCGCTGGTGGAGAGCTCGCGCGTGGCGATCGACGACAGCCGCCGCCAGATCCACGAGATCACGGAGAAGACCAGCGATATTCTGGACGTCACTAGAAAACAGCTCGCCCGCGTCGATGAGGTCTTGGAGGATGCCAGCGGCCGGGCGCGTGTGCAGTTCGATCGCGCCGAGATGGTGCTGGATGATGCCATGATCCGGACCCAGGAAACCGTGGCGCTGGTGCACAGCGGGATCATGAAGCCGCTGCGCGAGATCCAGGGCGTGACGGCAGGCGTGCGGGCGGCCTTGAATTTCCTGATGCGCGGACGGCATAACGGACCGGTTCATGCCACCGCGGACGAAGAGATGTTCATCTGATTCGTCCAAGCGGGGGTAGGTACACCCCGCTGCCCCCCAGTTACCCCTTAGTGCACGAGCTAAACGATAGTACCTAGCCGAGCTACGGCGTTAACTACCGATATCCCCATAAAAGTACGGATAGATCCTAAAGGACCGCGCCCATACCATCGATTATGTGGTTGATGCGTGGAGGTCTAGAGTAATGCAACCAGCGACCGGTGTATCGGTACGCCGGAGGAGAGCATCCAGCGGAAACGCGCTGGTGGAGTGGATGTTCGTGCTGCTGCCGACGTTCGCCCTGATTACGGCGTTCTTCGACGTCTCCTTCGCGTTATTCAGTTGGACAACGCTCCAGAACGCCGTCCGCGAGGGCTGCCGCTACGCGATTACGTTTCAGACGAACGGCGGGCAAGGGCAGGATGCCTCGGTTGAAACGATCGTTCAGCAGAACGCGATGGGGCTGGTGACGGTAGCCGGCGGATTGATCAAAGTGAACTACTTCGGGACGAACCCGGCGACCGGTGTGTACAGTCTTACGACCCCGATTCCTTTTGCCAACGGCGGGAATATCCCCAACAACATCGTTGAAGTTTCCGTACAGGGGTATCCGTTGAACTGGATGATCCCGCTCAGCGGGACTCTGGTGAACCCGATCCGGTCGACATCTCCAGCAAATATCAATGTTTATTCGGACGACGTGCTGGGCGGATATCCAGCAGGAGTTAACAATGTTGCGCGATGAGGAGGATACGATGCGCATGAGTCGGATCGGAGTCGCTCCCCGCCGCGCCAGCCGCCAGCGCGGGAACGAAATCATCGAATTCGCGGTTTACGCAGCGTTCATCGTGCCACTCTTTCTGTGGACGTTCGTCACCGGGATGAACCTGTTGCGGATGATTCAGACTACGCAAATTTGCCGCGACATTGGGAACCTCTACATTCATGGTGTGGACTTCTCGACTTATCCTGCGGAACAAATCGCACAGCGCCTGTCGCAAGGGTATGGCCTGAATGTCGGGGCGGGATTCACGGCCGGTGTCACTAACATGTATAACAACGACACGAACTCCGGCAACGGTTGGGTGGTGCTGTCCGAAGTCATGTTCGTCGGCGCGGCATCCTGCTCTTCGCTTCCCGTCGGGACCGCCTGCACGAACCAAAATAAGTACGTCTACCTGCAACGGATTGATTTCGGAAATAGGAGCGTACAGTTCAATGGGACCACGGTGACCAGCGCGATCGGAACACCGACGGCGACCATCAATGCATACGGGCTGGTTCAGAATTACCTCACGGATGCAGGAGCGGTGGCACCCAATTTCGGCAACTTCCTGCAGACGCCGCTTTCGGATGGCCAACAGATGTACGTGGCCGAAACGTTTTTCGCGTCACCGGATCTGGGGATATCCGCTTATCCCGCCGGCGGCGTCTATTCGAGGACTTTTTTCTAGGAGTAAGTTATGGGGACAAAAAAGAGCGACCGTAGATCAAAAGAGAGTGGAATCACCCTGCTGCTAGGGACGGTTTCACTGTTGTTCATCGTCCCGATGATCGGTCTGGCTGTCGACGTAGGCTTCCTTTACGCGACGAAGTCCAGATTGCAGGCGTCTGTCGATGGCGCGGCGTTGGCCGCCGCTCGAGCGCTCTCGATCGGATCCAGTCTCGCCTCACAGACGACGTCCGCTCAGAACAACGCAGTCAACTGGTTCTACGCAAATTTTCCCGCCAACTATTTCGCTACACAGAATACCGTGATGAGCGCCTCCAACGTGAACGTGTTCGCCTCGCCGAATAATCCGAATTTGTTCAACGTGACGGTGACGGCGACAACGCAGGTGAACACCTTCTTCATGAAGTGGCTCGGATTTGGCGCGACTACGATCGGGTCCACCGGAAACGCGTCCCGCCGCACGGTGGTTGCGATGCTGGTGCTGGACCGGTCGGGTTCAATGGGAACGTCCTGTCCGGACTTAATCAACTCCGCAAAATACTTCGTAGGACAGTTCGCCAATAACCGGGATTACATCGGGGCAATCTCGTTCAGCGACAACTACTATTTGCATTCCAGGCCGATCCAGAATTTCCAGCCGACTCTTGGCTACACCAACGCATCGGGGACCGGGGCCGGGGCGCTGGATAACATAACCTGTGCGGGCGGCACTGCGACGCCGGGGGCAATTTCCATTGCCTATAACGAGCTGTATCACATGAATCTTCCTGGAGCACTGAACGTTTTGGTGGTCGAGACCGACGGACTGCCGAACACCATGATGTTGAATTTCTGGGATCCTGGGACCAACACGGCCGGCATCGTCGGGACGAGCAACTGCACGGACCTCAACGGCAAAAAAATGAGCCAGGGCGGATTCCAAAGTCTCGCTGCTGTCAATAACCGATGGACCAGCATGCCTGCGAGCTGGCTCGATATTGGAACCTCTGGGAGCTTCTTCGGAGCGATTACAGGGCTGGTTGCGCAACCGTATGGCGCTGATCCAAGCCAGGGAACCTACTTCATTTATATGCTGGATCCGTACTCCGCAGTGGGTTACACGCCGCCCAGTTTCCATGTAGCGCAGGGGACTACTGCGCCGGGATGCGCCTTCAACGGCTCGACCTCCTCGAATAATTTCACCGGAGCCAACCCTTCGCCGGATATCGCATGGTTTCCGGCAACCGACGTCTTCGGCAATGCGCTGAACCCCGCCACGGGCGCCTACAAGACTGGAATGACGATGAATGGGAGCCATGTCGCTGCGAACAACTGGACCACCTACAAGGCTGGCGCCTTCAATACTGTAGACAATATAGGCTACCGGGCTCGCACCAATATGGGCCTGGCGGCGGGTAACGGTATCGGACCCGTCTCTATCTTCGTAATCGGTCTCGGCGGGAACGCGGGCGATCAACCCGACCCGATTCTCTTACAGCGGCTGGCGAATGATCCAAATGGCGATCTGTACAATTCGCCGACTCTTTACTCGGCGTGCTCGGCGGAACCGACCTGCATAAACTATCCGACTCAACCGCAGGGGACGTTCATATACTCAGCGAATCGGACTAAACTCGTGCAAGCCTTTCAAGCAGTCGCGTCGCAGATCCTGCGCTTGAGCAAGTAGCGGCCTGACTCTACTCTGGTACCGCGCCGCTGACGGTCGCAACGCCGAGCGGCGCCGACGTGTTCGCTTCTTGCAGCAGCTTGTCGTTGATGCGAATCGTCACGTGCACCTTGCCATCGATTCCGTTTGCGACCACCATAACCGCTTTCGGATCGTCGTCAATCATGTTTCGTTCCGTCACGCGGATTTTCTGGCCAGAAAGATACAGAGGCGCACCGGCGGGTGCTTGAAACGACAATTCAAAGGGCGGGATGACGGTCTTGTGCTCCGTGGCGCCGGACGCGTTCTTGTAGCTTACGGAAACCCGTTTTGCGGTACCTTCGACCAGGTATTGGATGGTCCGGCTGGCAGGGGTAGGCGCTGATGCCTGTTTCGATTCTGTGACAGGAGTGGGCGGCGGAGGCTCCGGTATGATGGGCGAGAAGACGGCGGCGGCCGATAGTGCGCAACTCGCGCTCACGATGACACCCTCCTCCTGCTCGTTGATTCGAACCACGCACGGTGTCTTCTCTTCTGAGATCCGAATCGTTGTGCCGATTCCGTCGAAGTCCGCATGGAACGCCATTCCGGCTTTTCGAAGCTGTTCTTGATAGTGCTGGATGACGGCGTTTGGCGTTGCCGGCGCGGTATATGATACGTCGGCGGCGACGGCGGAGGTAGTGGTGGTTAGATGGCTGGCGCCCGGGTAAGGGGTGAACCAATCAGGAATCCGCAAGGGCTGATCCGCGGCGAGGCTGAGGCCGGTCAGTGCGAGTAAAGCGAGGAGCGCCGAAGGTGACTTCATTATGCTAGGCTCATCGACTGTTTCGGGTCATGACTTTACCGGCGCGTAAAGCACAAACCCAACTCCAAGCCGCTCCGGTTCTGGGATAATGTAACCGGTGTCTCGAGTCAAAGAGTTGGAGCTGCAGCTCGAACATACCGAGCAGCAGTTGCGTCTTCTGCAGAAAATCAGTCGCTTCATGGTCCGCGACATGAGCCTCGCCGAGGCATTTGACGGCGTGGTCTCCCTGGTTGTCGAATTCATGGAATGCGATTCCTGTCTTCTGTACCTCGTACAGAATCAGGAACTGGTTCTGTGCGCGTCGAACAATCCGCAGCCGGATACCATCGGGAAGGTCCGTCTGAAGATGGGCGAAGGTCTTACGGGATGGGTGGCGCGCGAGCGGCGCCTCTTGTCGATTTCGCGCGAGTCGTATCACGATCCCCGCTTCAAGCTGTTCACCGATCTCCCGGAAGATACCTACGAGGCGTTTCTGTCCGCGCCGGTGATTGTGAGGAATCGCGTCGCCGGCGTCATTAACGTCCAGCATCGCGAGCAGCATTTCCATACCGGAGGCGAGATGGAATTGCTGACTACCGTCGGCGAGCAGACCGGCTGCCTGGTCGCGCTGGCGTGCGCCGATCCGGCCGCGCTCGCCTCGGGTAACGTGCTCGATCTCGTGATGGCGCCGTCCCGCAGGAGCTAAGCGCATGAGGTTTCTGATCGCATGCTTGGCGCTGATCGCGCCCATGGCGCACGGCGAGAAGTGGAAAATCCAATACTTCTACGATCAGCTCAAAGAGAATTTTTACATCGAGGACCTGGAATTCCCGTCGGCCGAGCGGGGTGTCGCGGTGGGAAGCATCGTCTCCGAAGGCGCGGCGGGGAAAGTGAAGTACGTGTCGATGGTCACCAGCGATGGCGGCGAACACTGGGCCACGGTTCCCCTTAAGGAACATCCGCGATCGCTCTTTTTCCTGAACGATTCCGCTGGTTGGATGGTGACCGACGACAGTATCTGGTTCACCGACGAAGCGGGCCGTAGCTGGAAAAAGATTGGTCCGCAGGCCAAACCGGATAAGAAGGTGGGACCGGCGCCGCCGGGCGGGCTCATCACGCGGGTCTGGTTTAAGGATCGTGAGAACGGCTTCGCGATCGGGCTTCAGAAGACGGTCCTGGAAACGCATGACGGCGGAGCCAAATGGACTCCCGTGGCCGAGGCAGCCAAGCCGGCGGCCGCAGCCGCTCACACGGTCTACTCGCAGATCTGGATGGACGGCAAGAACGGAATCATCGTGGGCGGATCGCAGCCGCCGCGGCCCGACGATCCGCACCTTCCCGCGTGGATGGAGCCGGAACGCGCCGTAAAACGCCGCCAGGTGCCCACCCTGGCCATTGTTCTACAGACGCTGGATGGCGGCGCGACGTGGTCGAGTTCGACCGCGCCGCTGTTTGGAACCGTCGCGAGCGTGCGGCTGGCGGAAAACCAGGGGATGGCGGTATTCGAGTTCAACGACTCGTTTGAATGGCCCTCCGAGGTGTATCGCATCGACACGAAAACCGGAGTGAGCGCCAGCGTCTTCCACGCAGCCGACCGGCGCGTAACGGATGGCGCGTTATTCTCCGGCCCGCGCGGATTTCTGGCAGCCGTGGAGCCGCCCGGAAAGCTGACGTCCGTCCCGATTCCCGGCAAGGTGAGGATGCTCACTAGCACGGACTTCACCAACTGGAGCGAGATGGACGTGGACTATAAAGCCGTCGCGCGCTCGGTGGTGCTGGCGGGGCCGGACGCAGATCATCAATGGGCTGCTACGGATACCGGAATGATCCTGCACCTGGTACCGTGAATTCCACGCGACAACCCGCTTGCCGGCATTGCGTCATCAATCGCCCGCACTGAACCGCGCACGAAGTAAGCGGGTGGCCTACTTGTCAAAACAGGGTCGAGCAACCGCGTTTTATCCACACAGAATTCACGGAAAGCGTCTGTAAGGTGCTGATTATAGGCAATATATTTCCTGATGAAAGTGGGGTTACGGATCTGTTTTTTTATTGACCTTAGATTCATCTAGGTGCATGATGGCTATGGTTCCAAGAGGTTCGAAGGACAGCGAATCTGGCGGGAAGTAGCGGATCCAAAACGATGATCCGTGGCGCTGGTGAATAAGAAATTATTTCGAGCGTTACGGGGAGCGATGGAAGATCGGGCGACTCGCAAGGGTAAGCTTCTCTATCTGGAATCAAGTTGAGCGCTATGAGCCCGAGGGATCGAGAGGTCCCGGAGGGGAGTGAAGGCTTGAGTACAGGCGGAGAGTTCTGATATCGGACTTGGCAACGGGCTGCGTGCGATGAACGTGCCCCGGAAGGCGATAAAAAGCCACTACGGGGGCGGGAGCGCGGGGCCGAACGGGCTGAGCGTAGACTTCAGAATCATTTCGAAGATGCAGGCCAGGAGCGTCGACCCGGCCGCGGAGACGGACCGAAAGGTAAGCCGTCGCTGCCGGAGAGCAAAAGGCCGCATCGAGAAATGAGCTTCTACCGGAACGGAAAAGCGGACGCGCACCGGAGCTATGATCCGGGGCTGGATAAAACCGGCGCCGGGGAGTAAAGGGCTCACGTCACACCGTATCCGGATGCCAAGTTCTGACCGTGCATGCCGGCCGGAGAACGAGCTGATCGACGGGTCACTTGGAACCATTTTTATTTGTTGTACCCGGTCCTGAGCTCACGTCCCCCGAATCTAATCGGGCGTCGTTTCGGGAGCCGGAGCCCTCCCGGTGTCCTGCTTCCGCCATGAGTACCTCTCCTTGCATGCGCGGAAGCTCGTAAAGTTGCACCGGCACGCCGCACAGCGATAAGGAGTGGCTCCCAGCCCCAGTTGCATTACGATCCAGCGCGACGGGCGATAATACTGCAGGCTCCAGGTAGTCAGTTCCTGGCGATAACAACGCGGGCAGCGAGCGTATTTCCAGGCGCCGGAGGCCCAAGCGCTGGTTTCCCACCGTGTCCTGCAACGCTGGCAGCGCAGCGGATAGATACCGACGATCCCTTTCAAGTATTCGGAAATGCCGCGCCGGTGAGACACAAGTACGTCTCGCGTGCCGCACTCTGGACAGGAAAGCTGCATTCGGATCTAGATCATTATAAACGCTTTCCGCGCGATACACGCTAGGGAATGACACCTAGGCCGGAGTACGTCGGAGCTTAGAAAAGTTGCTCAGGACTTGACGGCGATCGAGAGCCGGTGGAGCGCGGCGTCCAGGCTTTGCGGCCGTTTAAGCACGCCTTCGAAGAGATCGCCGACGCGGTCAAAGCGGGCGAGGGCGTTACCGATATGGAATTGGTCGGGGCGCAGGCGGGGCGTTACTTCACGCCAGGCGAGAGGCGTCGCGACCGGCGCTCCGGGATGGGCGCGCAACACGTAGGGAGCGGAGATCGTCTTGCCTTCCGCGATCTGGGCCCAGTCGAAATAGACCCGTCCTTTCTGGCGTTTCGATACGGCGCGCGGAGTGGTGAAAAGATCGGGCCGGTCGGCGATGGACAACTCGGCCAGGAGTTGGGCGAAGTTACGAACCTGCTCGTAGGTGTACTGCGGTTCCAGCGGAACGTAAATGTGCAGCCCGTCGCCGCCGGTAGTTTTGGGATAGCCTTCGAGTCCTGCCAACTCGAGTTTTCCACGCACCAATAACGCAGCTTCAACGATCTTCGTGTACGGGCACTCGTATGGATCGAGATCGATCAGAACGTAGTCCGGAAAATCGTAGGAGCCGACGCGGCTCATCCAGGGGTTGTGATCGATGCAGCCGAGGTTCGATAGAAAAAGCAGAGTCGCCCGGTCGTCGCCCACGACGTAGTGGATTCCGTCCGGCGCGGTTTCCATGCGCAGCCATTTGGGAAAGCTATCGGGAGCATTCTTTTGAAAAAAAGACTCGCCTTCAATGCCGTTAGGATAACGGCGCAGCGAAAGAGGACGGTCTTTCAAATATGGGAGGATCAGCGGCGCGACAGCGTCGTAATAGTTGATCAGATCGCGCTTCGGATAGCGCTCTTTCGGGTAGTAAATTTTGTCGAGATTCGTGAACTTGAGACGATGCCGGTCGATGGTCAGCGTGGCTTCTTTCACATCAGCGGCAAGGAGAGGAACGTGTTCGGTAGTCATGGCGGGTTCCCGTACGCAATCTTGAGGATCGATATCGGGGCGCAGGCCCAGGAAAACGGGCGCGCGCAAGCGGTTGTCTTCGGTCCAGTTCGCGAATTTTACTTCACAGACTAATTCGGGACGCGTCCAGGTGACTTCGCGGGGCAGAAGCTTATCTGGTTCCAGAGGACAATCGGGAATAGCGAGCGGCGCGAGCTTCGAGTGAATCAATGCCATCATCTTGCGATCGAAACCAGTCCCGACGTTGCCCGCCCATACGAGCTTGCCACGATCGAAAATGCCGAGGACCAGCGCGCCGAAGAGATCCCGTTCGCCTTTCGTGAATCCACAGAGAATGAAGGACGCCGATTCGGTGACTTTGTACTTCACCCAGTCCGATGTCCGCCGCGATTCATAGAAGCTGCTGGCCCGCTTGCCGATGATGCCTTCGAGTCCCTGCGCTTTTGCCCCGGCCAGCAATTCGGGGCCGTTGCCGACGAAGTGATCCGAGTAGCGGACCAGATCGCCGGGCTTGAGGATTTCTTTCAATAGTTTCTTACGCTCGATCAGCGGAAGGCCGCGGAGATCCTGGCCGTCGAGGTAGAGCAGATCGAACGCGAAGAAGACGCACGGATCTTTGCGAGCGAGTGTCGCGATGGCGCTCGCGTCGGCGACGGTGATGCGCCGCTGGAGCAGTTCGAAACTCGGCAGACCGCGTTCGTCAAGAGCGGCAATTTCGCCGTCGAGGATCGCGGACTGCGCGTTCACGTGATGGGGAAGGATGGAGAGCTCAGGATACTGGCGTTCCATCGAGTGACCGTTACGGGAGACCATGCGCAACCGGCCGTCCTCTATATAAGAGATCGCGCGCACGCCGTCCCATTTCACTTCGAAGATCCAATCTTCTGATGAAGGCGGGGTTCCTTTGCCGATCTGGGCAAGCATCGGAGAGATGTCCTGCGGCATCGGCGATTTTAGCGCGCCTTTGACGTGACGGTGCGTCTGTTTTGGAGTATCCGCTTCGAGGCCTCGCGCAATTTCCTCCTGGGTCAGGCCGGATTTTACGCTGCGGGCGTGATCTTCAGGGTCCCAGCCGGGTTTTGCGAACGCATCCTTTTTCTTCAGCAGGAGCCATTCGTTGCCTTTGCCGCGCTTGGTTCTGACCAGGGCGAAATCGCCGCGGATCTTTTCACCGTTCAAATGAAACTTGAAGTCGCCGCGGGCGAGCTGCTCTTCGGCGGTCGCGTCGCCCAGGAGCTGGTAGCTGCCGCGATCCCACAGCATCACACTGCCGGCGCCGTAGTTGCCTTTCGGGATCACGCCTTCGAAACTGCCGTATTCGATAGGGTGGTCCTCCACCATCATCGCGAGCCGCTTGTCAGCCGGGTCGAGCGTCGGGCCTTTGGGAACGGCCCAGGATTTCAAGGCTCCGTCGACTTCCAGGCGCAGATCGTAATGCAGATTAGTCGCGTGGTGTCGCTGGACGCAATATTGCAGCGAATGAGGGTGCGGGTCGGCGGCTTTTGGAGCCGGCTCCGGCGTGCGGTCGAAGTGACGCTTCTCTACGTATTTCTTCAGCGACATTTTTAGGGGACGACAGAACCGCCTTTAAATGTTTGCGTTATAGTGAATAAGCGCACCCAGCGCATGAGGTAGCGGCGATGGCATCGACGGTCTGGAAAGGGCATCTGACGTTCGGGCTGGTATCGTTCCCAGTCAGATTGTACAGCGCGGCGCGCAGCGAAAGCATCAGCTTCAACCAGCTTCACAAAGCCGACAATTCCCGCGTCAAGCAGGTTTTGTACTGCCAGGCTGAGGATAAACCGATCCCCCGCAGTGAAATCGTCAAGGGGTTCGAGTACGAAAAAGACCGTTACGTGGTGATCGAAGACGAAGACGTGAAGAAGGTCGCGCCTCAGACGGCCAAGGTAATGGAGATCCAGGAATTCGTGAAAGCCGATCAGGTGGACGCGATTTACTTTGAGACTTCGTATTACATGGCCCCGGACGAGGCGGGCGAGAAACCATATGCGCTGCTATTCGACGCGTTGAAGAAAACGGGTTACGTCGGCGTGGCGAAGATTGCGATGCACAACCGCGAGCATGTCGTGATTCTGCGGCCGGGGCATCAGGGCGTGCTGATGCACACCATGTACTACACCCATGAGATCCGCAAAGTGGACGAGTTCCGCACGGATCTGAGCCTGGTGAAAGAGAAAGAACTGGCGCTGGCGACGAATCTGATCGAAGCGCTGGCGGGCGAATTCGAGCCGGAAAAATACCACGACGACTATCGCGACAATCTGCTGAAGATGATCGAGGCGAAGAAGGCCGGACAGGAAGTGGTCGCGACGCCCGAGCCGCAGCAGGGCAAGGTCGTGGATATTATGGAAGCGCTCAAAGCGAGTCTGGCAATGGCGAAGAAGCCGGCGGCATCGGAGACCAGCGCGGAACACGTTGTCGCTGAGGAGAAGCCCGCCCGAAGACGCGCGCGGGGCTGACGCTGTCTTCATTCCGTCTTTAAGGAAGTACCAGCGCGGGCCGCTTCGCCAGTGAATCTTCAGAATACGGCCCCGAATGGCGAACGAGTTGCACCCGTGCTCTCGTGCGTCATCTTTTTATTTTCCTAACCTGTTGTGCCTGCGCTGCGCAATCGATTATTGTCGGCGCAATCGGCGGCGGGCGCGTTACTGGTGATGTGTCGTTGTTCCCCTCACCTTACGCCGATCGACCCAGCGTCGACTCCGCGTTCAGGCTTGAGTCGAGATTCCACGATGTGGGACCCACGATCGAGATTGGCTTGGCGCATGGATTGGCCGTCGAGTTTGACGCCGTGTATCATCGCCAGGGCTCTTTTAGAACGTTTGCTCACGATACCGATTATTCCACCGCCAGGGAGCGCGACAATGACTGGGAGTTTCCACTGTTATTGAAGTACAAGCTGCGACTGCCGGTTCTTCATCCTTTTGTAGAAGCCGGAGTTGCGCCACGCACGATTAGCGGGAGGGTTGCCGGAACCAGCCAGATTTCTCTCACTACGCCCGGTCCCCTGCCATTTGGCCCGAGCGTCCCGGTCAGCTACGGTCCAAGCGTGGGATTCGTCGCGGGTGGAGGCGTCGAGTTCAATTGGGGACGCCTGCGCTTGGCCCCGCAGGTCCGATACACGCGTTGGGCGACGGCGCCGGTAAGCGGGCTCTATTACTCACTTGGATCAACCTATTCCTCGAATCAGAATCAGCTCGATCTGTTAGTCGGGATTAGTTGGAAAGTGAGATAGCTTGCGCTTAGGGTGGCAACCGACAAGATAATTTGTCTTGACAGGAGTTGATTCCGGTGCTTAAATCGATGCATGCTGGCGACGTTGCAAATCGTACAGAGCCCCGAAAAAGCGGGCGTCTTACTCCAGCCCGGCCGGCTTCGTCTCCTCGAACAATTAACGGAGCCTGATTCCGCCGCCGGACTCGCCCGCCGCCTCGGCGTGCCTCGGCAGAAACTGAACTACCACTTGCGCGAACTAGAGCGGGAAGGCTTTCTGGAGTTGATCGAGGAGCGCCGTAAAGGCAATTGCATGGAGCGCGTGGTGCGCGCCGTGGCCCGCGAATTCCTGATTGCTCCACAGACCGCCGACCGTTTCAATGCTGACCGCGTCACTGCGGACCGCTTCTCTGCCGCTTATCTCGCTTCTACTGCTGCGCGCATGATTCGCGCGCTGGCGTCTCTCTGCATCCGCGCCCGCCGTGCTGGAAAACGCGTCGCCACGCTAACGCTCGAAACCGAGATCCGCTTCGCGAGCGCTGAATCCCGCGCCGCCTTCGCCGAAGAGATGACCGCCTCCATCGCGCACCTCGCGGCGAAATATCATAACGAGCGCGCCGAAGGCGGGCGGCGTTTCCGCCTGCTCTCCGCCGTTTATCCCGCTGTCAGGCTGGAAGAACCGGCGAGCGAATCCGTCAATCTGGAGTGAACTATGAGCAGATCCCACGAGACCGTCATCGACATAAAAGCGACCCCCGAAGAAGTCTTCCGGGCCATCACCGACCCCGAACAGATTGTGAAATGGTTCGCGCCCGAAGCCCGCGTCGATCCGCGCGTCGGCGGAGAGTATTTCTTCTCCTGGGGCCCGGGGATGGAAGGGAGAACCACCATCTCCGCCTGGGAGCCCGGTAAGCACTTCGGCACTTGCAGCGAACGTTCCATCGCCTACAGCGGCCGAGGCCCGGTGGACACCGGCGTTGTACAAAAAATGTGTGTCGATTACTACATCGAATCGCTGGACGGAGGAATCACGCGCCTCCGTCTGGTTCAGTCCGGCTTCGGCCCCGAATCAGCCTGGG